>NZ_CP075175.1:675000-1012500 GCF_021223605.1 Paenibacillus sp. 481
TACGATGAATGGAACCCTTATCAGCTTACAATCACTCACGACAGCGTTAACCTTTATCCCGATTGGCTTTATAGGCGATCGAACTAGTCGCAAACATATTTTAATCATTGGAGCCCTTCTCTCCGGTGTCGGTCTACTCGGTAGATCATTCGCCGAAACCGAATCAAGTCTACAGCTATTCGCTCTCTTCACTGGCGTATTCGCCGCATTTTTCCAAGTAACTGCCATTCCTTTTTTATCAAACAATTCACCAAAAGATCAATGGTTGCGCATGTTCAGCCTGCATTTTTCTGCTGTACTTGCAGCGCAAGTATTAGGTAATATGAGCGGCGGATTTTTGAGTGACATTTTACAGCATATTGGCTTTGAACGCAGTTACAGCTTACAAATGATACTTGTACTAGGCTCAATAGCAACGTTTGCTGCGATCATTCCATTGCTCTTTATAACCGAACAGCAGAAGCAATCCGCTATAGCTGAGCCTGAAGTAAACGAGTCGAAAGCTATACGCCCACAACACGAATGGGGCATGATTGCACGGTTTACGTTTGCGCAACTGCTCATTGGATTCGGCTCGGGACTCGTTATTCCGTATCTTAATTTGTATTTCACGGATCGATTCGATACATCGTTATCAGCCGTCGGGGTACTCATTTCACTCGGTCAAATTATGACGATTTTTTCGATGCTTATCGGACCTTCACTTGTGCAGCGTTTTGGGGAAGTAAAATCAGTCGTCACGTTACAGCTCATGTCGCTGCCGTTTCTTATATTAACAGGCTTTACGAACGTCTTTTTCGTCGCCGCGATAGGCTTCTTGTTTAGACAAGCGCTGATGAACGCCGCAAATCCAATCACGTCGACCATTCTAGTTGAAAATATTTCGAATTCGAAGCGCGGCTTCGCGAACTCACTCAATCAATCCGTATTTATGTTCGGCTGGGCGAGTATGGGGCCTGTACAATCTTACTTCGTAACGACTTACGGCTCATACTGGGGCTACGCCTTCACGTTTAGTATTACGGGATTATTGTATGTGACTGCCGCCACCTATTTTTATTTTACATTTCGCAATCGTGTACAAAAAGCTCATTAATCCCGAATTCCTTCCTTTATGGTACCCATGTAAATATTGCCATCTAAAAAGGCCGATGTTATGATGAAATGGACGCTGACCTTGGGAGGGTGAAAGATGAGTCAAAGCGCAGCTATAACGTTAGTGGACGGTTCGACTAGAGCAACAGTCTCATTGGACGAGTTGAAACAGCAGTTGCAGCATTACCGAGAGCAGACAAGCTTAACGGGGAAGCAGCTAAGTTGGGAGTATGCTGAAGCTGCCTTTCCTTATACGATAGAAACGAAGCCTGGTCAGGAGCATTTATGGTTTTATTTAAAAGGAACCGATCCGCTCTATCGTTACATTATGTTTGGCGTAGGGACGTCTGAACGTGACAGCATTCAACGTCAGGTCGTGCAAGTTGTGCTGCCTGATGATGCCACTCACGGTGATAAAGCTAAAGGGAATGAACTGTGCAAATACTTAGCGAAAACGTGGAAAGCCGAACTGAAGTTATTTAATGGAAGAACGATGTATTTCAATCCACGAAAATAAACATAAACGAAGCTCCGAGTAAACTCGGAGCTTCTATCATTGAGCGGATATGTGCAACGCGATCTTATTCGCCTTGTGCAGCTGCAGCTACTAGCTCATCATAAGCTTGTTGTACCTGCTCCCACTCTTCATCATCTTCGATTGGGTTCAACACCATATCTTCGTCTTCTTGATCGACACGTACGATGATGCCATCTGCTTCTGGGTTGTTGCGCTCAAGCAACAAAGCGTACAGTTGCTCACCAACGTTGAATGTCTCTACAAGCACCATTTCAACTTCTTTGCCTTCGTCGTCAACTAAAGTGACAACGAACTCTTCGTGCTCGTGTTCGTGCTCGTGATCTTGTCCGCAACCGCAGCCATCTTTATGTTCGCTCATGCGTGAATCTCCTTTATGTTCAGGTAATAAATATACTCACGTATCGTATCATGTTCTGCACAATTTATCAATGAAGGCCGAACATGCTGGTATTCACGTATGTAAAGATCGCTTGCTAAGCTTGTGCACTATATAGCAGCGACCGTCTTCTCTGCCATCAAGACATAATCACCGTTTTTTTGGCGCAAGTAGCAAGCAATTTTATAATTTCCTTTTGTTTTGAAATCATATTTAAACTCTTTGGTCGTGTACCAAAGTAAGTTTTCTTCTGACTTATTTGCATTATTTTCTTCGATATCGACCTTATTTCCTTCATGATCCGTAATTGTCAGTTTAATTTTGTCTACATCCACTTTCAGACTGTCTGCTTGAACGAAAATGGTAAAGGAGGTTTTCCCTGGCTTAACTTTAGCAAAAGGCTGATTGCCTTGGAACAACAACAAATCGACGTTAGGCTTCTCTATCGATACCTTTTTACTCTGAGCATCCCAGTGAATAAAGGCTTGCAATGCATCTTCGAGATCACGGACCGATAAAAAAGCACGTCCGTCTATCATGTATCCTCCTCCTTCTTTAATCGTATTTCCGTTCAATTCCACTTTAATTTTCTCGGCTGACGCATTTTCCTGTGCGTTCGCAGTTACTGGCGAATACGCGGCAAAGCACAACGAACCGAGCAGGACTACAGCTGCAAATCTCCTGCAATTCATCGTTCTAACCTCCAACTGCTATGATATAATGTTATACTCATAAATTGCAGGAGAGTTGCGATATTGTTATAACAAACCTTTCCGATCTAACACGGTAAGAATACGAAAAAAGTCATGTGAAGATGGCGTAGGCGTACGAATCAACCCTTGCTGTACAGCCTTGTTTACACTCGCTTTTGCCCAATCTGGCACTTCGGACAAATGGTGATCACGCTCCATCACCGCAAGCCTTGCTTCTAAGTCTGCAACAACAGCCTTCGTTGCTTGCAGTTCTAATCTTAACTGTTCCATTTGCTGCTCCTCCCACGATGGCTTGGCCAACATTGCATACAGTCTGATCCATGGAAATTTCGGACCTGGACAGCTCGATTTGCGGACAGGGTCAATTTGAAAATGTCCGAGAATGTGTTCGCGATTAAACGGGATTACATATCCCCACTCCTGCTTCACATAATCCCGAATGTAGCGATGCAACCAAAGGCTAGCCTCAAATTGTTCTTCCGATAAATTCCCGTCATAGCCCTCATGCTCGATCGAAACTCCATATAAATTAGGATTGATTCCTTTTTCTCGAACAATAGCTGCAGGAGCTTTAGCAATGCGATCTGCACTAATGCCCTGTGTCCACGCCATACGCTCCAACTTGACGTATTGATGAATGTCTCCGTGTTTAGAAACTCCAAAATGAGCGGACGATACTTTGTTATTTGGGCTTGTAAACCAAGCATCCAAACTAGCCATACTTCCAACTGATATATGATTCACAATTATTTGAGGAACTTGTCCCCGGCGTTCACTAGAATTCGTATACTGATTTCCCTTCCAAATAATGTTCAACGACAAACACCTCGCTTCGGCTAACTGAATTAGCACCCGTTGGACATTACGGAGGTCACGCTGCGCAATGTGCCTCATACTGTTATCGTATGTCCTACTCGTATTGCTTGCTTGTGCAATTATCTAGCACGTGATACAGTTAATAGAATAGTTAAACAATTCCATATAGAGAGAATGGAGGATGGGAATGGCCCTTCAGTTGCAAATGTTAGGGACTGGAAGCGCTTTTGCGAAGTCTTATTACAACAATAATGCTCTCTTGCATACCGATTCTACTACGCTGCTCATAGATTGCGGCATCACTGCTCCTATGGCACTGCATCACATAGGAAAAACGTTCAACGAGATTGACGGGTTTCTCATTTCGCACATTCATGCCGATCATGTGGGAGGATTAGAAGAGGCTGCCTTTCAGTTCAGATTCCGCTACAAGCGGAAGCCGAATTTATATATTGCAGCACCTCTCGTTGATTTGTTATGGGAACATACCCTTAAAGGTGGCTTGAGCCAAGAGGAAATTACAGCTTTGGACGATGTGTTTCATGTTCACCCCTTACAGCCAGACCACACATACGAGCTAACACCGGACATTAGAGTAAAGCTGCTTGAAACACCACATATGCCAGGAAAGCAAAGCTTTTCAATCTTGTTAAATGAACGTATTTTTTACAGTGCAGATATGCGATTTCAGCCTGATCTGCTGCGCGTATTAGTAGAAGAGCAAGGCGTTGAACTTATTTTTCACGACTGTCAATTAATTGGACCAGGAGAAGTACATACAACGCTTGATGAGCTACTGACGCTTCCTGAATCGATTCAACAACGAATTTTGTTAATGCATTACAGTGATGAAATGCCTCAGTATGAAGGACGTACAGGAAAAATGCGCTTTATTCACCAGCACAAGCAGATGTCGTTAGACGGTTGCTTGCCATTTTCTATTTAACGAGCGTGTCAATGACGCGTCATGGTACACTTGCATACATAACATAAACACCTGCTCATCAACATGCCTTACGGCGTGGCGAGCAGGTGTTTTATAGGTTTATCAGATACACTAGTTTTAATTTAGATGACTATTAGATTTATTGAGTTATAGATTTAATGAGGTATTGAGGTAAGAATACTCGTAAACCTGCCCCTAAAATAAAGGCAGCTGATCTAAATTGTTCGACGGATCGCCATCCGCGTCGCCACGAATGTAAGATTTTCCATTTCTACCTTTGAAAATGTTTACCCCTGCGATCTGACCGTCATGAATCGCCGTCATCGCTTGTTCATAATTCAGATCACGCCCTGCATTTGTGCGAAAAGCGGTCAAATCTCCGTCGCCGTTCTTTTGTACGGCAACAAATATTTCTCTTTCATCCATCTTCTAAAGCCTCCTTGTAGCTCCGACCTTCTGTCTAAAGTCACTACACTAGAATGCCCTAGAAGATGAAGTACCATACGTTCTGCATGCTATTCCAAGCCTTGTTATGCTAACGATTTCTCCATGCGAACGTGCGGAATGTTCGCATCATCAAACGGCACTTCCGACACTGTAAGGTAGCCTAATGATTGATAGAACCCTTCTGCTTGACACTGCGCATCAAGTACGCTCTTTGTTGCTCCATTGGCACGAGCCAGCTGTTCTAGCGCTACCATCAACGTCCGACCGACACCTGTACCGCGAAATGCTTTGCGCACCGCAATGCGTTGAAGCTTGGCCGTTGTACCATCCAACCATTTCAAACGACCTGTCGCAGCAAATTGCCCTTCGACTTGCAATAACATATGACTGCATTCACTATCCAAACGGTCATATTCATCAACCTCAATATCAAGCGGAACGTGCTGCTCGGCAACGAACACGTCTTTTCGAATATTTAAACATTGCTCTAGTTGCTCTTCCGTTGCTACTTCAATCACTTCAGCTATCATGTAAGCACCGCCTTTACGGATATACGACAATTTGCACATATGACTATTTTCGCACATAAATAAGTGAACAAAAATAATTTTATATTATACAAAAAAATCAAATTCATGTATAGTTATTTCTAGCCAATGCGAGCACTACCGTCGAGTGTGCAGCGAATTCACGAGGAGGGATAATATTATATGGATACAACAATGGCAACCATTATTGCTGTTATCGTGATGGTCATCGGTATGGTCGCTTTAATTTTAACCGTAACCAGAAAAGCTTACTCCCAAAAGTGGGAAGATGTTGAACCTGTGGATCACTCCACGATTGACGATACATCGGACAAGCATGTGAAATCATAATAACATGACAAGGCCACGCTCCCATTCGTAAGCACGATGATGTGTACGAACGAGGGCGTGGCCTTTTATACAACGCGATGACAGCATCCACTTGCGTATCTTTTATGGTGTGTACACATCTGTAGGAACTTGTTCGCGGTACACATCTTGCTGCACAGGCAGTAACGGCCTAGGATTATCAAAATCTCCATCATCATAAGCAGGAAGACCTGTAAGTAATCGGCTGCAACCACTAAACATAGCCAGCATAACAACTAAACCCAGACATACAACCACGAAACAATGTGACATTCGGCGCATATCGTCAACCTCCGCGAAATATCAATGTGAAATAGGTGCTACGTTGCCCATTTATTGTTATTGTCACCGATCGTGGTCAAATCTAAACGGCAGGGAACGTCCAACCTTATTGCTGCCTCGCAAGCCTCGATCTTCCGCGATTTGACTTTGGCTCATAACCACACTTTCTTCTTACATTAATGTTTCTTTTCTTCATCAATTAAATGACGTACTTTTCTCCCCCACACAAACTCTTCATCATAGGCAAGACTATCCCTGATGACGAACTGTGCAAGATACCAACATACAATTCCCACGATAACAAATACGCCGAGCACCCAAACAAATAAAATAGCTCCCATCTAACCCCTCCAACCTATAGACTATATTCATAGCTATGAACAAATGGGTTGAATTAGAAGAAACAACGTTTGCAACTCACCTTCTACATTCCCAACATATGGGTTGACATTGTGTATTTCAGCTGATATATTAATAGAGTCTCTCATGTGTTCTGATAGCTCAGCTGGGAGAGCACCATCTTGACAGGGTGGGGGTCGGCGGTTCGAGCCCGTCTCAGAACACCATATCCGAACTAAACCGCGTATATCGCGAAATAATAACGAAACACCTCTTTATCGATTAGCATCGATAGAGAGGTGTTTTTGTGTAATATGGGAGTTGCTGCAATATACAATATAATCTAATGTTATAAGTTCGCTAACTGCCAATTAATTTCTGGCTCTTCAAAACGACGCAGCTGCTCATTAATTTGAGAAAATGGTCGACTACCGAAAAATCCACGATGAGCAGACAGCGGACTTGGATGAGGGCCTTTTATAATGGCATGTTTGCTTGTGTCGATTAATTTAATCTTCGCTTGAGCATGGCTTCCCCACAGTACAAACACCATCGGCCGCTCCCGCTCATTAAGCAATGTGATAATCGTATCCGTAAACTGCTCCCACCCTCTGTTGCGATGAGATGCCGCTTGACCTTGCATTACGGTCAGCACCGTATTAAGCATAAGAACGCCTTGCTCCGCCCATGGCGCTAAATAGCCGTGGTTCGGAATGGTCGTACCGACGTCTGCCGCGCACTCTTTAAACATATTTCGCAATGACGGTGGCGCTGGGACACCTGGCAGCACCGAAAAGCTTAAACCGTGAGCTTGTCCAGGGCCATGATAAGGGTCCTGCCCTAAAATGACGACCTTCGTATCTTGATATGCGGTATAGTTTAATGCGGAAAAAATATGATCGTATTGAGGATAAATCGTCTGATCCTCATACTGTTCCTTTAACCATCCCCACAACTGGCGAAAATAGGGTTGACGAATTTCATCCCGCAGTAGGTCCGCCCAATCATTGTTAACCATCGAATGGATCATCCCTCTCAATCTATGTACACCTATCGTAACATAGAGTAAAGAAGAAATCACGTTATGAAGTACAAGTACAATACGCAACAATCTCGTCACACGCAAGCCAGTTAATCATATAGGCTTGCGTTGACGAGACCGTGAATGTCATTGACACTATTTTCAAAAACGATACTTAACCCACTTCTACAGCAACGTCTGCTTTCAAAGTGATGTTACTCGTTACATGACGAACGAGATCAGCCACTCGACATACATAGCCCCATTCATTATCGTACCACGCCAACAGTTTAACCTGTTTGCCAGAGGCAAGCATGGATAGACTATCGACCACCGCTGACTTCTCACATCCTACAAAGTCAATCGATACTAACGGCTCTTCACACAACGCTATATACGGCGCTAATGTCCCTCTCGCAGCGTCAGCGAATGCCTGACGCACGTCTTGCACGGTCACTTCTTGACCTAATTGCACGTTCAGATCAATCACGGATACGTCTTGCGTTGGAACTCGCAAGGAGTAGCCTGCCAAGCGAGGCGCCAAATGAGGCAACACATCAACTAACGCTTTACTCACTCCTGTAGTCGTCGGAACAATCGATTGCGTACACGCACGAGCCCGGCGTAAATCTTTGTGCGGGTTATCGAGATGCCGCTGGTCATTCGTCACCGCGTGTACAGTCGTCATCCAGCCTTGCTCCACGTTAAAAGCATTGTCCAGCACGTACAGCACAGGAGCTAAGCAGTTCGTTGTACAGGAAGCAGCGGACAACAGTTTATGTCGCTCTGGCTGAAAACGGTGCTCATTAACGCCCATTACGACCGTTAAGTCCATTTCTTTACCTGGAGCCGTAATAATGACTCGCTCTGCCCCAGCCGCTAAATGGAGCGCTGAGCCTTCTCTATGATTAAAAGCTCCTGTCGCATCTATTACGACTGAAACTTCGCATTGACGCCACGGAATGAGCTCTGGATTGCGTTCATGAAGTAGGCGAACACGTTGTCCGTTAATAAGTAGGTCTCCACCATCTATCGCGAAATTTGCATCCCATCTACCATGAACAGAATCGTATTTTAACAAGTGGATAAGAGTTTCTGCCGAGCATGACGTATTAATGGCTACCAAACGTACTCCTGATACCGTAGTCGTCATCCATTTGCGAATAAGCATGCGCCCAATTCTGCCCGTACCGCTGATTCCAATGTTCATTTTTATAACCCCTCCATATGTTATATCACTTTAAATCTAATATAACATCATATATATGTGTAATCAATCCATTAATACACATTAATTTGGGGATGTATAATAAAAAACACGTTCAAAGCGTTATTTCTTGCTTTTCCAATTCACCATCGACCTTAATAAACGATCAATCATTTAAAATAATGCAAATAAAAAACTCCTTCGATTTGATGTGCCTTATTACATCAAGTCGAAGGAGTTTATATGTACGGCCGCTCATGGTTTAGCTATACTTGTTGGCATACTTACATCCATGTACAACATCAAAAAAAGCCCTCAAAATGAGGGCTTTACGATTCATATGTATGGTGCCGAGGACGGGGGTCGAACCCGTACGGTAGTCACCTACCGCAGGATTTTAAGTCCTGTGCGTCTGCCAATTCCGCCACCCCGGCATACTATTAAACTATGAATCTTTGAAAACAACTGGATCGTTGGTGGGCCCTGAGGGACTCGAACCCCCGACCAATCGGTTATGAGCCGACCGCTCTAACCAACTGAGCTAAGGGCCCTCGCACCATAGTCGTTTTCAATGGTGTTTGGTTGCGGGGGCAGGATTTGAACCTACGACCTTCGGGTTATGAGCCCGACGAGCTACCGAACTGCTCCACCCCGCGTCAACATTGTCAGCTGCTTCATTTCAATTCATTTCAGCGGCGACATGTATTAATATACTATACAGACATATGAACAGTCAAGTAAAAATCAAAAAAAATTTAAAAAACTTTTTAAAACATGAATCGAACCCCGTATTTCCCCCGTTTAGAGCGGAAAACTTCGATTTCCTGCGGCGATTCATAACCATAAATCCAAGCATCATGTTCTAAACGCTGCTGCAAGGTGCGCGCTTGAAATTTAGTTTCATACAGCCTGCCCCAATAAATCCACTGCATCCGTTCGACATCCCCTTCTTAATCATGCTTCGCTTAATGTGCCCATTTTTCAAAAAGAAAGAACCCCCCCATAACTTTAAATAAAAAATCGGCGTGCAGAGCTGAAGTCTGCACACCGATTTTCGCAATTAACGGTTAATTCTATCCACCGCTAGTCGTATTTTTTTTATTTGCATTCTTTTTAATGCTTTGCAATAGTTCATTGCCTTTCTTTTCCCACTCTTGAAGTCCTTGTTCAACTGTCTTTTTCTTATTAAACACTTCGCTCATAATTTGATACCCAGAATGTGTTACTTCTCTTAACTCTGGCTTCTGCGCTTCAAGTTCCTCTGTGCTATTTTTAGCTGGCTGCATAGGCTTGGATTTGAACAGAGCTTCAACATTGTAATTTACACCCTGTTTTGGCTTAGCATAATCTTTATGCGATACGAGCTCATACGTACTGCGGGAACGCAATTTCGCCCAATCCTCACCACTAACAAACTTAATAAATTCCCACGCATCTTCTGAATTCGTTGCTTTTTGGTTAATGGCAAACACTTCACCCGTACTTACCTTACTTGCTACACCAGGTGCTTCTGGGTGTGAAGGCATAGACACGATATCCCAATCAAATCGTTTAAAGCCTTTAATTTTGTCCGCGCTTTTCATAGCTGTATCAATCTCATTATTGATGTAATTGAATTCCCCAATTACCATAGCTGCACGACCGGATAAAAATACATCCGATTGGATAGGATTATAGCTACCGTCTTTAGGTTGATCCATTTCTATATTGTGTGTGGCAATAATTTTTTCTTGATCCAATCTTGCAAACGTTTCAAACACACGCTTCCACGGCGCTGAGTTGATCATCATTTTTTCTGCTTTATCATCATATGTACGTAGATTCAACGGTGGAACATATTGGCTCATAATTCCATCTGAGAGGTCATTTGGATAGTGACTGAAAGAAAATCCGTACTTGCGATTTTTACCTTCTCCACTTGACATACGACGTGCTAATTGGAACAATTCATCCCATGTCATACCATCCTTAGGAGCCTCTACGCCTGCCGCGCTAAACATTGTTTTGTTATATACTAAAGCACTCGGATAATATGTCGGTGCAAAACCGTACATTTTACCGTCGCCTAATGCCTTCAAGCTATCGACTACAGCTGGAACGAATTTATTCATGTCCACTTTACTTTGCTGCATAAGCGCTTCAAGATCTTTTACCATTCCCTCTTGCACGAGTGCACGATGAACACTTGGGCTTGTATAAACAATGTCAACCGGATTAGAGCTGTTCATTAACTTTTTCATGCCTTCTGTATAATTCGGCTCTTTCCACATACCATCGTCTTGCGTATATCTTTGTTCGTCATAATTAAAAATAGGTACAATTTCAAATTTGATTTTGCCTTTGTTGCTGAACTCGAACATATCTGTATATTGTGAACGGAACCAGGAATCATCTCCGCTTCCTCTCATCACTCCGATACGCAGCACACGTTCTTGACCCGATTGCGCGTCTTCACCTTTCGTACAAGCCGCAAGCAGCGGAAATACCATTGTCATAACGAGCGTTAATAGTAAAAGCTTTCTTCCCCAAGTCTTATTCATCGATGTTATCCCTCCAACGTTTTCGGTGTTCGTATAATAATTTTGTCACCGTCTAGTTCCATAGACGCTTTGTCCTGGATGTTGAGTGCTTCTAAGTACTCTTTCGGTACTTGCAAACGGCCTACTCGATCCACAACTACATACGCTTCATGCACTTCCTGCAATCCCCCACCATGGTTGTGCTGCATCTCTTCATCTTCATCCAAGTTAGGGTTGCGCTTTATAAATTCCGTGCTCGTCAGGCCGTCACGGATCGCTACAACGCGATCCACTTTGCCAGCCAGTGATAAATCGTGTGTAACGATAACGATTGTAATGCCGATCTCTTGATTCATACGACGGAAAATGTTCATAATCATGTCCGACGTTTGCGTATCGACCGACCCTGTTGGCTCATCCGCCAACAGCATTTGCGGTTTGTTAGCAAGCGAAATCGCGATGGCGACACGCTGCTGTTCACCGCCTGACAGTTGGTGCAGCTTATTGTTCAAACGGTGGCCGAGGCCGACCCATTCCAATAGCTGCTTCGCGTAGGGGCGGTCCATCTTGCCCGCCAGCATCATCGGCACTTCAACGTTTTCAAGCGCCGTCAAGTATGGCAGCAAGTTACGCGCATTGTTTTGCCATATAAAGCCTACGGTATCGCGCTTATACTCCACCAATTGGTCATCGGTAATTTTGAGCAAATCCCATTTTCCGACGCGAACGCTCCCAGCGGATGGACGATCCAATCCGCCGAGAATGTTCAATAATGTCGATTTACCGCTGCCGCTATTACCGATAATAGCCATCAATTCGCCCTGCCGAACAGAAATGTTCAAACCTTGCAGAGCGACAACTTCGATATCTTCTGTTTTGTAAATTTTGACGAGACCTTCGCACTGTATCACGGCTTAACGCTCCTCTCCCATCTTCACAGCCTGATGCACGCGCAGACGACGAATATGCAAGAGCAACATCGTTGCACCCGTCACCATCATAACGCCCACGACGATATACAATTGCAGCGTATCCCGCGCTTCAAAGACGATACGGAACGGCGGAACTTGCATTTGGGCATTCTCTGCCGACTGTAAAAATGGTAAAAATATGCGGCTTGATAGCTTGCCGATCAAAATACCTAGCCCGATTGACAGGCCTGCCGTAAACAGTTGCTCCAGTAAGAGCATACCTGTTAACTGCCTGCGTGAAAGTCCCATGGCCCGCAAAATACCAAATTGCACGACACGTCCAGATAGATTGAAGAACCAATATAAAATGTAGCCAATTAACGAGATAATGACAGAGATAAGGAATCCCATACTCAAAATTCCAAACAAACCGCCTCGCGTCGGCTGTTTATTTTGGGCCACAATTTCCGCACGCACGTCCTTAATGGACACGTACTCCACATTTTCCTTGCTCAAAGCTTCCATAATTGGCTTAATCTTCGCGCCAGGCTTCATTTTCAACCAAACGTCATATTTCATCACCGAAACTCGATCGAAAATATAGTCCAAATTCGCGATAAAGAACGGCTCTTGGTCTGGATAAAGACTTGGCCAATAAGGCAAGATGGCCACGATCACAAAGTCTACCATTTCATCTTCTAGCGAAATTTGTACAACATCACCTGCTTTAAGCTGATATTGCTTCGCTACGTTCGATGAGACAATGATACCTTCTTCGTAATACTTACCAAGCGCATCCAAATATTTATAAGGATGCAGTGGGAACATCGATTTATCATTGTCACGGAACCAACCAACTTTAGCAAAGTCTACATTATCAATCCCCATGACCATACCTTGGCCAATAGATTTACCAGATACGATGACATTCGCCTTTTTCTTCATGACACGCGACGCAGCTTCTACACCTGGCAAGTTCTGAAATACGCCGAATCGTAACTCGGAAACGATACTCTTGGTCGGTCGAGGTGTGCCGCCCCCTGGACCAGGCCCAGGGCGATTTCCACCGCCACCTTTACCTTTATCGTCTTTTTTCGGTGGCGTCGGACGTTCAAACACGGCCTTCGTTTCAAACACCGGCTCAATTACAACGTCCGCTCCATTCTTATATAGCATTCGCTCTGTTGAATTCAAGTCGATTGTCCGCGCAGACGAGGCATTGTAAACACCTAATCCCAGCGTCAAAATGAGCAAAATCATGAGCGGATAATACGAACGAGCAGAACGCGACAGCTGCGTTAACGTCAAGTATAGCGGGACAGGGAGGAACTTGCCGCCCAGTCGTTGTACGAGACGCAAAATAAATGGAAAAAGCCGCAGCATAAACAGTCCACATGCAAAAATAGCTAGCGCTGGTATGAAAAATAGAAACGGCTGCACTTGCAGCTGGTCCGCCGTCATACCTGTCTTAAAGGACATTAGCTGTCGTTCATTCAGCATGTAATACCCGTAGCCCGTAATCGCCAGCAGCAAAATATCCAAAAACCAGCGCTGCCAAAATGGCTTCTTATCACCGCGTGCGAGCTTCTGCTTCAAATTGACGATCGAAGCACGTGCAAACACAATTGCCGGGATTACACTCGCTAAGATCGCGATTAGTACCGCGAGTGAGCCTGCGATAACCGCATCCGTGGAGAAGCCAATCGGGATCGATTTCCGATTTACAAATTGCAAAAATCCGTTGGCCGAGCCTATCGACTTCGCCATAAACCAGCCTATCAATGGCGCCAATAACAGCGCCACAGCTCCGAGCAGCAAACCTTCCAGCAAATAAAGCATCGTAATTTGCCTTGTGCTAGCCCCGCGGCTACGTAGTACTGCAATGTCACTTTGCTGCTTCTCCAATGCCTGCTTAGAGTTCATCGTAATATAATAGAACACCATCGCAATCATCGGTGCCGCCAGCGTGAACAACATCAGCTGCATTTGCAAGCTTTCAGCACGGAACTCATCCAGCAAGCTGCTGAACGAAATTTCAACATTCGTGCCTTTTAAATGCTGATACAAGTCAATGCCGATTCGATCCAATGTACGTTTGAGTGGCGACAGCTGACTTGTCTGAATATTTTGCAAATCAAATACGTAATACCAAGACGAACGCTGCAACTGCAATTTATGCTGCTCCAGCAAAGTACCTGTGAACGTCTCTGGTGAAGTATAGAGCACATTCATCATGCCTTCGAATCCTTGGCTCCAGTAGGCATCCGTATCTTTTTTCGCTTTAAAAGATCCGACGATTTTTACTTTTAGCGTCTTATCTGAGCTTCCAGACAGCGGATATTCCAACTCTGCTCCGAGCGGCAGATCGTTGCGCAGCATCGCTTCGTCCAGCATAACGACTTCGATAACACCGTTCTTTTCGCCGTCCTTGTAGGCACCACCGCGGACCCATTCCACTTTGTCATTCAATCCCGTTAACGCGGATAACGACATGGAACGGACACGGCTAGCATCGACTTTGGTCGGGTCAACAGGGTTTACTTCCGTCGCCTTTAACGATAATTCCTGTACAAAAGTTTGAGCAGGAAAACCGATCTGATCTTTCACATCTTTACGTATATACGTGTCGACATTTTTCAGCCCGTTTAAATCGGTCTTTTCTCCTGCTGATGCTTGATAGCGTATTAATAAAGACCCAGCAGGTATTCCTTCGCTGTTTTGTTGCAACTGATCCTTGACAACCCGCTTCAATGCGCCGTCCGAATACATTGGGATGCTGACCGTAAACGAAACAGCGACAATTAATCCAAGCAGTGTGCTAAGCGTAAGCCAACGAGTGTTCCACATTTTCCGAAATAGAAAGCGTATCAGCGGAATTCCCATTACCTACCCACTACTTTCTGTCCAGGCGTGAGCCCTTTAATTACCTCGATTTGCGTGTGGTCTCGAAGCCCAACTTCGATGTCAACTTCACGTTTTCCTTTCTCATCAACCACTTGCACATATGTACGTCCGCCTACCTCGCGCAATGCTGATGGTGGAATGATAACCGCATTTTTCTTGCGGTTCAGGATAACATCCGCGCTAAGCGGTGTTCCGCGAGTAAGACCTTTTGGCACTTTATCTAATTGCACGATCATAAAGTTCTCGACCTTTTCATGCTTAGCCTCATCAGGGCGGTCACTAGGGGGCGACGAGTCAGCGCTAACCGTCGGCAATGCCTTTACTTTACCTTTAAATTTCTGCTGAAAATTATTAATGCTGACTTCCGTTTCCATACCTGGGGAAACTTTCGTCAAGTCGTCTTTATCCATTTCAACAGCAACGACTAAGCGTGACGTGTTCGCAACAACGGCAATCGTCTCATACGATTTCGAGTTCTCGCCTTTTTTATTACTCTTTACGGAGACAACAGTGCCGTCAAATGGTGCGGTCAGCACGCCTTTGGCCATATCTTTTTCCTTATCGGCAATTGAATCTAGCGCCAGTTGATAGTTAACTTTCTTCTCTTCCAGCTGCACAGGGTCGATCGCTTCTGCATCGCGCAGCTCTTTCTTTAATGCTGCTTCCGTCTTACGAAGTTCAAGCTTTTCTTTACGTATATCTTTAGCCACCTGCTCCATGTCAAGCTCAGCAATTTTTTGCCCCGCTTTTACGTTATCTCCCGTTTTTACGAGTACATTTTTAATCTTTTTACCATCCAGCGTAAAAGATAATGCTTCCTCTTGTTCGGACATGATTTTGCCCGAAACCGATGAAGCTTTTGTCGTGAATTCACCAGTCGTTACATCATGCTCTGGTTTTTTTGAGATCGCCGGTGCCGTAATAGTAGGGAGGACTTCCTCTTCTTCTTCTTGCGGCAGCAGGGAACAGGCAGAGGTGAACAACAATGCACTGCACATCAAGGCCGCCATATAGCGGTGCCATGCACGGCGTGATTTCCTTTCGTCATTAGGAAATGAATTTTCCGTCGACCATTTCGTAGACATGATCTGCTACCTCCAAAATTGTAGGATCGTGGGTTGTCATACAAATTGCAATATTTTCAGTTGCGATAATTTGCTTGAATACCCCCATAACTTGCGCGCCCATTTGCGAGTCAAGTTCAGCTGTTGGCTCATCAGCCAGCAGCAACAACGGCTTATGAGCAATAGATTTCGCTATCGCAACACGCTGCTGCTCACCACCGGACATCTCAAACGGGCGATGACTCATCCGTTTGCCCAATCCGACCATTTCTAAGCAGTGAGTGACACGAGCTTTCCACAAGTGGCGTGGGATATTCGCCATACGCAACGAAAGTTCCACATTTTCATAAGCTGACAACAAAGGCATAAGTGCGTATGCCTGAAAAATAAAGCCAACATCGTTCCGCCGGGTCTTGGTACGCTTCTCATCGCTCCATGCGGACAATACGTCCCCACGGAACAATATTTCACCTTGGGTTGGCACATCTAACCCACCTAGCATGTTAAGCAGCGTCGTCTTACCAGAGCCTGAACGGCCTTTAAGCATGACGAGCTGTCCTGGGCGGACTTCCATATGAATGCCTTTAAGGACATGGAGCTTCTCGCTTCCAACGTCAAACACCCGTTCTACACCGCGAACTTCGAGCAATTTTTCATCTTGCGATACGGGTACAGCGCGTGCGGGCCATTTTTCTATCGTTGATTCTGGTTTGTTAGTTATGTATTCCGCGTTTTGTTGCGTATCGTTCTGCTCATTGGCCGCGAGATCCGGGGTTGACTGTGCGGGGTCCTGCTTTTTCGTCCTGCGAAGCCACTTCATCTCGGTTCTTCCCCTTTCTCGGACAAAGTCTATTAATCTTCATCAGTATAAACGATAAAAAGGACGGAAAAGTTACAATCTTTGTAACGGTTTTTCCAGCGCTTCCTTAATATAAATGTTGAACTATTTATGTACTTGTAAGAAAAAAAGGCCGATACTTGGAATAAGTATCAACCTACGTTGCGTCTCCAATCTATTAGGCTTGCTTGGCGATTTTACCGATAGAATCGCTGTGATGTACCCCTGCTTCTATTAACATAGTAGCATCAAACTGTGTCGCAGCCGGCATACGCCGAATAACCGGATCTATAAGCCAATAGAGTGAAACAAGCACAATAAGCAATCCACCCAGCATAACGACAACATGGCTACTGAACATTTGACCCACATATCCACCCGCTAAGGAGCCTAATGGCGTAGCCAGTCCACCAAAGCTAGCTGTAGCCGCATAGACACGTCCCATTAAATGTTCAGGCACAATCGTCTGTAAAAATACATTGGCGACAATGTTCGTTACTCCACCTGGCACCCAACCGAGGCCAAACACCAAGATAGATAGCCATGCAATCGAAATTTGCGCAGACACTATCCATGCGAGACCACACACGAGGAAGGCAACCACGTAAAGCATACCTAGCTTATACTTCTCCATGTTGAACCGAGGCGCAATCAAGTAGCCGATTATACTGCCTATGCCTATTGCAGACAGTAAGAACCCATAATGATTTGGACTTGCGCCGAACTGGGGTAATATCGCAAATATGGCTCCACCCGCGAAATTGATGACGAGTACGCCAAACATGATTCTAATGATATACGGATTTAAAAGAATCGTTATACCTTCTTTTAATTGGAGGCCATATGTACGTAACATTTGTGACAGGCTAGAGCTTGCTGGCTTCGAATACTTTTCGTCAGCTGACGATGTTGTATCGCTAAAGTTAGCGTTAGATTCTGAGTTCACGCTTGTATGTGAGGTTACTACTGTCGATACGACCTTTAATGAAGCAAAAATAAGTGCTGAAACGACAAAGACGACGGCATTCATATAGAACAAGCTGATCGCACCGATTAAGCCTACGAGCACACCTGCTAATGCGTTAAAAGCAGCATCACTCCCTTGATTGGCGACCATAAACAAGGAGTTGCCCTTTGTTAAATCCTCTTTAGAAAGTAACTTAGGGAGCGCACTAGATTGAGCAGGGTAGACAAGTTGATTGAGTAGCGCGATAATCGGCATAATCGTCAAGACGAATGTGACCGATAAAAATTGAAACGCATACGCGACTGGAATCATAAGTAATAAGACAGCTTGACAGATTTGCGACACAGCGAGCATGCGCCGTAAAGGCCAGTAGTCAATGAGTGGTCCCAGCAAAAATTGAAACAAACACGGGATGCTTATTAAAAACACAGCCAAACCTGTATAAAAGGTAGAGCCTCCAAGATCATATACGAGCCACATCGCAGCAATCATATAAAAGCTATCACCTAAATTAGCTACGACACGTCCCCAAAACAGCTTAGCAAATTCCGAATTCCCCAATAAGTTGAACAAGCTGATTCCCCCTTGAAAAATGCGATGGTACAATCTAGTTTTGTTCTTATTGTAGCAATCGAATTCGCCCTTCCCAACGTGCTGTAAAATGAGATTCATATCGTTCCACAGACCGATGTGAGCATGAAAAAGACCGTAGATCATCGGCTTTGCTTCGATGATTTACGGTCTTTCATGTTATGCGTTAAATATGATTATACACCCCAAGATGTTGGGTTGCTGCGGAATGCTTGCAGCACTTCAACATCAGCAGGTTGAATCGTTCCGAGTTCAAGCGCCGTGTCCACAAGCGCTGTATAGTTCGACAACGTGTGGAATGGAATGCCCGCTTCCGCAAAAATGTTCGTCGCCTTGTCAAACTGGTAGCTAAAAATGGCGAGTACAGCGAGCGGCTCTGCACCCACTTCGCGCACTGCCTGTGCCGCTTTAAGCGAGCTTCCGCCGGTTGAAATCAAGTCTTCAATGACAACGACTTTTTGACCTGGACGAATTTGGCCTTCGATTAGATTTTGCTTGCCGTGTCCTTTCGCCTTATCGCGAATGTACGCCATCGGCAAGCCTAGCTTATCGGCCACCCATGCAGCATGCGGAATACCTGCGGTTGCCGTCCCTGCAATGACTTCTGCGTCAGGCGCATATTGCTTGACTAACGATGCGAAGCCTTCCGCAATCGTGCTGCGGATTTCGGGATACCCCATCGTTAGGCGGTTGTCGCAATAAATAGGCGACTTAATGCCAGATGTCCACGTAAATGGCTCGTTCGGTCGAAGCGCTACAGCCTGAATGTTAAGCAGGTGCTGGGCAATTGTTTTTTCAAGTGTTGTCGTTGTCATTTGTTTGTCAGCTCCTCAATAATAGCTAGTATGGCAGCGCGTGGATCCTTTGCCCCCGTAATAGGACGGCCAATGACGATGTAGTCGGTTCCTTGAGCGAATGCCTCTTGCGGTGTCATTACACGCGATTGGTCAAGTAATTCACTGCCAGCTGGGCGAATGCCCGGTGTCACCGTTTGGAACGACTCTCCGCAAGCTGCTTTAATGCGGATGACTTCTTGTGGCGATGCTACGACGCCATCCAATCCAGCCTGTTGTGCGAAGCGAGCATACCGTACGACCGCTTCCTCAACCGGTCCTTGAATACCGATTTCTTCATTCATCGTACGCCCATCAGTGCTCGTCAACTGCGTAACCGCAATTACCGTGGGCCGTGTCAACTCGGGGTTGTCTCGCAGCGCGGCTTCAACGCCTTCCAATGCAGCCTGCATCATGTTGACGCCACCTGCAGCGTGAATGTTGAACATATCGACACCTAGCTTCGTTACACTATTGGCTCCGCCTTTTACCGTATTCGGAATGTCGTGCATTTTCACATCGAGGAACACGCGATAGCCATGCTGCTTTAGTTCCTTCACGAACTCTGGCCCAGCCGCGTAAAATAGCTGCATGCCTACCTTCATGTAACACGGGATGCCTTCTAATTGACGTACTAACACACGCGCCGCATCGACATCCGGATAATCTAGCGCAACCATAATTCGGCTTGCTGCATCGTTGCCAGCTAACATCGACTCTTTCAGAGCCAACTCGTTCTCTGTTAAGCTACTCCGTGTCATCATGACCCACTCCTCTGACTGAATTGTTATGTCTATATTCAAACCCATGCAACTACATATGAAATCGATCCAACTTCAAATCTTCGCTAATCGTAACCCGAGGAGGCCTCTCGGCCCCCTCGGTTGTTCGTGAATGAGTGAATTCGTTAATAAGTTGTGCGCGAATTCGTAAATTAAAGTTGATGTCTCAACGGTTAGTTGTGCTAGTTGTGTGCGATTGGCATCGGACGGGAAGAGAAGTTAATATGCTCAAGCATGTCGAGCATTGCACTTACCGTATCAAGCGATGTCATACATACGATGCCGTTCTCTACAGCTTCACGGCGAATGCGGAAGCCGTCGCGCTCTGGCGTTTTGCCTTTGGTCAACGTGTTGACCACAAAGTGTGCGCTGCCATTGCGGATTAGGTCGAGAATGTTCGGCGAGCCTTCAGTCAGCTTTTTCACATGCATGACATTCAAGCCAGCTTCTTCAAGCGCAGCTGCCGTACCGCCTGTTGCGATAATTTTGTAGCCCAGATTCACGAAGCCGCGCATTAATTGTACCGCTTCATCCTTGTCTTTATCTGCAACCGTGCAAATAATCGCTCCCGTAGTCGGGATCTTCATTCCTGATCCGATAAGTCCTTTATACAACGCCTTCGCGTATTGGAAGTCGCGGCCCATAACTTCGCCCGTCGATTTCATTTCCGGTCCAAGTGTCGGCTCTACGCGACGCAGCTTAGCGAAGGAGAATACCGGTACTTTTACGGACACATAATTGTCTTCTGGCCACAGTCCTTCTTGGTAGCCAAGCTCGCTTAGCTTCGTACCTAAGATAAGCTTCGTCGCAACGTTAGCCATCGGTACGTTCGTCACTTTGCTCAAGAATGGTACTGTACGGGATGAACGCGGGTTCACCTCGATGACGTACACTTGGTCTTGGAAGATGACGAATTGGATGTTAATTAATCCGATTGTTTTTAACTCTTTTGCGATGCGAATCGTGATGTCGACGACTTGCTGTTTTAGTTCTGGCTTTAAGTGCTGCGGTGGATATACCGCAATCGAGTCACCAGAGTGAACTCCAGCGCGTTCGATATGCTCCATAATACCTGGGATGAGCACAGTCTCACCGTCGCAAATCGCATCGACTTCTACTTCTTTACCAAGCATGTAGCGGTCGATAAGTACCGGATGCTCCGGATTAATTTTGACGGCTTGCTCCATGTAGCTCAGCAATTCTTCGTCCGAGTACACGATTTCCATCGCGCGGCCACCCAGTACGTAGGACGGACGAACGAGCACCGGATAACCAAGGCTTTGCGCTGTTTCTACTGCATCATCCACCGTAGTAACCGTTTTGCCCTTTGGTTGAGCAATGTTCAATCGGGACAAGAGCGCTTCAAACTTTTTGCGGTCTTCCGCTTCGTCGATGCTCTCTAAGCTAGAGCCTAAGATGCGCACGCCTGCTTTGGATAACGGTGCAGCTAAGTTGATAGCTGTCTGTCCACCAAATTGGACGATGACCCCGATTGGATTCTCTTGCTCAATGACGTTCATAACGTCTTCGAAGAAGAGCGGTTCAAAGTAAAGTCGATCCGATGTATTAAAGTCCGTCGAGACGGTCTCTGGATTGTTATTTATAATGACTGCTTCGTAACCTGCACTTTGAATCGCCCAGACCGCATGCACAGTCGAGTAGTCAAATTCGATACCTTGACCGATCCGGATTGGACCGGAACCGAGCACGATAACTTTTTCTTTTGTCGATTCGAGCACTTCGTTCTCTGTCTCGTACGTCGAGTAGTAGTAAGGTGTTGTCGCCTCAAATTCAGCCGCGCACGTATCAACCATTTTGTAGACAGGTTGCAAGTTCTGAGCTTTACGAAGCTCTCGTATTTCATGTTCTGTTGTGTATTCTGCATCTGGATGACCTTCTGCACGCAATTCAGCGATTGCACGGTCTGTGAAGCCCATGCGCTTCGCTTCGTACAAAGTTTCAGATGTAAGCAATTGTTCCGAACGGATACGGTCTTCGAATTTCACCATACCTTCCAGCTTATCAAGGAACCACCAGTCGATTTTCGTAATCTCTTGCAACTGTTGCAGCGTATAACCGCGGCGGAATGCTTCTGCAAGCAAGAACATACGCTCATCATCAGGTGTCTTGAGACGTGCTTCCAGCGTCTCTTTGTCGAGCTGCTCTGTCCCTTTCAAGTACAAGCGGTGTACACCGATTTCAAGCGAGCGAATCGCTTTGTGCATCGACTCTTCGAATGTACGGCCGATAGCCATAACTTCGCCTGTCGCTTTCATTTGCGTCCCCAGCTTACGGTTAGCTGACGTAAACTTATCAAATGGCCAGCGCGGAATTTTGGAAACGATGTAATCGAGTGTAGGCTCAAAGCAAGCGTACGTTTGGCCAGTTACTGGGTTAACAATCTCATCCAGTGTGTAGCCAATTGCGATTTTTGCTGCCATCTTCGCAATCGGGTAGCCCGTTGCTTTCGACGCTAGCGCCGATGAGCGGCTAACGCGCGGGTTAACTTCGATGACATAGTATTGATAGCTATGCGGGTCAAGTGCGAACTGCACGTTACATCCGCCTTCGATATTCAAGGCACGAATAATTTTGAGTGATGCTGAGCGCAGCATTTGATATTCGCGGTCAGACAGTGTCTGGCTCGGCGCGACTACAATACTGTCTCCTGTGTGTACACCTACTGGGTCGAAGTTCTCCATGTTACACACAACGATGCAGTTATCGTTCGCATCGCGCATAACTTCGTACTCAACCTCTTTCATACCTGCAATGCTCTTCTCGATCAAGCATTGGCCGATCGGGCTGTAGCGAATACCAGATGCCACAATTTCAAGCAGTTCTGCTTCCGTGTCACAAATACCGCCGCCTGTACCGCCAAGCGTGTAAGCTGGGCGCACGATGATTGGATAGCCGATTTCGTTAGCAAAGTCTACTGCTTCTTGTACCGTTGTAACAATAACACTCTCTGGAACAGGCTGTTCCAGCTCACGCATCAAATCGCGGAACAAGTCGCGATCCTCTGCTTTTTCAATCGCTTGCAGTTGGGTACCGAGCAAGCGTACGTTCTCTTGCTCCAGCACTCCTGCACGCGCTAGTTCAACCGCCATATTCAAGCCCGTTTGTCCGCCAAGTGTAGGCAATAGACCATCAGGGCGCTCTTGTCTAATAATTTGAGTTACATATTCCAGTGTAATCGGCTCGATGTAAACTTTATCGGCCATATTTGTATCCGTCATAATCGTAGCTGGGTTACTGTTGATAAGTACGACTTCCATGCCTTCCTCTTTAAGAGCTTGGCACGCTTGCGTTCCCGCATAGTCGAATTCTGCTGCCTGACCGATGACGATTGGGCCAGAGCCGATTACGAGAATTTTCTTGAGGTCATTATTTTTCGGCATATTACAGTACCCCTTTCAATTGTGCTACGAGTTCCGCTTGACGCGGCGCTTTCGGATGGTTGCGTTTATGATTGCGAATCATGTCAATAAATTGGTCGAACAAATAACCACTGTCATGCGGCCCTGGTGCTGCCTCTGGATGGTATTGCACCGAAAATGCCGGATATGATTTATGCTTCAAGCCTTCAATCGTTTTGTCGTTATTGTTAATGTGTGTAACTTCCAAATCCGTTCCTATTACAGACTCATCGATAACCGTGTAACCGTGATTCTGCGACGTAATGTAGCAACGGTTCGTAGCCAACTCCTTCACAGGGTGGTTACCACCACGGTGACCGAACTTCAACTTCCCTGTATCTGCACCGCATGCGAGGGCAAACAATTGGTGGCCTAAGCAAATTCCGAAAATAGGCACCTCACCGAGTAATTGCTGTATCATCTCAACCGCTTGTGGCACATCTTTCGGGTCCCCAGGACCGTTAGACAATTGAATTCCATCTGGATGCAAGCGACGAATTTCTTCTGCTGTCGTATCGTGTGGAACTACGACTACATCGCAGCCGCGATCCGTCAACTCGCGCAGGATACCACTCTTTGCTCCGAAGTCGACGAGCACGATTCGCTCGCCAGCGCCAGGGCTTGTGTAGCGCTGCTTGGTCGATGTCCGCGCCACTTGGTCACGCACCATTTCATGAATGCCAAGCATCTCTTGCAGTTCCTCTACGGACTTGCTACCTGTCGTCAAGATACCTTTCATCGTTCCGAAGTGACGAATTTTTCGTGTCAGCATCCGTGTGTCAATTCCGCTAATTCCGACGATGCCATACTCTTTAAGGAGACGGTCTACGTTATATTCTGCACGCCAGTTACTTGGAACTGGTTCGTGACGGCGTACGACGAAACCATTCACGTAAGGGCGAATGGATTCAAAGTCATCGCGCGCAATCCCGTAGTTACCGATAAGTGGATACGTCATCGTCACTATTTGCCCGCAATACGAAGGGTCTGATAGCACCTCTTGATATCCGGTAATACCCGTATTAAATACAACTTCACCGACCGATTCACCATCTGCTCCAAATCCGACGCCTGTAAACAAGGTCCCATCTTCCAACAACAATTTTGCTTGCATATTCTTCACTCCTCGCTCTCTCTGTCTATCATTTTTTTATTTCCCGAATTAGTGCGTTAACGAATTTATACATTAATGTGTTAATGAGTTGAATTGTGCAATAGTGCTGCCCGTCAATGTATTACCCCTATAACGTGCACTTTATTATTTAATCATTCGTATTTTCATCAGCCAGCTACGCGTTTATGGTGATACGGGCTGTTGAGCGTGCTGCTCTGTCCATACGATTCGTCCATCAACGAGTGTCATCACAGACCATCCTGTCAGCTTCCAGCCTGTAAATGGCGTATTGCGTCCTTTTGTCAAGAAGGTGCTTGGGTCAACCTCACGCTCTGTCTCTAGGTCGATAACCGTCAAATCTGCTGGCATGCCTTCAAGCAATTGTCCTGTATTTAGTCTAAAAATGCGCGCTGGGTCTGCTGTCATTCGCTGCACAAGCATGGAAAGTGTCCATTTGCCTGTCGCAACAAACTTCGTGTACAGCAGTGGGAATGCCGTTTCCAAACCGACGATTCCGAACGGTGCCAGTTCCATTCCTTTTGCCTTCTCTTCTTCGCTATGTGGCGCATGATCCGTTACGATAATGTCGATCGTGCCATCCTCAAGTGCCTCGATGCATGCTGCTACGTCGCGTGGCGAACGAAGCGGCGGGTTCATTTTCCAGTTTGCATCCAATCCTGGGATGTCTTCATCTGACAGCAACAGATGGTGCGGGCAAATTTCCGCCGTAACCCGAATACCTAGCTGCTTCGCTTGGCGGATAAGGCGAATCGACTGCTCTGTGCTGACGTGGCATACATGGTAGTGCACGCCTGTTGCTTCAGCAAGCAAAATGTCGCGACCGACATGAATCGCTTCAGATTCATTAGGGATACCTTTTAGGCCGTGCTTGCGAGCAAACTCACCGTCAGTAACCGCTGCACCTTTGACGAGCGAATCGTCTTCACAGTGCGCGATGACTGGCATATCAAGCTCGTGAGCCCGACTCATCGCATCCTTCATCATTTGCGCATTTTGCACGCCGACACCATCATCGGTAAAGCCGATAACTCCCGCTGCCTTCAAAGCTTCAAAATCCGTAAGCTCACGTCCAAGCTCGCTCTTCGTGATGGCTCCATACGGCAACACTTTAACTGCGCCCTCCGTCTTTGCCTTCTCTAGTATCCGTTCCACCGTCTCTGGTGTATCGATTACAGGGCGCGTATTCGGCATACATGCAATCGTAGTAAATCCGCCCTTAGCTGCTGACTGTGTACCTGTTGCAATCGTTTCTTTATATTCAAACCCCGGTTCACGTAAATGAACGTGCATATCGATAAAGCCGGGAGAAACGAATTTCCCGTTAACGTCGTGGATGTCTGCATCTGCTGCCTCAATGGGTTCATTCGCATCCGTGATGCGGCGAATAATTCCGTCCTCCACCCAGACGTTTGCTGCTGTCAATTGTCCGTCTTCGTTTAGCACCTTTGCATTTTTCAATATAAGCATGTTCATTTCGTCCCCTCTCGAAAGCCAGTTGTCCATTCGTTTCTTTCAAGCTCAAGCTCACACAAACTTACAGGAGCGCTCGCTCCATTACTGCCATCCGAACAGGTACTCCGTTCCCCATCTGGTCAAAAATACGTGCTTTGTCGCACTCAACAACGTTATCGTCAATTTCTACATTGCGATTGAACGGTGCCGGATGCATAATGATGCTGTTTGACTTAAGCTTGGCGGCGCGTTCAACCGTCATGCCGAACTCGGCGCGATACTGTTCCGCCGAACTCATAACGCTGCCAGCGTGGCGCTCTAACTGTACACGTAGTAGCATGACAACGTCTGCTTGCAGCGCTTCTTCCATGTTCACGTAGCGGACATTCAGATCCGCTGCCCTCATCTTGTCGGGAGCGCAGAAGCTTACGTTGGCTCCAAACTTAGTGAGACCCCAATAGTTAGAGCGTGCAACTCGGCTGTGCTGAACGTCACCGACGATGACGACGTTCAGCCCTTTCAGCTCCCCGAAATGTTTGCGCATCGTATACATATCCAACAGCGCTTGAGTCGGGTGTTCATTGTTGCCGTCACCAGCATTGACGAGCGGCATGCGCACACGTTCCGCAATTTGTTCCAAGAGACCTACCGGCTTCAAGCGAATGACTCCTGCATCCATTCCCATCGATTCCAGCGTGCGAACCGTATCGTAAATCGATTCGCCTTTCTCGACGCTGGATGCAACCGCGGAGAAGTTGATGACCTCCGCACCAAGCCGTTTCTGTGCCACCTCGAACGAACAGCGGGTACGCGTACTGTTCTCGAAGAACATGTTCGTGACAAATTTCCCATCCAGCACCTTGCTCACTTTTTGCGGCTGCCGCTCCCAATGTTGGGCTCGGTCCAAAATTGATTCGATTTCCTGCCTACTTAAGTGCTGTAGGCCAAGCAAGCTTCGTTCCTTTGTTGTATGCTGTATGTTCATGATTGCCATCTCATGTTACCCCCTGTTATGAACGATTTTCACTTCGTCGGTACCGTCAACTTCTACAAGCGCCGCTTCTATCTCCTCTGTACTCGATGTTGGCACGTTCTTGCCGACGTAGTCAGGGCGTATCGGCAATTCGCGATGTCCTCTGTCTACGAGTACGGCCAGCTGAATCATTTTCGGCCGTCCTTGGTCCATCAAAGCGTCCATTGCTGCACGAATCGTTCTGCCTGTATAAAGGACATCGTCGCACAAAATAATTTTCTTATCGTGTATTTGGAACGTTCCGCTTTCGTTGCTCGAGACTTGGATATCCTCTTTCTTGTCATCCCGATAGTGCGTAATATCTAGCTCACCAACGGGCACGCTCTCATTTTCAATTTGATGAATGCGTTCCGCGATACGCTCTGCCAAGTAAATGCCTCGTGTTCGTATTCCTACGAGAACACAATCCTCAACACCCTTGTTGCGCTCGATAATTTCGTGGGCGATGCGCGTCAATGCGCGGCGGATAGCCGCTTCATCCATAATGACGTTATGCTCTTTCAAACTCATAGTCCTCCTCAGGTTGCCTTGTTGAATCAGAAGCTTCCGCTTCAGGCCATGCTGTGCATCTGCTCCCCGCTCTGTTCTAGCGGATTATCGTAGCCGCATGTCACCCAGCTTGCTCCAGTATGCTACTGCTTTCGTTGCGCTATAACTTTTGTTATTTCCTAAAAAAGGTACAAAAAAACTCCTTGCCCAAAGGCAAGGAGTTGTATGCATACGAAATTACATAAACTGTGGTCTAGTGACGCGTGTAGATAGACACAATGCTCATCGTCGCATTGCCACCACTCTCTGTTGGTTAACAATGCCCATGCACCGCTCTCATCACACGCTCGACAGTTCATTCGAGCGTTACCTTGCCAGTCTCTCGGGACTGATTTAAAGGTTCATATTCAACTAACAGGATTATGCCATTAAACCATACCAATGTCAATGACTAATCGGCAACTAATTTTTAAAATACAAATTCAACATCTGTAAGACGGCGCTTCAAATCAGCAATAACGCGCGCTTCTTCCGCTTCACCACTCGCTTGGAACGTAACGGAGAAACGAACAAAACGTCCTGCATCATCCCAAGGCACTGTGGAAATTAATTTTTCACGAATCAGATATTGAGAGAAATCTTCACCAGAAGTGAACTCGATTCCATTTTTCACACCTTTAGGAGCTTCTACATACAAGAAGAAAGATCCTTTTGGCTTCTCTGCTTTAAAGCCGATTTCGTTCAACGCAGATACGAGCAAGTTGTGACGACGAGAATATTTCTCCGCAATTTTTTCTGTGATTTCTGGACGAGCCAAACCGTATGCAGCTGCTTTTTGAATCGCGATAAATTGACCGGAATCATTGTTGTCTTTCACATCACTGAACGCTTTTACGATCAATGGGTTACCCGCAACGAAACCAATCCGCCAGCCTGTCATATTGTACGATTTGGACAAGGAATGAAGCTCAACGCCCACGTCTTTAGCACCTGGAACGCTCAAGAAGCTGAGCGGCTTAACACCGTCATACGTCAATGCAGCGTACGGAGCATCGTGAACGACGATCACTTCGTGTTGCTTTGCCCATGCAACGACTTCCTCAAAAAATGCTGCTGTTGCCGCTGCACCTGTCGGATTGTTCGGGTAGTTCAAGTAGAGCAACTTCGCACGTTTGCAAATGTCTTCAGGAATGCTGCTCAAGTCAGGCAAGAAGTTATTCTCTTTAGTCAACTGCACGTTGAACACTTCGCCACCCAAGTATTTCGTGTGCGTGCCAAGTACCGGATAGCCTGGAACCGTCATAATCGTGACGTCGCCTGGGTTAATAAAGCAAGATGGCAACATAGCCAAAGCCGGCTTAGAACCGATTGAATGCACAACTTCCGTATTGGCATCAATACCGTCAACGTTAAATACATCTTTCAAGTATTGAGCTGCTGCTTCCTTGAAATCTTGAATACCGTTGTCTGCATAGCCACGGTTCTCCGGCTTTGCCGCTTCTTCTGCCAATTTAGCTACGATACCCGCATCTGCCATCTCGTCCGGCTCGCCAACACCCATATCGATAAGCTCAACGTCAGGATGAGCAGCTTTGGCAGCAGCTTTAGCACGTTTAATCTTTTCAAACTTATAAATGTTTGTGTCTTTACCGTAATTTTCTCCACCGATGCGGTTTGCAAAGTTTTGTTGAATATAAGTGTCTTGATATTGTTGTATTGTCATGATGATTGCATCTCCTCTCAACTTCAAATCCTTCAATAACTATGCGTGAATCGCATCTTATTTGGAATGGACGAATAATGAAAACATTTGTACTTGTTGCATTTTTGCACGTTGCCTAGCCTAATGGCTAATAGGGTTCCGATTGATTCCTATTTGAATTCCAATTGATGGTGAACAGCGAACAGCTTACTACGCCCTAGCCAACCGCACTTAGCGGGTGCGCAATGAAGCAAGCAACAGTTCCATATCCTCTGGCAACGGGGCGGTAAATTCTAACGACTCACCTGTCGCCGGATGCACAAAGCCGAGCGTTGCAGCGTGCAGCGCTTGCCCGTCCATCGTAATTCCGCGCGTACCGCGACTGTACATCGGATCCCCGACAAGCGGATGTCCGATAAACTTCAGATGGACGCGAATCTGATGCGTCCGCCCTGTCTCCAGCTTCAGCTCCACAAAGGTCGCATTGCCAAAGCGCTCAAGCACTCGGAAATGCGTCACCGCGTGCTTACTGTTGCGTTCCGTGACCGTATACATTTTACGGTCAGCCGCATCGCGACCAATCGGCGCATCAACTGTACCTTGGTCATGCGGAATATTGCCATGTACGAGCGCTAAATATTTACGCGTCACCGTATGATCTTTCAACTGCTGCGCAAGCGAGACGTGCGCACGATCATTTTTAGCGGCCATAAGCAAGCCTGACGTATCCTTATCGATACGATGCACAATACCCGGACGCAGCTCGCCATTTATACCTGACAAGTCTGTACAATGGTGCATAAGTGCGTTCACGACCGTACCAGACGTATGTCCTGGTGCAGGGTGAACGACCATGCCGCGCGGCTTATTGATGACGATCACATCTGCATCTTCATAATAAACGTCAAGCGGAATAGGTTGCGCTTCAATGTTTACCGAGGTTGCTTCAGGCGTGACAAGACGAATGACGTCACCAACTGCACATTTGTGGTTAGTCTTAACGGCTGCGCCGTTCACTTTAACGTGGCCGTCACGAATCCACAGCTGCACTTGAGAACGGGACACATCTTCCTCCAATGATTCCGTCACAAATTTATCAATACGTTCCTTCGCCTGTTCGGGTGCAACAACCCACTCTAAAGCGTCTGTTTCCTCTTCGAGGCCATGTTGTTTATGTTGTTCGTTCATGTGACATCCTAACCTTCTTCCTTATTGCTCACCGTCTGATGACTTAGAGCCGTCAATCTGTTTTTCCATTTCCCGCTCACGCTTTATTTCCAGTATCGCATCCAGCATGACGAAGGCCACACCTACACAAATCGCGATATCGGCCACATTAAAGATCGGGAACGTATACGATCCGAAATTAAAACGAAAGAAATCGACGACTTCCCCCGTCAATAAACGATCAATAAAATTACCAATCGCTCCGCCAAGAATGAGGCTTAATCCTAGTGGAAGCGCAAATCCTGGCTGATGGCGAACTTTACGCATGTACCAGATGATACCAATTACTACAATTATCGTCGTTACGATAAAAAACCAGCGTTGATCTTGTAAAATTCCGAAAGCAGCTCCGCGATTGCGATGTGAATAAAATGCAAAAAAGTCGCCTATTACCGGAATTTGTTCACCTAATTCCATTCGAGTCGCAACGAGCCATTTTGTTCCTTGATCAAGAAGCAACACAATGACTGCGAGGATATAGTACCACATGGATTGCTGTCACCTCATTTTTAGTATGTAGACGTGTATGTAGACGGATGACTTGACTACGAACGGACCGTTCGCAATAAGCTCGCCATGACATGTCTGCATCGCTCATTGTAACATATACGATTTTTTTTCGTCCAATCCAATCCAACCCCTGTTGCATTTACCACGATGTTTTTTTCGTGCCAACGCACAACCTATACCTACAGTTCAACCGACAGAAAGGTGTGTCCGCAATGTCGAATCTTACATCGCAGCAGCAAGCAGCGCTTAAAGATCAACTGCTTCGCTCGAAGCAAAGCGTGGAACAACGGTTGCAGCAAGCTGATCATTATGGTCTTGGACACTCACTGCGTGACAACACCGGCGAATTGTCCGGTATTGATAATCACCCTGCAGATATAGCTTCCGAGCTATATGAACGTGAAAAAGACATCTCCCTTAACGAACACGACGAAATATTGTTGGAACGTATTGACACTGCCTTGCAGCAAATGGAACGCGGCACTTACGGCATTTGTGTCGTATGTGGTCAACCGATCCCATTCGAGCGCTTGGAAGCCATTCCATCGACCATGTATTGCATCAAGGATTACCCTGAACATTTTGTATCTCACGGTCGTCCAGTTGAAGAACAGGTTCTTCAACCACCATTTGGGCGTACAAGTTTTGATGAGGTAGAAACGCAAAATGGTTTTGACGGTGAAGATGCTTGGCAAATTGTTGAAGCTTGGGGCACATCTAATACCCCTGCCATGCAGGAAGGAAACGATATCGATAGCTACGATCGCATGTATATCGAGGCTTCCGAAGAGCTTGACGGCTTTGTTGAGCCGTTTGAAAGCTTTATCGCAACCGATCTCACAGGCCGGCATGTCTCTGTTATTCGCAACAAAACGTACAAGCGCTATATGTCTGCTGGTGAAGGCGAGCCTTTACTTGAGCCAGACGTATACGCAAATGTGGATGATTTGGACGATCGAAACAGCGTGTACGAATAGTTAATAATACAATTTTGTATCGAGCTGTCGTTGCACGATTCGCACAATATCGGCAATAAAATCACCGATAATAGGCAAATTCAACGCTCCCAGCACTTGCAGTAAGTACACGATTAGCGCCGTGAAAATGGTGAATCCGATCGCTATGCCGACGCCGCGCGCTGTGCCAGCAAGCAAATTCACCCATAACAGCTTGCTTGGCTTAAATAGCAGTTCGGTATATTCAGCGATACGTGACTTTTCCAATTGCTGCGCCATCTGCACCGTATATTCATGAATTTGTTCAACGAGATGGCCCATTTCACGTTTCGTTTCATCTTCTTGCATCGACATATTATCGACTCCTCTTTCCGGTAAAAAGGTAAAGAGAGCGCCCCTCGCCTTTACATTTGCTTGGGCGAGATCGACGCTCTCCTGTCATATGTTCGGCCTGCTTGCGGAACTGAGGCTACACGTTGCATGAATATATGGATACGCCTTACAGCGTACCCTGCATGCAACGTGTAGCCCTTTCCGTCTTATAGGGTAGTGTAGCCTATAGCAAGCTTTCCCATTCCGGTCTGATTCGTGCGATTAACATGACTCACGGTTAACATGACTCACGGTTTCGTGCTTAAATGGAAAGCGCTAGACCAATCGTCTTCGTTCCGAGATCGATTTGCTCCATCTCTGCTGTTGCTTCAAAGCTCAAGCTTGCAACAAGTACATTATCACGCAGTGTCGTTTCAAAGGCTTGAATAGCTGCTTTTAATTCGTCATCAACCGCGATTACGATATGAACGCGCTTCTCGATTGGGAAGTCGTGCTTTTTACGTGTATCTTGGATCGCACGTACAACTTCACGTACCCAACCCTCTTGCTCAAGCTCTGGTGTAATGTCTGTGTTCAACGCCACCGTCAACTGATAACCAGAAGCAGAAGCAAAACCTGATTTCGCTTGCTTTTCAACAAGCAACTCGTCACGTGTAACCGTCAACGATTCACCGTCTGGGCTAGAGAAGTTCCATTCCCCTTGCTCGACCACTTGACGCGCTTCTTCAACCGTCATCAATTTCAACGCATTTTGCATCGGCCCGACGTTTTTGCCAAACTTTTTGCCTGCTACTTTCAAGTTTAGCTTCAGCGTAAAGTCGACGAAGCCGTTATCGCTCGTTTCGATGCGAATTTGCTTCACGTTGATCTCGTCTTTAATAACTTCTTCATAGCCACCAAGATCAAATTCACGATCCATCGACACGATAAGCTCTGACAATGGTTGGCGTGTTTTGATGCCCGTTTCGTTACGCACGTTGCGTGCAAGTTCAACGATTTGGCGTGCCGTTTCCATATCGCGCTCCAAGTCTGCGTCGATTAAGGCTGCATCTGCTTGCGGATAGCTGTCCAAGTGCACGCTCTCGCACTTACCACCAAGGTTGCCATAAATGTCTTCGGCAATCATCGGCGCAAATGGCGCGATAAGCTTCGACAACGTCAACAACACACTGCGTAGCGTTTGGTAAGCGGATAGCTTATCTTCTGTCATTTCGCTGCCCCAGAAACGGTCACGCGAGCGACGGATGTACCAGTTGCTAAGCTCGTCTACATACAGCTCAATTGCTTTTGCTGGATTTAAGAAGTCGTTCGTTTGCAAACCTTTGTTCACAGACGCTACAAGCGTATGCAAGCGGGACAAAATCCAACGATCCAACTTATTGTTCGAAGGACGCTCTGCATATGCCTTGTAATCATAATTATCGATCGTTGCGTACAAAGCCATAAAGGCATGTGTATTCACAAGCGTATCAATTACTTTGGACTTCGCTTCCGCAACGATTTGCTTCGAGAAGCGCTTCGAGTTCCAAGGAGCACTATCAGACAAGAGCGCCCAACGGAAAGCATCTGTACCGAACTCGTTAATAATATCCCAAGGGTCGATAACGTTACCTTTCGACTTGGACATTTTTTGACCATTTTCATCCAATACAAAACCTGTGGAAATAACCGCTTTATACGGCGCTTTGCCGTTGAACAACGTCGAGATCGCCATCAAGCTGAAGAACCAGCCACGCGTTTGGTCAATACCTTCGCAAATGATGTCTGCCGGATACTGTTCGTTAAACGTCTTCTCATCGCCAAACGGGTAATGCTGCTGTGCAAACGGCATCGAACCGCTGTCAAACCATACGTCGATCACTTCGGACGTACGCTCCATGACGCCACCTTCACAATGTGAGCAGTTGAGCTTCACTTCGTCTACATATGGCTTATGCAGCTCTAAATCCTCGCTGATAGGCGTTGTAGCGCGCGCACGCAAGTCTGCATGGCTGTGCGGTGCATGTTCGCCGTGACAAGACGTACATACCCACACGTTCAGCGGCGTACCCCAGTAACGGTTACGGCTAATGTTCCAGTCCACGAGATCTTCCAAGAATTTACCGAAACGGCCTTCACGGATATGACCTGGGTACCAGTCTACTTTGCTGTTATTTTCGATCAATTGCTCTTTAACCGCAGTCGTCTTAATAAACCAAGAATCTGTCGCGTAGTAGAGCAAAGGCGACTTACAGCGCCAGCAGAATGGATAGCTGTGCTCATATTTTTCCTTGCTGTACAATGTTCCACGCTCAGACATCATTCTTACAATGTCAATATCGCAATCTTTAACGAAGCGACCCGCAAAATCGGTTACTTCATCTGTGTAACGACCTTGGCCATTTACAACGCTGAAGAACGTAATGCCGTTCTCACGGCAGCTCTTGTAGTCATCTTCACCGTGTGCAGGCGCCATATGAACGATACCTGTACCACTCGTATCTGTGACGAAGTCCGCAGCAACAATTTTATGTGCGTCTTCAGGCTTCACATACAAGAAAGGTGCTTCGTACGTTTGACCAATAAACTCCGATCCTTTATGCTCGGACACGATCTCGTATTCGCCTTTCATCACGTCTGAGACGAGATTTTTAGCGACGATGTACACGCCGTCTTCTTGCTTCACACGAACATAGTCCATGTTCGGGTTCATCGCAAGCGCTGCGTGCGATGGTAGCGTCCAAGGCGTTGTCGTCCACGCCAACACGTAGTCGCCGCTGTTGTCCAGCTTGAATTTAGCTGTAGCGGACAAATCTTTAACCGTTTCGTAACCTTGCGCAACCTCGTGCGAGCTAAGCGTCGTTTGGCAGCAAGGGCAGTACGGGCTTACGCGGTGTCCGCGATACAGCAAACCTTTACCATGAATCGTGGACAAAATGTGCCATACGCTCTCGATATATTTGTTATCCAACGTAATGTACGGATTGTCCAGATCGGTCCAATAACCGATTGCTTCTGTCAGCTCGCGCCATTGTTTCTCGTACGTAAATACGCTGTCTTTACATTTTTCAATAAACTTCTCGACGCCAAATTTCTCAATTTCTTGCTTACCAGAAATACCAAGCGCTTTCTCGACGCCCAGTTCAACCGGCAATCCGTGTGTATCCCAACCAGCTTTACGTACGACACGGTAACCCGCCATCGTCTTGTAACGGCCGATGAAGTCTTTAATGACGCGTCCCAACACGTGCCCAATATGAGGAGCTCCGTTTGCTGTCGGCGGCCCTTCGTAGAACACGAAGTTTTGGCTTCCTTCACGGGATTCCATCGATTTTTTAAACGTGTTCTCTGCGTTCCACTTGGCTAATACGCGCTGCTCGCGTACGCGGGCATGTTCTCTTACATCTACTTTTTTCACGTCTGCTCATCCTCTCTATCTGTTCATCTCATGTAGACCCATAACACGGTTAAAAATAAAAAAAGCCCCGCCCCAAAAAAGGGACGAGACGTACTCGCGTTACCACCCTTGTTCCGCCCTGATCAATCACAATCCATTCATGGGCGACACTCTGTCACGCATACGGCGCTAACAACTAATCCTGATCGATCAGGGTTAATTGTCACTACCAGACAATATACGTGCCCTCGTTAACGGAAGGGCTCCGGCTCAGCCTACATTGATGTTATCGCGACCGCTGTACATCCTAGCGTGTCACTTGGCAACAAATTCAGCTTCACTTCTCAGGGATGATGTCTCATTACGGCTTGCTCATCGGCTCTCACCTAATCCGACTCTCTGCAGAACAAGGGCGTAACGGCGCGTTCCCGTCAACGAATATGCAGTATTCACTAATGACTAATCGTTATCGAATAATACATAGTTATAACTTGAAATGACAAAAAAGTCAATCGGCTACACATGAAGTGCGGCCGTTTCGTTATGCTAGTACAATTCCTTTACTTCAGCGCGATCCAGCGCTTCCCAGCCATCTTGATTCAATAGCTCAAGCTGTGCTTCCACGAGTGTACGGAAACGAGTGCGGTAAATGGAAGCCTGCTTTTTCAGCTCTTCCACTTCAATGGCAACTTTACGTGATTTAGAAAGCGCGTCATTGACGATGCGATCCGCATTTTTCTCAGCCTCTTTAACGATGAGCTGCGCTTCTTTTTTCGAATTGTTCTTCACTTCGTCAGCTGCTTCTTGGGCTACGATAATCGTTTTACTAAGCGTCTCTTCGAGCGTAGAAAAATGATTTAATTTCTCCTGCAACCCTGCTGCATGGTTTTGCAATTCTTTATTTTCACGAATTATGGCTTCGTAATCTTTAATGATTTGGTCAAGAAACTCGTTGACTTCATCTTCATCATAGCCCCGTAATTTACGGCTGAACTCCTTATTATGTATATCAAGTGGCGTCAATGGCATGATGTGCACCTCCCATAAAAATACGATCTCGATTTAGACATTACGCATAAATGCCGACTGTCACGCGTGTCCGTCCTTTTTTAGTTACGCCTTCCACTTCAAGCACTTTAAAGCGTCCAAACCCTTGCAGCGAAATGACATCGCCGGCTTTCAACTGCGCAGCAGGGTTTTCTTCCACTTTCCAATTCACTTTACAACGCCCTGCCTTAATGGGGGCTAATATTTTAGTCCTACTTAGGCGAAAGACGTCGCTCACAATACCATCCAAACGTAAGGACGCTACGGTAAAGCTCATCGGTTTAAGTTCTACTTGTGTGGGTTGCAGTTGCGTTACCGGAAGTAATTGGGTCAAGACTGGAACACGATGTACTTGCCGAAAATGAACATCCAAGTAAGAAGCAATATCCTCTGTCACAAGCATATGACAGCCATCGTCTGCGACGTGAATATCGCCAATCTTATCGCGTTTAATTCCAAGCCCTAACACAGCTCCTAAAAAATCGCCATGCTCCAGTTCAATCCACTTGCGATCAGGCGAGCTTACGGACAAGACAAGTATCCCCATCTCTTCATCCGAGATATACGCATAATCAGGCGCAATATACGCTCGACAACGCTCTGCACCTGTATAGCCGCCATCAAGCCGCACTTGAACATCAGGGTGGCGATTAGCCAATGTCGTTAAAATAAAGGCTTGTCTCGGGTCAAGAAAGTCTGTGCGACGTTGTTCATGTGCTTCGGCTGCCCGTAGCACCCACTCCCATGCTCGATCAACGAATGCACGCTCGTCCGGATGAAAGTGGGCATAAATGTGATCTTGTGTACTCATAGCTGTTCTCCGTTATGGTTAACTTCAAATTTGCTTCATAATAAATTCAATTACTGCAAATAAACCTACTTCTACAAAACGAAGCGTGAACAATGCAACAATTGGAGAAATGTCGATCATGCCGCCAATCGGCGGGATAAAGCGACGGAACGGCGCTAAGTAAGGCTCAACAATCTTGCTTAAAAACTCACCAATAAAGCTCTCTCGCACGTTAGGCAACCATGACATCAACACATAAATAATGATGAGCCACGAGTAAATTTGGAAAAATATTTGTAAGTATTCATAAACAGCAGACAAATTCAGGTCACCTCATTTGTTTGTAATCAAGCTCTTCTGCGAACATCTCTGTGATGGCACCTTGAATCTCAACATGTTCAGGCGTGCAAATAAAAATGTTGCTCCCAATCTTCGATATGTTGCCACTAAGTGCATACACGGTACCGCTTAAAAAATCAATAATGCGCAGCGCTTGATCGTTGCGCACACGCTGCAAGTTGACGACGACCGATCGGCGCGTTCGCAAGTGGTCAGCAATTTCTTGAGCTTCATCGTACGATCTCGGCTCATACAGCACGACCTTTGCCGCCTTCTGCGAGTGAATGCTAACGATGTTCGCTCCTTTCGCGGAGTTTCTGCGTTGATCAAAGACGGTTGCTTCCAACTCTTGGTCTTCGTCAGCCTCCGGGATACGCTCACGTTCCACAATCTCTTCCTCTTCTTGCATCCCAATAAAATTCATAAAACGATTCATTACACCCATTATGATATCCCTTCTTTCCCCACCAGGATAGATCCGAGTCGAATCCAAGTTGCTCCTTCTTCGATGGCGATATCAAAATCGTTTGACATACCCATGGATAATTCATGTAACGGTTCAGGCAACGTCGCATTTAATTCATCGCGCAACTGACGCAACCGCTGAAAAACAGGCCTAGTCTCCTCAGGCTCTGCTTCAAATGGAGCCATCGTCATGTAGCCAATCGGCTTAACATGTGGGAGTGTGCGAAGTTGTTCAAGAAACGTCTTAACCTGTTCGGGCTCCAAGCCTTGTTTCGTTGCCTCACCTGATACGTTAACTTGAATAAAGCATCGCACCACTTGTCCTTGTGCGGATGCACGCTTTTCGATTTCCTGTGCTAATGACAGACGGTCCAGTGAATGGATGTAGGCGCATTTGCCCACAACATCTCTAACTTTACGTGTCTGTAAGGAACCAATAAAATGCCACGTCGCTTCCGAACCGAATGCGTCCCATTTGGCCGCCGCATCCTGCCAACGATTCTCACCAATATGCGTTAATCCAGCACGTATCGCTGCTCCTGTTGCTTCAAGTGATACGTATTTGGTAACGGCAATTACTTGCACATCCTCAGAGCGTCTATTGCTGCGCATGCAAGCGGCTTCGATGCGTCGTGTTACGTCCTCGATTCGATGTTGCAACGTCATGTTAGTCATCCCTTCTGCCAACCAATCCAGCTCATCATTCTGCCCGTATTGCCGTTCTCCACGCGGTGCGAGAAAAACAAATCAGTACGACAACCCGTGCACAACTTAGTACATTCGATGTTTATAGCTAAAATTCCTGCTTCTATCAACAAATGTCGATTGAGTTCTCTTAAATCCAACATGGCGTGGCCGGTCGTCGTAGGCTGTAGGACAGAAGCATGTACAGACTCATTTGCATGTCCAAGTACATGGCATACTTCCTTTATTACCCGCTCGTCCACTTCGTAACAACATGACCCGATAGACGGCCCAATCGCAGCATGAATATGGTCCGGGTTGCATCCATAAACGTCTTGCATCTGTTGAACAGTACGCGCTGCAATCTGCGACACAGTTCCCTTCCAACCAGCATGAGCAAGACCGGTCACACGTGTCACCGGATCAACGAAGAGCAGCGGTACACAATCGGCATAAAAGGAAGTTAGCATCACGTCAGCCAAATCCGTTATAAGTGCATCCGCGTCTTGAATCGCCTGTTCTCGTACGGCTCTCCCTTTACCTCGGTCTTCTAAGGTTACTGGATAAACGTGATTGCCGTGCACTTGCTCCGCACATGTCCACGCTTCAAACGGCAACCCACAAGCAGTAGCAACCCGTTTGCGATTATTGATGACAGCGGCGGGATCATCATGCACATGTAAGGCACAATTAAGCGAAGTACATGCCCCATCACTTACCCCGCCTAGCCTTGTCGTAAAGCCTGCTGACAATCCAGGCATCGTATGAGTCCATTGTTCCAGTACCAGCAAAGTTGGCTCATTAACGTCGTTAGGACGTTGAAGTACAAAAGGTTCCATCAACTTTCACCTCAACGTCCATTTTACCACAATGCCGCCGATGACGCCTATGCTTTATGTTGGATGGAAGCATCATCATAATGCTCGACCCGCGATTCAGTCCGAACCGTTTTGACTTCCTCCATCTTGACTAAGACCACATCAGCGCCGATCTTGATGATGTTCCGCCACGGAATGATGAGTTCCGTTCCACCGCCGAACATGCCGAGAAATTTGCTGTAGTTCGGGACGACGATTGCATCTATTCGCCCGTGCTTTAGATCAAGCTCTAAATCGCTAATCTGACCTAGCTTTTTTCCGTCCACAATGTTGATAACGTCTTTCGTTTGGAAATCCGATATTTTCATCGCTCTCACCACATCAGTTCGAATTTTAGTTCGGGCCATTGATTATAGTTAAGTATATGTGAACGATGGGCAAAATGTCCTCTAACCTACCTAAACGGTGAGAAAAACTCCTATCGAAGTCCTTCGGGGATGAGCGACCGCGTTTTAAAGGTTGTTTTTATCGCCAATATAAAATTTGATGTAGATAAGGAAGGGGGAAATCATAAATTTTATATATGGAAAAAAAAGCCGCCGCGTAGTACGCGGACGGCCAAACGTTCGCTTATTACGTGCGAACATGCTTCTGCATTTGATTGATAGCTGACTTTTCCAAGCGTGAGACTTGAGCTTGCGAAATGCCGATTTCATCGGCCACTTCCATTTGCGTCTTGCCTTCGAAAAATCGCATGGACAAAATCATTTTTTCGCGCTCATTCAGCTTGCGCATCGCCTCGCGCAGTGCAATTTCTTCGATCCACGATACGTCCTTGTTTTTGTCGTCACTAATCTGATCCATGACGTAAATCGGGTCGCCACCGTCATGGTATATAGGTTCAAACAATGAGACCGGGTCTTGAATCGCGTCTAACGCAAAGACAACATCTTCCTTCGGCACATTTAGTGCTTCGGAAATTTCGAGAATCGTCGGCTCACGCGCATTTTGATTCGTCAGCGAATCGCGTACTTGCAACGCTTTATACGCAATGTCGCGTAAGCTACGGGATACCCGAATCGGGTTGTTATCCCGCAAGTAGCGCCGAATTTCGCCGATAATCATCGGTACGGCGTATGTGGAGAATTTTACATTTTGCCCCAAATCGAAGTTGTCTATCGCTTTCATCAAGCCAATACAACCGACTTGGAACAAATCATCTACAAACTCGCCTCGATTGTTGAAGCGTTGAATTACGCTGAGCACGAGCCGCAAGTTGCCGTTTACCAGCTTCTCCCTAGCGGAACGGTCGTTTCGTTCCTGTAGAGCCACGAACAATTCTCTCATTTCGGCGTTGGTGAGCACAGGTAACTTTGATGTATCGACACCGCAAATTTCGACTTTGTTTCGGGTCATTCGTGAATACCTCCCAGGGGTGAAACATTAATGTACATTATCTCCCCGGGGTGCAATTTTATTCCTGACGAAGCAACCCTTGTTAAACCATTTTATTGAATTCCTTACGCAGCCGCTTAATAATTCGTTTTTCTAGCCGCGAAATGTAAGACTGTGAAATGCCGAGCAGATCGGCAACATCTTTTTGTGTTTTTTCTTCACCATCACTTAAACCAAAGCGCAGCTCCATGATGATACGTTCCCGTTCGCTTAGTTTATCGAGCGCTTTGTGCAGCAGCTTACGGTCAACCTGCTCCTCAATATTGCGGTAAATGGTGTCGTTTTCCGTTCCAAGCACGTCAGATAGCAACAATTCATTGCCATCCCAATCAATATTGAGCGGTTCGTCAAACGAAACTTCGGTTCGTGTCTTGCTGTTACGTCGCAAATACATCAAGATTTCGTTCTCAATACAGCGCGACGCGTAAGTAGCTAGCTTTATTTTTTTTTCCGGATCAAATGTATTCACAGCTTTAATGAGTCCGATGGCTCCGATAGATACGAGGTCTTCAATATGAATTCCTGTATTTTCAAACTTGCGGGCGATATAGACGACTAATCGCAAATTGCGCTCAATCAGCATCGCTCGTATAGCTGCATCTCCCGTGTTCAATCTTCCTAATAAAAATTCCTCTTCCTCTCGCGTCAGTGGAGGCGGAAGCGCTTCACTACCACCAATATAGTAAATCTCATCACGTTTCAGTCCGAGCCAGAACAACAACCGATAGTAATAGAGCTGCATCGTCAGTTTCCATTTTAACCGCATCATCAATCCTCCTACATCATGTGATAGAAGAGCCGTGTATAATCGAATGATCAATCGTATGATCTATGAAGCTTTTGACGTTGAAGACGCTTCCGCTTCACCTGAAGACTTGTCTCCTCCATGCATGATCGTTGTACGATTCGTACTTTGTAATAGATCGGGATGCACGATCACTTGATAGCGTCCATCGTGAGACAACACACCTCCGTCAAGGCCGATAATAACCTTCGTGCAAAGGTATACGTGTTCTGCTTGTTCTATCCGTATATAATCGGGCTTTATACCGATCATCCACTGCATCGTGCTGCTATGATTCACACCCCGATAAGGTATAATCCGCAAACGACTTTCATCAATCCGCAATTCGTTATGATGCTCTCCGATCCATTGCCATACATCGCCAGATTGCGCACGCTGCAAGTTGTTTATCCATTCTTCTGGCAAGAGGTCTTTCCATAAACCCGACTCCGCGACAACAACTGGAGCACCCGATAACGGGTCACTCAACTGATTTCCTGTATCTATTAAGCCTGAACACGTCACTTTCGTGTCCCCAATCCCTATTTCTAGCCGTACGATACAGTTTGTAACGATCTCTTGCTTATGCTTTGCCTTCCAAACTGTGCGTAATAAAGCAACAGAGGCGGCTAATGCGCATACTAAAAACGCTGCTCCCATTTGGAGTTGTGGATCTTTCCATAGCGAGCGGGCCGATTCATATAATGCCCATTGACTCGCATCATGCCATAAATATTGAATGCCGAACGCTCCTCCAGCCAGCGTGAAAGCTACAAAGTAAAAAACGCCGACATTTCGCAACATATACCCTACGTTGTGGAAACCAAATGCAATTAACAGCATAGCTATAGACACGCCAACTTTTCCTAGAATGGTATACAAGATAGGAAAGGTTGGCATAAATAAAATCGATGCGTACAGAGTCCCTATTCCCGCAGCTATGAACATCTTCCAGCGAATAGGGCGAATGCCTCGCATCCAAGCCGTTGTTTGCAGCAGCGTCAAATCCAATATGAAATTAAAGCCGAGCAAAAGATCGGCATAGATGACGGTCAAGCGCCTCCCCCCTTCTTCGCCGCCAGCTAGTTGAGAAGTTACTATTTAGTATAAAGAGGCAACCTTCCGAAGTCTGTCTAATACTGGGCGAGTATCGGCACTTTTTTTGTCGAGGTTGCACAAAAATAGCAAGTAATTGAACGCAAAAAAGCACTTGACCGTAGTCAAGTGCTTTAATCTCATGCGTGTATTTACAGCATTTTATGTTCTAGTCGTTATTACGTGGACGGTTCCGTAAAAATGTCGGTATGTCCAATTGGTCAGAAGGTGTCTGGTTACCGAAAGGTCGTAACGAAGGCGAACGCAAATCTTGCGCTTCACTCGTTGCAGTAGGCACTGGACGGCGTACGGCAAGCGGCGGAGCCGGTTTGTGTTCAAAGCCTGTTGCGATAACTGTAACTTTGATGTCTTCTTTCATACCTTCATCAATAATCGCACCGAAGATCATGTTAACTTCAGGATCAGATGCTGCGATTACAATTTCAGCTGCCTCGTTCACTTCGTACAAGGACAAGTTAGAGCCACCTGTAATGTTCATAATAACGCCACGCGCGCCGTCGATAGATGTTTCCAGTAGTGGACTCATAATCGCTTTGCGTGCAGCTTCAGCAGCACGATCTTCACCCGTTGCAATACCGATACCCATCAAGGCAGAACCACGTTCTGTCATAATAGTCTTCACGTCAGCAAAGTCCAAGTTAATCAGACCTGGCACTGCGATAAGGTCGGAAATACCTTGTACAGCTTGACGAAGTACGTTATCAGCGCCACGGAAAGCTTCTAGCATCGGCGTCTTCTTGTCTACGATTTCTAGCAAGCGGTCATTAGGAATAACGATTAGCGTGTCAACTTTCTCTTTTAACGCTTCAATTCCCATTTCTGCTTGCATCGAGCGTTTACGACCTTCAAAAGAAAACGGACGCGTAACGACACCGACTGTCAGCGCTCCACACTCGCGTGCAATTTCCGCGATAACCGGAGCTGCACCCGTACCTGTACCGCCACCCATACCTGCAGTAACGAATACCATGTCCGCGCCTTTTAATGTGTTTGCAATTAGCTCGCGGGACTCCTCCGCCGCTTTCTTACCAACATCAGGGTTTGCGCCCGCGCCAAGTCCGCGCGTAAGCTTGTCCCCGATTTGCAATTTATGTTCTGATTTGGCAAAGTGAAGTGCCTGTGCGTCAGTGTTTACCGTAATAAACTCAACGCCTTTGACTCCACTTTCGATCATCCGGTTGACTGCGTTACTGCCGCCCCCGCCGACACCAATGACCTTTATTTGGGCTAATTGTTCCATCTCGAATTCGAATTCCAACATTAGTCCTCCATCTCCCCTTCATTGTGCATGGATGGCATGAAGTCAACGAGTAAACCGTCATTCTCGTCTTCGTGCACCGAATTCAACAATGACAGCGTATTTAAATAAATTCACTAAACATTTTCTTTATTCGTTCCATAAAGCCTGGGTTGTTCGTCGATTCCGTAGGAGTCGACTTGCGTGCTGACGCCTTCTTAGCACCGCCACCCGGATTACGTGTGCGGAAAGAACGCATCACATGATGCAGAACACCAACACCACTAACGAAACCAGGATCTCGTACGCCAATAAAGTCAGGCACCGCTATACGAACTGAAGTTTGCAGCTCTGCTTGAGCTGCTTTAAGTACTCCTGGCATCGATACTGTCCCACCTGACAAAATGTATCCACCAGGCAAGTCCGTATACCCAAGGCGTTTAACCTCATTTTTAACGAGTTGGAATATTTCCAGCACTCGCGGCTCAATAATATTCGCTAAATAAACTTGATCAAATTCTTTTTCAACGTTGCTGCCGATACGCGTCACTTTGAACACTTGATCTTCAGCAGCGTCTTCAATCCAAGCGCAGCCGAACTTAAGCTTTACTTTTTCTGCATGATCGGACATCGTGCGTAAACCGTATGCAATATCATTAGTTACAAAATCGCCACCGATTGGAAGCGTGGATGTAGCAACGAGTGTCCCTTCTTGGAAAACGGAAATCGTTGTAGCACCAGCACCAACGTCAACGAGCACAGAGCCCATCAGCTTCTCGTCTTTCGACAAAGCCAATTGTCCTCCGGCTAGCGACATTAACACTAGATCTTTAACATGCAAATCCGCTTTCTCAACGCAACGCATTAAGTTATGTATGGCAGTCTTTGCACCCGTAATAATAGTTGCGTCCACCTCAAGACGAACGCCAATCATACCGCGAGGATCATGAATATCTTCCAAGCCGTCAACGATATATTCTTTCGCAACGACATCGATAATTTCCCGTTCAGGCGGCAAAGCGATAACTTCTGCCGCTTTAAGAACACGCTCAATATCTTCTTCGCCAATTTCACGGTCTTCGTTAGATACGGCAACTACGCCGTGGCTCGATTGCAATCCGATATGGTTGCCTAATATCCCTACGTAAACTTCCGAAATCTCAATGCCGACCATGCGTTCTGCATGTTCTACGGCACTGCGAATCGATTTCACAGTTTGATCAATATCTACAATCGCACCTTTGCGAATTCCTTCTGAGTCAGCAGATCCAACGCCGATAATTTGCAGCGTTCCGTTGTTAATTTCCCCGATGATAGCGCGCACCTTGGATGTACCGATGTCCAAACTCACAATGATGTCATTGCTGCTCAACCCGTGGCACCTCCCACTTCCAAGTCAATTGGTATGTCTTGTTCCCCTGACACTTTGTATTGTATTCAACAAAGTTTAATCATTCCCTCTTTTTTCTAGAGATTTTTTAAACTTGCAATCAACATGATAGGTTCATCAAAAAATGTAAAGAAAAAAGAAGGAGGTCTAAGGAAACCAATAAGCTTTATTCTAGCATTTTTTCCGATTATTGAGTAGAGTTTTTTTCCGGCTCCACATTTTGCTCACTCTCTTGTTGTAGGCTCGTAAACGGAATATATGAATCCGCCTTCAGCATCGTAATTTGTCCCGGTTCCTGTGTTTGGATAACTCCGTTTAAATACGTCATTTTTTCTGGCAGCAGTGTGATGCTCGAAATGACTTCAAAGCCTGACCGCGTATACATCTTGATTCGATCAGGATAAGAGTCTGAAGGAAACGAACGAATCTCCGAAATATCGGCTAGCAGCCCTTGCGAGATGCGAGCTAACTGCACAGATAGTTTACCTTTTAGTTCTTTTTTCCCTGACCACTGTGTTAGCAAAGGCTTTTCAATGACAGGCATCGTCTGCTGGTTAATAGCTACTTCCGTCCCATTTTCCAAACATGCAACGACACGACCATCTCCCGTCAACTCATAGGCAACGACTTTAAATTGTTGTAGTTCGACATGAATTGCCCCAGGAAACTGCTTGTCCACTTGTACAGCTTGAACGAATGGATATTTCGCTTTAATCCTCTCGGAAATCGCCGCTGAACTCGTACCGAAAAAAGGCATTCCAACACGAAGCCCCGTCGTGTCACTCAGCTCCGCAACGGTAATAAATGGATGTCCACTGTAATGAATCTCAGTCACCTTACTAAGTGGTGAGCGAAAAAACAATACACCCAACAATACGAGAAATAGAATTAACAAGAGCCAAACTATTTTTGATCCTCTGCGCTTGCTCGCAGGCTTATCTGGCAAAGGGGGAATTGTCCTTCTCTGCAATCTGTTCAACCCCTTAATTCCCATTTGAAATCACATATTTCCCCTCCACGTGTACAGGAGGGGAAATCGTGTATTTAACCATTTGCAAAATCCAACCGCGATACAGGTGAATAACGCTCAATACGTGCACCAAGGCGGCTAAATATATGTTCAATTTGATCGTAGCCTCTATCAATATGATGAACCTGCTCAATAACGGTGCGGCCTTGCGCAGCCAAGCCTGCAATGACTAATGCAGCACCTGCACGCAAATCTGTCGCTTCTACTGTCGCACCATATAAGCGAGTAACCCCTTTAATAAATGCCGTACTTAAGTCCACGCGAATGTCCGCGCCCATACGTGCTAATTCTTCGACATGTTTGAATCTGCCTTCAAAGATCGTTTCTTTCATCACACTGAAACCATCACATAATGATAACATAACCATTAGTTGAGATTGCAAATCTGTCGGAAACGCTGGGTACGGTGATGTCACAATTCGCTCGACCGCTCTTGGTCGCCCGAAACATGTTACATTAATTATACCATCACTTGTTGCAATCTGAACACCAGCACGTCGCAATATATGAATTAAACTTGTCAAGTGTCCGGCATGTGCGTTTGTCAATGTAACCGCGCCGCGCGTAGCTGCGGCAGCTATCATCAACGTGCCAGCCACGATCCGATCTGGAATAATTTCATATCGCTTGCCAATGAGCTGGTTGACCCCTTCGATCGTGATGGTATCTGTGCCCGCACCTATAATGTTGGCACCCATCTGGTTAAGAAAATTTTGCAAATCCACAATTTCTGGCTCGCGAGCAGCATTCGTCAACACGGTTGTTCCTTCTGCAAGCACGGCTGCCATCATAATATTTTCTGTAGCGCCTACGCTAGGAAAGTCAAGGTGAACATCCGTTCCAACGAGCCGCTCTGCACGGCACGTTACACGACCCCCACACTGCTCCAACTCTGCTCCTAACGCTTGCAGTCCGCGCAAGTGCAAATCGATTTTACGCTCTCCGATTGCACATCCACCAGGCTGGTAAATGTGCACTTCTTTAAATCGCGCAAGCAACGGTCCCATTAAAAAGATAGAGGAGCGCATTTGACGCATCAAATCTTCTGGCACGTGAGCGGATCGAGTACCCGTCGTATCCAAAGTAACTGTACGGCCGTCCTGCACAGCATTACAACCAAGTCGCCGCAAAATTTGAAGCATGACCTCAATATCTAACAATTGCGGCACGTTATCGAGCTGCACGACGCCATCGGCCAGAATCGAGGCTGCAAGAATTGGTAAAGCGGCATTTTTAGCTCCTTGGATACGAATGGTTCCCGAAAGAGGCTTTCCACCCTCAATCACCAATTTGTCCAATGTATCACCTCCGTGATTACCGCTCACCCACCAACAACACTTCCGGCACCAACGCGACTCCAAACCGATCTCGGATCGTCTGTTGAATGCGCTCAATCAGGGTGAGCACGTCTGACGCTGTCGCTTGCCCGGTGTTTACAATGAAATTGGCATGCTGTGTGGAAACTTCGGCTCCGCCAATGCGATAACCTTTTAAGCCGGCTTCTTGAATAAGCCGCGCCGCGTAGTCGCCTGATGGATTGCGGAAAACGCTACCTGCACATGCCGTCTGTAGTGGCTGTGTACGTAAACGATGCTCTTTATTCGCTGACATCGTAGTCGCAATTTGATTCCGATCCCCACATTCCAAGCGGAACGTCGCTTCCAATACAATCCCTTTTACGTCATGCAGCACGGAATGACGATAAGCAAACTGCATATCTTCCTTGCTGTAACGCACCAATTCCCCTGTTTCCAGTACAATCTCAGCAGATTCAAATATACGCGACACGTCGGACCCTAGTGCGCCAGCATTCATGTACACGGCCCCGCCAACCGTGCCTGGAATACCACCAGCAAACTCAAGTCCCGTTAGTCCCTTTTTCCCAGCCATAATCGAAAGCTTGATCAAGGAGTAACGCCCACCCGCACGTACAATACTTTCTTCAAAATGTACGTAATCGAGTTCTGTCCCCAGTAGGATGACAGCGCCGCGAAATCCTGTGTCAGCTACGAGTAGATTCGAGCCGCGCCCAATTGTCATCCAAGGAATTTGATGCTCATGCAGCAATTTTACAGTGAGTGCAAGTTGCTCTTTGCCGAGCGGTTCGATGAGAAGGTCTGCGCTTCCACCAATTTTCCACGTCGTATAAGAAGCTAATGGCTCATCTGTTTGGTAGGTTCCTAGTTGCTGTGCCTTATATTGAGATATAAATGGCTGGAGCATACGATAATCCTCCTTTACCCTGACAACCGTCGCAGGCAGAAATCCGTGTAAGGCTTTACGCTTATGTTTGGTAATAGCTATAGGAGACGGTCACGATTATACAGTATCTTATGATAGTGCAACCCGTTGTGTGACAGACGCCTACCAAGCACTTGAAAATGACTGAAATAAAAACGTCGCGGCACACATTTGACATTCATCAACAATAGTTACAAATACGTAATCCGAAGAGGGCTGAATCGTTGAAGTAGAGAACTCATTAGCGGCAATGATAGCTGGAAAAGTAGCGTAGGATGTACACCATTTCTAGAAGGAAAATGAAAAATCGGGCAAGTGTTACTTGCCCGCTAATCGTTCCATTTCAGTTACAACGCGCATTGCTGCGTCCGGTTGCCCGTAATCTTTAGCATGTTGAGACATCGTCTGACGCTGCTGCTCGTTGGTCATCAGCGCTTCAATGTGGCCAAACAGCGTCTGTGCAGACAGTTGCTTCTCTGTCAGCATGACAGCTGCTCCCGCGTCATCCAAGGAACGAGCATTCGCTTCCTGGTGATTGTTCGTGACGTTTGGCGACGGAATCAGGATAGACGGTATGCCAAGCGCCGTTAATTCTGCTAACGAGGATGCACCTGCACGACTGACAGTTAGCGTGGTAGCAGCAAGTACCTCCGGCATATTGGCGATATACGGCAAGATGTGCAAGTGGTTGCGCACACCTTCGCTCGCCTTAAGCACCGCAGCACGTGTCTTTTCATAATAAGTCTGACCTGTCACGTATACAAAATGAATATCCGGCAGCTGCTTGAGCAGCGGCACCATGCCAATCATCGCGTCGTTTACGGCCTGAGCCCCGCGGCTTCCGCCCATAACAAGCACGATGCGACTGTCTTGAGGAAGACCGAGCGACGCAAAGCCACGGTCGCGATTCGCTTCCACGACAGCTGTAGCTCGCGGATTACCCGTATATTGAACGCGCTTCGCTTGAGCAAAAAAGGTTGTCGATTGCTCAAAGCTGACCGCGACCGTATCCACATATCGGCTCAAAAATTTGTTCGTTAAGCCTGGAATGGCATTCTGTTCGTGTACCAGTGTCGGAATGCCCAGCTTTGCTGCGGCATAAAGGACTGGGCCACACACATAACCGCCTGTTCCTACGACAACGTCAGGCTTAAATTTTTTCAACATTTGCTTCGCTTGTCTTACGCCACGAATAAAACGCATAACGGTTTTTACATTTTCAAAAGACAACTTGCGTCTAAATCCGGTAATATTTATCGAAGCGAATGGAAGCCCTTCTTCAGGGACGAGCTTACTTTCCAATCCACGTTCTGTTCCTATATATAAAAAAGCGCAATCGGGATAACGTTTTTCAATCTCCCGTGCGATGGCTAGCGCAGGGTAAATATGTCCACCCGTTCCGCCGCCGCTTAGCACGACGCGCATGTCTTTCACCTCGCAAAACGTGATATGTTTAATAATATTCCGAGCGCGGTTAGCATGAGCGTCAAAGATGAGCCTCCATAACTGATCAGTGGAAGCGTAATGCCTGTAACGGGCATCATTCCAATAACAACACCAATATTAATAATAACTTGGATGGCCACTATACCGACGATGCCTACTGCTAGCAGGCTACCGAACGTATCAGGAGCGGTCAACGCTATGCGCATACCGCGCCAAACTAACAATAAAAAGAGCAAAAGGACTGTAAGACCGCCAATAAAGCCGAGCTCTTCGGCTAAAATAGAAAAAATAAAATCCGTTTGCGGTTCTGGTACGTAGCTATATTTTTGTCGACTTGCACCGAGTCCAAGTCCGACCAAGCCACCAGGTCCAATCGCATATAACGATTGAATGGATTGATAACCAGCACCTAACGGGTCCTCCCAAGGGTTGAGAAACGCTGTAATACGCGCCAAGCGGTACGGGGCAGCAGCTACGAGTGCAACGAAGCCTGCTAGTCCGACTAAAGCCAGCGACATTAAATGCTTCATACTTGCACCTGATGTAAAAATAAGCAGCAACGACGCCCCAACCATAACGGTACCTGTACCGAGATCCGGTTGCAGCATAATCATACCAAAGGCAAGCCCCATAATGGACAACGCCGGAAGCAAGCCAGTCGCAAAGGATGTAATACGCGCTTGTCCGTCCGATAATAATTTAGCCAAGAACACGATCATCGCGAGCTTCATAAACTCCGACGGTTGTATACCGAAGGAACCTATGCCAAGCCAGCTTCGCGCCCCACCGCGCACGTCGCCTATCCCAGGAATAAGTACAACAACGAGCAGCGCAAAGCAGGCGATTAGGCCAATCTTAGCGTAGCTTCTCCATACGTTATAGTCTACGTTCATCGTGAAAAACATCGCTGCCAAGCCGAGAACGGCAAACAATAATTGACGTTTAACAAAATAATAGGAATCGCCATAATCATGAAACGCCAGCACGGAGCCAGCGCTGTATACCATCACGATGCCGATAGCTAACAGCGATACAATGGAGACGATCAGCCACAAATCGGGCGCGGTTCGTGCTTTGACCATGCGGTACACCTCATCAGACAATGTAGGGGCTTGAACACCCCCCTACTACAGACTATGCACCGCTGCTTTAAAAATGCGTCCCCGTTCTTCATAGGAAGGGAACATATCCCAGCTTGCACAAGCTGGTGACAACAGCACAACATCTCCAGCCTCGGCCAACTGTGAGGCCTCAGCTACAGCTTGCTGCACAGCTTCGGTGGCATTATCCACATTGTCGACGATAACAATGTTGGCTAAACCTGCTTCACGCGCCATGTTAGCCATAATGTTACGCGTTTCGCCAAGTGTAACGACCGCCTTTGCACGTTCACGCAGGACGGGAACAAGCTCACGGAAATCGAGACCACGATCGAGACCACCTGCGATGAGGACAATATTGCCGTCGAACGCTTCCAACGCCATACGCGTTGCAATCGTGTTCGTTGCTTTGGAGTTATTGTAATAAGTGACCCCTTCACGTTCAAGGACATACTCTAGACGATGCTCCACTCCCTTGAAGCTGCGCAGCGGCTCATAAAGCGATGCGGGTTCAGCACCGGCTGCCAAGGAAATCGCACTTGCAGCAAGCGCGTTGTCCACATTGTAACGGCCAGGCAAACCAAGCTCGTGAACCGCAATAAGGGTATGTACGTCGCCTTGTTCATCGCGGTATACAACGCTGCGCTCGACAGCGTCGTCGCCCTCACCGAACGGCGGTTCTACAAATACACCGTTCCCGACGATCCGCTTTGTCGAAGAAAACCACATCTGACGAGCTTCGATATGCCGCGCGATGTGCACACATGACTCATCATCTGCATTTAGTACGGCAACATCTTCCGCCGTCATATTCGCGAACATACGCGCTTTAGAATCGACATAATCGTCCATCGATCCATGATAATCAAGATGTGTTTCAGCGATGTTAAGCAAGCTTGCTACACGTGGTCGGAACTGATCGGTTCCTTTCAACTGGAAGCTACTTAACTCTACAACCATCATGTTATCTGCTGTCGCTTCTTCTGCGGCCTGACATAGCGGCGTGCCGATATTTCCAGCCACAATCGGGTTCAGTCCGGCTGCGTCCAACATCCGACCTACCCAAGTTGTCGTAGTCGTCTTGCCGTTGCTTCCTGTAATACCGATAATCGGTGCTGGGCAAATCCATGAAGCAACCTCAACTTCTGTTACCACGTCAATCCCTTTAGCGAGCGCTTGCTGCACAGGTGGTGAAGTGTAAGGAATACCTGGATTTTTGACAAGTAAAGACACATCATCATGAACAAGATCTGCCGGATGACTGCCGCATACAACACAAATGCCCAAAGCTTCTAATTCTGAAGCTTCGGGACACAAATGGCGTTCCTTTTTATCGTTTACGGTTACGATTGCGCCGCGTTCATGAAACAGTTTTGCCACATGAACGCCGCTCTTGGCAAGGCCGAGCACGACGACGTGCCGACCTTTATATGTGTTAGGATGATTCAAGCGATTACAACCCCTTATTAATCCAAAGTCCAAGTCCTGCCAATAAAATACCTACTGTCCAAAACGTAATGACGACACGCCATTCCGACCAGCCCGTCAACTCAAAATGGTGGTGAATCGGGCTCATTTTAAAGACGCGTTTACCACGTGTTTTAAAGGAGACGACTTGAATAATGACGGACAATATTTCGATTACAAAAATACCACCAATAACGAGAAACAATAGCTCGGTCTTCGTCAAAATGGCGACAGCAGCAATCGCGCCACCAATGCCGAGCGAGCCGGCGTCACCCATAAATACTTTAGCGGGATGGGCATTGTATACAAGAAAGCCGAGTACGGCCCCAATCATAGCCGCTGCGCCTACTGCTGCAGAAATTTCAGACATTTGCAACGCAATAATAGCGAATCCCGCAAAAGCGATCGAACTCGTTCCAGACAACAATCCATCCACACCATCCGTAAAGTTCACTGCGTTCGTGATCGCAAGAAACATAAAAATAATAAACGGATAGTAGAAGAAGCCTAAATCCAAGCTCAATGATGTCCCCGGAATAGAGATGACCTCACTATGACCGGATTGCGCCAAAATAACACAAATAACAATAGCAAAAAACAATTGCCCGAACAGCTTCTGCATCGCAGTTAAGCCTAACGAACGTTTAAAAATAATTTTGATGTAGTCATCTAAAAAGCCAATCAAACCAAATCCGAGCGTCGCAAACAGCATCACATAAAAATCAGTGTCCATCACTGAAAATTTCAAAAATGCGAGCGTGAAGGCGAGCAAAATAATGACGCCGCCCATCGTAGGCGTGCCTGATTTTTTCAAATGGGATTGTGGCCCATCCTCTCGAACTTGCTGACCAAATTTCAACCGCTTAAGAATCGGGATGCATAACGGGCCCAATATGACGGCTAAGATAAAAGATACACCGATTGTCATTAACATCAACTTGAAGTCCATTCCTTTCACCTCCCGTTACAACGAACCGACTAATGCTCGACACTTATCCATTCATTGACAATCTCTTCGATTTTCATTCCTCGCGATGCTTTAATTAAGACGACATCTCCAGCGCTAACTTCGCTTAGCAAACGAGCTTTAAGCTCTTCTTTATCGTCAAACGAATAGACGTTATTTTCTGGATAATGTTGCCGCGCACCACGTGCAATGTCGCGTCCAAGTCGGCCGTACGTGAGTAAAAGGTCAACCTTGTCTGGTGTAATCGACGTTCCTACCTCTTCATGCAACTCAGCCTCTGTAGGCCCGAGTTCCAACATATCTCCAAGCACTGCAATACGCTTGCCTACGCAAGCGATGTTGGCAAGTACATGCAAAGCTGCTTTCATCGCATGTGGATTCGCATTGTATGCATCGTTGAGAATCGTCCAGCCGCCTGTCGTTTGGAAACGTTCAAAGCGCATGCCACTAATGCGTGCCTGTTCCAAACCCTGCGCGATCCGCTCTTCTTTAATGCCAAAACGGCGGCCAACTGCAATCGCCGCAAGTGCATTCAGTACGTTATGCTCACCTAGTATCGGCAAGCGATACGTTCGATCACTAGCTGCGTTCGCAAGTGTGAACGACATGCCGTCTTCATGGTACGTCACCTGTTGTGGACGCAAGCTACAATTGTCGCCATGACCGTAGCGTACGATATCCATCTCTTCAGGGCGAACGGTTTCCGCTTCCGCCAACACTTGGTCGATCAGCGGCTCGTCACCATCACAGATTAACACGCCTGCGTAAGGCAGTGCGCACGTGATTTCCAACTTCGCACGAGCAATCTCTTCCCGTGAACCAAGCTGAAGCAAATGAGCGTCACCAATATTCGTGACGACCGCTACGTCCGGCTCTGCCAATTGGGACAGCAGCGCAATTTCGCCGCGACCGCTCATGCCGAGCTCGACGACGAGCACTTCTGTCGTTTCTGGCATAGCCAATATCGTAAGCGGAAGTCCGAGGTGGTTATTAAAATTCCCGTCCGTCTTATGAACTTCGTATTGCTGCGCAAGCACAGACGAAATCAAATCTTTCGTCGTCGTCTTGCCGCTGCTGCCTGTCACAGCAACTACTTTAAGCGGATGCTCTTGGCGGTAAGCTGCGGCAAGCTTTTGGAGCGCTTTAAGCGTATTTTTGACGACAATGAGCGGCGCATCTTCCGGCGCGTTCTCATGGTCAGCCTGCCAAAAGGCAGCCATTGCACCATCTTGCAATGCCTGTTCAACGTAAGCATGTCCGTCGAACCGTTCACCCACAATCGGTACAAACAACGAACCTGGCATCGACATACGCGAATTCGTATTCACTCCACGTACGATACGAGCGCCGTGTTGTGCGTCCTTCAGCTTTCCACCGCACATACGTGCTATTTGGTCTAAAGTGTTTTGAATCACTACAATAATCCCCTTATCGCTTCTTTCGCCACGATCCGATCATCAAAATCGAACGTTTCTTTACCAATCAATTGGTAAGTCTCATGGCCTTTCCCCGCAATCAATACTACATCTTTAGGGCTTGCCATTTCAATAGCCTTCGTAATCGCTGCACGACGATCAACGATCAACTCGTAACGATTCTGATCGATCCCTAATTCTTGCAAACCTGCTTCAATATCGAGCAAAATGCCGTTTGGCTCCTCAGTCCGTGGGTTATCGGACGTAACAAACGAGTAGTCCGCATAGCGGGCCGAAATTTTACCCATAAGCGGGCGCTTCGTCCGGTCGCGATCTCCACCGCAGCCGAAGACACACAGCACGCGTCCTTCCGCAAATTCTTTGACGGTAGACAATACGTTCTCTAAGCCATCCGGCGTATGCGCATAATCGACGATGACCGAGAAAGGTTGGCCTGCCTCTACAGGCTCCACTCGACCGTCAACACCTGGAACCTCTTCCAAGCTGTTACGAATTTGCTCTAGCTCTACGCCTTCAATCAAGCCAACAGCAATAGCTGCAAGCGCGTTATATACATTAAATTTGCCGACCATACGCAATTGAATGGACGTGCTCCCTTTAAACGTGTGAACCGTAAAGCTTGTGCCCTTAGCTGTAATCCGAATGTTGTCCGCATAAATGTCTGCTTGCTCGGACAATCCATAAGTGATCGTCTCCGCAGCTGTCATCTCATCAAACGGTGCCGCAGCCGCATCGTCAGCGTTCAATACCGCATAGGAGCGCTCTGCTTCATTGGCTGCAAACGTATTACCTAAGCGTGAAAAGAACAGCCCTTTGGCCTCACGATACGATTCCATCGAGCCATGGTAATCCAAATGGTCCTGCGTCAAGTTCGTAAATACGGCCGCACGGAAACGACAGCCCTTTACACGCCCTTGTACAAGCGCGTGAGACGATACTTCCATCGCCACCGCCTGCACGCCCTCGTTTACCATATTACGCAAAGAGTGCTGTAATTCCAACGCATTTGGCGTCGTACCTGACATCGGGAACGACTGGCCATTATAGCGTGTTTCAATTGTGCCGATAACGCCTGCGCGCTTGTTGGCATCGTTTAATATTTTTTCAATCAAATAGGTCGTCGTCGTCTTGCCGTTCGTACCTGTAACGCCGATCAAGCTTAGCTCTTGGCTCGGCGATTCATAAAATGCATCCGCAAGTACAGCTAACGCATGACGTGCATCCTTCACGATGATTTGTGGAGCTTGCACAGGAAGCAAGCGTTCAACGACGAGCGCTGCTGCGCCTTGAGCAATCGCTTGCTCCGCATATTGATGCCCATCTAAGGCATTGCCTGAAATACAGACAAACAAAGCACCTGCTGTTACTTTGCGAGAATCTACTACCAATCCACGAATCTCTGTTTGGCCTTCGCCTTGCAATTTCGCAGAGATGAGTCGTGAAGCTAGTTCGGATAGTTGTATGGATTGCATGATTATTCCTCCGTCTCCTCACCCAAGTAGATACGGATCGTCGATCCGCGCTCTAATCGTGTGCCCGGCTTCGGGGCTTGATGAATGATTACTTTCCCCGTACCCGATGTCGATAATTGAAAATTCGTATTCATATCTTCGTAAATATCTGATAGCGATTTGCCTACTAAGTTAGGCACGACTACAACCGGCGTTTCCCCGTACTTGTACTTGCGTGCAACTTGTTTTTGCCTAGGCTCAACACCCATATAGTGCAGCGAATCTTCCATGATCCGCTTTACGATCGGAGCAGCAACTAGTCCGCCAAATTGAATCCCTTGCGGATCGTCTACTGCCGTATAAATGACGAGCTTAGGATCGTCAGCCGGAGCAAATCCGATAAATGACACAATGTGCTCGTCAGTCGAATAACGACCGTTAATAACTTTTTGCGCCGTTCCCGTTTTGCCACCGACACGATAGCCGTCAATAAACGCATTTTTACCTGTCCCCTGCGCAACGACGTGCTCTAACGCCTCACGGACTTTGCGTGACGTTTCAGGTGATATCACTTGACGTATAAGTTCTGGTTGCACATCGTCCACCACTAGCCCTGTTTCCGGTTGAACAAACGATTTGGCTACGTGTGGTTTAAAAAGCTTTCCGCCATTAATAGCAGCGGACACCGCTGTAATTTGTTGAATCGGCGTCACTGAAACCCCTTGACCAAAAGCTGTTGTGGCCAACTCTACGGGACCGACACGATTCAATTTAAATAAAATACCGCTCGCTTCTCCACTTAAATCGATACCCGTCTTTTTGCCGAAGCCAAAATCACGTATGTACCCAAATAGCTTCTCTTTGCCAAGCCGCTGTCCGAGCGCCACAAAGCCAGGGTTGCATGAGTTCTCAACAACTTCGAGAAACGTCTGGCTACCGTGACCACCTTTTTTCCAGCAACGCAAGCGTGCGCCGCCGACTTCTACTCGCCCAGGATCAAAGAAATGTTCATGGTGCAAATTGACTTTTCCTTCTTCTAATGCCGCAGCCAGCGTAATAATTTTGAAGGTGGAACCAGGCTCGTACGTCATCCAAATCGGCAAATTGCGGTTATATATTTCTGATGCGACATTTTTATAATTTCCCGGGTCATAATTCGGACGACTTGCCATCGCCAAAATTTCACCTGAATTCGGATCCATCGCAATGGATACGATTTGTTTAGGTCTAAGTTCTGTCATGGCGCGATCAAGTTCCCGCTCCATAATTGTCTGCAACTGTTTGTCAATCGTCAATTGCAAATTTAATCCATCTCGTGGCTGGACAAACTTTTCTGTCGAATTCGGCATTTGTCTGCCACGCGCATCAGCTAAATAAGATACGCTTCCTCGCAGCCCACTCAAGGCCGAATCATACTTCTGCTCAATTCCAGTAAGTCCTTGATTTTCGATACCAGTGAAGCCTAAAATATGGGCAGCTAAATCGCCAAATGGGTAATATCTTTTATTATCCTCTGCCACAACGATACCAGGCAAGTGGAGCTGTCGTACTTTTTGGGCCGTTTCGAGCGATATTTTGCGTCCTCCGGGCTTTAGGTACACGCTAGACTTCCTTACGGTAATCATTCTCTGTACATCTTCTGTTTTCATGCCAAGAAGCGGTGCCAACTGACTCGCAGTTGATGCCGCATCTTTGATTTGGGCAGGGACCGCCACTATAGTAGGCGAGCTGATATTGTAAGCTAGTCGTTCACCATTACGGTCCCATACTTCTCCTCGCTTCGCCGTAACCGGAATGTTGCGACGCCATGATTCTTCCGCTTTTGCACTTAACTGACTGCCCTCCCACAACTGAACGTAAGCTAACCGTGTGATAAGCGCCATGAAGCCAAGCGATACTAATATGCTGCCGATCATAATCCGTCTGCGAAGCGTTACGCCGGAAACTTTCACATCTATCCCTCCCTAGTCCGACATCGGTTCATAACAAACCTATTCGGGACAAACTAGGGATAGAACAAGCTAGTTAGCCTTTGGCGCTAATTTAACTTGTACAATACGTTTACCTTTTTCGGTTATCGTCTTCTGTTCCGTGACGTAACCTTCTCCCTCAGCACGAACTTCCCATTTGAGAAGCGAGGCAATTTCCATCACATCACGCAGCGATTTGCCTACCAGCGACGGTAAACTCATTTTACTAGGGTCATCCGTTAACAAGTACATGCGCTGCCCTGGTGCTAACCAATCTCCTGGTGCTGGATACTGCTGCTTCACCTTCGCCGTCGAACCGATCGTTTCAAAGGCAATCCCATTCTCCGCCAAGCGCTGCTTCGCATCCTTCAAACCTACACCCTGAACATTCGGCGCTTTTTTTGAACCTTTTACAGCTGGAGCATCTTTGCCATTTTCATTTTTAGCTACCTTGCCGTCATTCGACATCGGTACGCCCATATAGCTAAGCGACTGGCTGACGATTTTTTTAAACACGCCCGATGTAATACTACTAGAAGCAAGATACTGTTCAGGCTCATCGACAACAACGATAACCGCAATGCGCGGGTCCTCTACAGGCGCGTAGCCAATAAAGGAAGCGACAACGTGCTTGGAGCTATACTCTCCATTTACAACTTTAATAGCTGTACCTGTCTTCCCTGCAACACGGTATCCATCGATATAAGCATGCTTACCTGTACCTATTTCTTGGTCAGAAACAACTTGCTCCAAGTACTGACTGACCTGCTTCGCTGTACCTTGCGAAATGACTTCACGAACGACTTCCGGCTTAGGCTCAAACACTTCGCCTGTCATCGGATCGACCGTTTTTTTAATTAAATTCGGCTTCATCAGCTTGCCGCCGTTTGCCACAGCAGACACCGCCATAATTTGCTGGATCGGAGTCACCAATACTTTACCATGACCGTACGTTGCAGCTGCCAAATCGGCAGGATACTCAAACTTGATGTTGCTACTTTTTTCACTTGGCAAAGTAATACCTGTTAAATCGTTAAACCCGAAATCTCGAATATATTTCGTGAACTTTTCTTCCTTCAGCTGTTCAAAGCCCAGCTTAACGAAGGCAACGTTACTCGACCGTTTTAACCCTGTCAAGTAGCTAATGCGCCCCCATCCTCTGCCACTGTTATGGTCACCAATTGGGCGACCGCCGGCATAAATCTTACCTGACATAAACGTAGCGTCCGGATCGAAAATGCCTTCTTGCACGGCCGCAGCCAACGTAATAATTTTAAACGTTGAACCTGGCTCGTAAAGGGCTTGGATGGCTGGGTTACGCGTAGCCCCTTCTTCCATTTCCCAATATTTATTTGGGTTGAAGTTCGGCATATTTTCCATTCCCAAAATATTACCCGTCTTCGGATCGGCTGCAATAACCGTCATACTGCGTGGGCCTTGCTCTAAGTATACTTCGCGCATCGCCTCATCAATGTACTGCTGAATCGTATGGTCAATCGTTAAGTATACGTTTTTCCCATCACGAGCAGGTGTATAAATTTCAGACGCAGTCGGCAATTTATTACCGCGTAGATCCTTCTCATATTGAAGTTTACCAGGAGTCCCTTGCAATAAATGATTGAGCGAAGTCTCAACTCCCATAACGGGTTTATCCTCTTTATTAATATAGCCGAGTACATGAGTAGCTAAGTTATTTTTCGCATAAAATCGCTTCGATTCATCCATCAAATGCAAACCGACGTCATACGCATCCGTCTTCGTCTTTAACTCTTTCGTAAACGCGCGAATTTCCTTCGCTTTATCTTCTTCGATCTTGAAGCCTTCTTTACGCACTTCTCGATGTATCCGATATACCCCTTTATCCTTACTCCGGACGATATCATACAATTCGTGTTCAGGCTTCCCTAACGCTTTATGCAAAAACTCGACGATTTCCCGTTCGACGTCAATTCCTTCTTTAATGAGGCTTGCATTTTGTTTCAGTTCCTGAATGGTTCGCGGGCTAACAGCGACAATGTAAGCAGGGGCGTCCATCGCCAGCACCTCTCCATGCTGGTCATAAATGGTGCCCCTTTCTGCTGGCAAATTCTGAACTGTCGACCAAGAACTTTTAGCCCGCTTCATCCATTCCTCTTGATTCACAACCTGATACCAAATCAATCGACTTATGATGACAATAAAAAGGAGGGTGAATAAGCCCCCGATTGCCAACGTACGCAGCTTAATTCGTTTGACCATCTTCATCCCTCGTTTAATTGTTTCCTACTTTTTCCTTGTATACGTTTATTTGCTCTGGCGTGGTCGGTCTTGTTAGGCCGTTCTCACTTGCCACACTTCCGATGCGATCCCAATCAGATAGCCTTTCTTTCTCTACATGTAGCACGGATGCTTGTTTTTTCAAATCCTCTGTATCACGCTTCATTGCTTCTATGTTTCGGTTTAATTCATAGATTTCAGCATAACGTCCAATCAAAAACATCGCTACTGCAGAACAAACTACCACTGTAAACAGGTAGAGCATCTTTTCCCTCATCGGAAGTGCTGCTTTACGCGTCAGCTTCTTTGTTGTTTCACGGAACTGAGTTTGCTGTCGCCGACGCTTCTCGGGTTTCTTCACTGCTAGGTTCCCCCGATTATAGGCCATGTTCTGCGCCTCCTTCAATGCGGTTACCCGCTAGTTCGTTCTTTACAGCTTCTCCGCAACACGCAGCTTGGACGAGCGCGCACGCAAATTGTGCTCCAGCTCTGCCTCGCTTGGTACAATCGGTTTGCGATTGATTAATTTGACGACCCCTACAGTACCACAGGCACACATCGGCAAATTAGGCGGGCACTGGCAGCGTGCTACATAGCTGCTAAAAATTCGCTTGCAAATACGGTCTTCCAACGAGTGAAACGTGATGACCGAGACGCGTCCGCCTGGCTTTAAGCAGCGAATCGCTTCATGCAGAGCCTCTTCAACCGCTCCCAGCTCATCGTTGACAGCAATGCGGAGCGCTTGAAAGCTGCGCTTGGCAGGGTGTCCACCTGTGCGGCGCGCTGCCGCTGGAATGCCTGCCTTAACAAGCTCGGCCAATTCACCTGTCGTGCGAACAGGCTGCTTAGCCCGCGCTTCGATGATGCCTTTGGCAATTCGGCGGGAAAATTTCTCTTCCCCGTATTCGAACAAAATACGGGCAATTTCCGCTTCTGACCATTCGTTAACAATGTCATAAGCCGTTAACGCCCCTTGCTGATCCATGCGCATATCAAGCGGTGCATCATGGTTATAGCTGAACCCACGCTCAGCCTCATCCAATTGCGGTGAGGATACACCTAAATCAAATAAAATACCGTCAACTTGCGGAAAGCCGTCCTGTTGCGGCACACCTGCTTGTAGCAGCGCCTCTTTTAAATGACGAAAATTGGTCTTTATTAAGGTTACACGCTGCATATACGGAGCTAGCCGTTGTTGCGCGTTGTCGAGCGCCCAATCATCTTGATCGAGTCCAATTAGTCTTCCTGCATCCGACAACTTCGACGCAATAAGTTCGCTATGACCCGCGCCCCCCAGTGTGCAGTCGACGTAAATGCCTTCTGGTTGAACGTTTAAGCTATCGACCGACTCTTCTTTTAGCACGGTTACGTGATGAAACAACGTCAATTCCCTCCTATACCTATTCGTTTCCATCTGTGATGCGTATATATGGCGCGCGTCTTCTCTCGCGACCAGTGAGATGTTTAGAAGTCAAAGTCAACCAACGTTTCCGCAATCTCGTTAAACGCTGATTCTGATTGCAGTACATATTGTTCCCATGCGTCCTTACTCCAAATCTCAACTCGGTTCTGAACTCCGATAACCATACATTCCTTATCCAGCTTAGCATACTGCCGCAGATGTTGAGGAATGTTAATTCGTCCCTGTTTGTCCCACTCACATTCAGAAGCACCTGAAAAGAAAAAGCGCGTAAACGCTCGCGCGTCTGCCTTCATTAAGGGCAGAGCCTTTAATTTCTGCTCCAAAAGTCCCCATTCATCCATCGGGTATACAAACAAACATTGATCCAGACCACGCGTCAGTACAAAAATGGAGCCTAGTGAATCACGAAATTTAACAGGAACAATGAGGCGGCCCTTGTCATCGATGCTATGTTGAAACTCGCCCATGAACATCCTGCCACCACTCCCCTTAGTCATTCACCACTTCACTCCACTTTCCACCACCAACGCAATATAATTTCGCCAAAAAAACAAAAAATCCTGCTACTGTGGCAGGATTTTTACAAAACCGTCTAGTTTTTTTCCAGTTTTTATTTGTCTTTGTTCACATTTTTGGCATCTTTTACACTACTCTGGGTAGAATCAATGACTTTTTCACTAGTTGAATCCATATTTGGATGTTCATCTTTTGGGTCATTTTCTTTGACTTCGCCTGCCTTTATTTTAGCTCCCACTTCTTGAATCTTCGCATTCAAGACATCCAAGGACTTTTGTCGCTCTGGATTGGCTGCCTTCCCACCACCATACTGCTTTCCACCTCTTACTTGCCTCCCCTTTTTGATCACGTACCATATAGGCATCCAAATAATAGCCCCCACAATCGCAAATGGTAGCAGAGCTACAATAAGGAGTATCGTATATCTCAAGACAGCAGTAAGTGCGCTCCAGCTTGCTTTTAATGTATCTCCTATCTGTGTCCCAAATGCATCTTGAATCACATCTTTAGGAACTTGTTTAATGATTTGATACAGGCGGATATGAATGGTGGACATCGCCACGTTGTTATCTAAATAACGCATCCGGCCTGTTAACTGTTCAATTTCCAACTGGACTTTTCCAAGTTCATCCGAAAATTTAATGAGATCTTGTGACGTTTTGGCATTTTCCATGTATGACAATAAACGTTCTTCAACCACTTTGCGTGCTTTAAGGCGCGCCGTTAGATCCACGTATTCTTCAGTGACATCATTCGCTGCATACTTGCGATCAAAATTAACATACTCCCATGACCCTAACTTATCTAAAAAAGAATGAAAGCCTTGGGCGGGCACCTTAATCTCGTAGCTTCCACCATGCTCAAAGTCCGAACGCTCATCCTCGAATTTCAAAACATATCCACCAGATAATTCGATCAAACGATTCATTTGTTGTTTCGTTGCCTCATAATCTTTAACTTCCATCGAAAGGTTCGCTTCATAAATTAATTTCCGTTCCGGCTTGGCGACAGGCGATACGCTACTTTTGTTCATACCAGGTTGTCCTTTGGCCTCTACATCAGCTTTGGCAGCTGATTCTTGTACGGTTGCGGTTATCCCCTCCGTTTTTTGTGCATTGCTTGAACTGCCCTGAGATGAGCTGCACGCTCCAATGATGAAGAGTGCCGCCAGCCATAGCATAGATGTCCAGATGTTGCGCCGCCCTTTGCGGCTTACAAGTAACGACGACGATGACGTGGCCGTTCTCACTTCTTTTTTCATATTGACCCCTTCTTTCTATTACATTCTTATGAGCCATGAGTTCTAGTCATGAGTTCTAATCATCATGCAAATCTGAGCTGTACTTCATATAACGGTCAAACGAACCCATTTGTTGCTAAAAAATAAGATCGTTACAACATTGTGATTAATTTCAAATAGAAACGTAGGCGCAAAAAAAAGGCGCTCACGACCATAGTCGTAAACGCCTCTATTCAATATCGATTGCATAGGATTAGATCAGTCCACACCGTGCTTATGGGCTTAGATGCTCTGGTAGCTCTTTAGCTTGTTAGCTTGTTAAGAACTTCGAGCTTAGTGCTCCTGCCAGCTATCTAAGTAGGCACTTTGCTCCGCACTTAACTTGTCAATCGTGATCCCAAGCGACTCAAGCTTATAACGAGCAACTTGCTCATCCAGCTCATAAGGCACGTTCACAACCTTATTGCCGATCTGCTCATGTTGGTCATTTACATACTTCAAGGACATCGCTTGCAAGGCAAACGTCATATCCATAATTTCCGCAGGATGACCATCACCAGCCGCCAAATTAACGAGACGACCTTCAGCAAGTAAATAGATGCTGCGTCCATCTTGGAGGCTGTACTCCTCAATGTTGTGGCGTACTCTACGAACGCTAGTCGCGCGCTCTGCAAGCTCCAGCTTGTTTACCTCAACGTCAAAGTGACCCGCGTTGGACAAGATTGCCCCGTCCTTCATCACATCATAATGCTCGCCGCGTATAACGTCGCGATTCCCCGTTACTGTAACGAAGATGTCGCCGACACGCGCAGCTTCCGACATCGGAAGCACAGCAAAGCCATCCATGTAAGCTTCAACGCCTTTAACCGCGTCGATTTCGGTGACGACAACGTTCGCCCCGAGTCCTTTTGCACGAAGTGCAACGCCTTTGCCACACCAGCCGTAACCGACTACGACAACTGTTTTTCCAGCGACAACCAAGTTCGTCGTCCGGTTAATACCGTCCCAGACGGACTGTCCTGTTCCATAACGGTTATCAAACAAATATTTGCACTGTGCGTCGTTAACGGCAACCATCGGGAATGTAAGCGTGCCGTCCTTTTCCATCGCCTTCAGGCGCAAAATGCCTGTTGTCGTCTCTTCTGCACCACCGCGAACGTTAACCCGCAAATCGGGGCGCTCGGTATGAAGAATGGAAATCAAATCGCCGCCATCATCAATAATGAGATCAGGCTTATTCTCCAACGCACGAATGAGCAATTGCTTATACTCTTCAGGTTCTGGGTTATATTTTGCGAACACGGTAACGCCATCTTCCACCAATGCCGCACATACGTCATCTTGCGTAGATAACGGGTTGCTGCCTGTGATCGTAACTTCTGCACCACCGGCTTGCACAACTTTCGCCAAATAAGCTGTCTTTGCTTCCAAGTGTAGTGAAATCGTAACTTTCAACCCTTTAAATGGCTGCTCGCGCTCAAATTGCTCGCGAATCCGATTCAATACAGGCATATGCGCCTGAACCCAATCAATTTTCAAGTGACCTTCTGGGGCTAAAGATATGTCGTGAATAATGCTGTCTTGCGCTGCTTTTGTTGACTGACTCATTTACTGAACCATCCTTCCCACATTGCAAAAGATTATATGGACATCTCGCTTCGCCGTATCGTGTCATTTGTGCTCATTCATGGTGTATGATCATGCTGCTATGATAGTCCATGACTGTTACAGCAGTACGAGACGATGTTCCCCTTGCCATACGACCGGAGCCTCCATCAGGGGCTTAAACCAGTCTTTTCCATAACGACATTCGTACATGAGTGGGTTCAATACCCGCTCCTGCGGTTTGTCGAGCGGCCACAACGCTAGTTTCAGTCGCTCCCATTGCCGCAAACCAGACTCATGCTGTTTGTGCAGTGCATCGTGCGCACGATTGCGCAAGAAGTCGATCTGCTCCAGCACTTTAGCACGATTCGTATCACCTAGTTTGCCGAGACTAGGCAGCGTGGTGGATAACGCATCTAGCAATTCACCATACTGAGCATCCACATTTGCTTTCATCGCCGCGAATCTCTCATCTAGGCGCAATTCATCTTGCGCTGTAAGCCACTCAGCGCGCTTCTCCGCGTAACGGCTGCAAATATCTTCAGCCGTTAGCTCGTACTTGGTAAGCAGCTTATTCAGCGTGCCTTCCATGCACGTAAAGCTCATGCGTGACCATAGCATTGGCATGCGCATGCGGAACGCATGAAACGCACGCTTCGTCTGCGCCCAGTAGGCCAGTTCACCTGGGCCAAGTACAGTCGCGAGCACAGGGAATAAATATTCTTGCATCAATGGACGCGTAAGTACATTGTTGCTAAATTGCTCAGGGTGCTGATCCAAATGCAGCAGCAGCTGTTCCTTATCCCAGCTTACCGTACCGCTGCGATCCTGAAAGAGGTCACCTTCTTTATATAGCAAGCGCCGTTCCCCTTCGTGTACAACGAATAAGTTGGCACTGTTTCTACCGCGTTCTGCCTGAATAGCGAATCCTTGTGCTGCAATATCCTGCTCACTTGCCAACAATGCCTGCTCCAAACACTCGTTACCTTGGATCAGCGATTGAAACATCGGTTTCTCCAGACGCCGTAACGCTGGGTCATCGGAATCAAGCAAGACAAGACCGTATGGGCCGAACCAGTCGCTTAGCATATGTGCGAAGGCATCTGTCAGCGAAGTCGAACGACGCGCCGTTTGGCGCATTCGCTCCATCAAATCCGGCTTGAACTCGGTAGCTGGCAACCATTCTTCCGCTGCAGTCAGCACTTGCTCCCAATCCGACTCTGTCAGCTTAATACGGCTGACTGGCGCTCGCAGCTCCGTCGGCTTCTCCAACCGTACTCGCTGTAATGCCGGTTCGGCTGAAAGCAGGTAGGCATGGTTAACTTCATCGTAATCATGATCTTCGCCAGCGATCCAAAATACAGGGATTACAGGTCGGCCGAGCTTTTCCTCTGCCTCCTGCGCCATACGGATAATCGAAATCGCTTTATGAACAACGAGCAGCGGTCCCGTAAACAATCCACCTTGCTGCCCACCTACGACAACTACCGCTTCTTCGTTAGCCAATCGATCTAGCGATTGCATAACACGAGGATGATCATTATATACCTTGTTGTAGTTTCTAAGCGTCTCCACCAAGCTAGCGCGATCTGCACGCAAATGGTCGGCATCCTGCAACCACTGCACACGCTGTTCCCAATCTTCATCAGGATGGAATTCGTATAAATTATGAACAATAGACGTTGAACGTTCTATGTATTGTTGAACTAATGCTTGCTGTACCGGAATGTTCATCACGGGCCAATTCATGATAAGCCGCCCTCCATTTCTGTTTCGTATTGATTGTACACAATGCGGCTTGGACCCGTCAAAGCGAAGTTCTCGATACATAAATCATTACATGGTAGATATGTATTTAATTACACCGATTGGCATCAACACAAGATATAGCACAGTAAATGCAAAAAATGAAATACGCCAAATCGTACGCAACAATTTAGGCATATCTACTTTTCCGTATTTACGCTGCTGCAAACTTCCTAATAGTCCTCCCGAGACGAGCAGCAACAGTAAAAACCAATATAGACCGAGCTGAGAGTTAAATATAACGTTATACAATCCCGATACAGATGCAATAAGAAACGCGGTCGTAACGTCCATCGCAACCATAAACGCTTTTTTCCGTGGTCGAACAAAATAAGAAGCTATAAACCATGCAATAATAAAAGGAAAAAACGGCAACACCGAAAAAAGTACAAATGAGTTAGATAACAATTGCCACATTGTATCTAGGCACGCTCCTCTCCCGAAATGTCGCAAGTGCTGTTCAATGCGTGCAAAGCGCAAACTTGAACCGTTACATCGCTTGGATGATACGATATAGCGCTTGCTGCATCGGCACTTGCACATGATGTTGTGCCGCCATACGCAAAATTGCGCCAGTGATGGCATCTATTTCTGTCTTGTTTCCCGCTATGCGATCCTGAAGCATAGATGATGTATTGCGTGCCGTTCGCTCGCAAACCGTCACAATTTGCTCCCAAGCTTCGTGTTCCTTGATAGGAATCTGAGCAGCTGTGAAGACGGCGACGACTTCTGCCAAAATGAGTTTCATTAGCTGTATACGTTCCTCAGTAGCTAACAGTTCCCCATTTTGTATACTTAACACTGTCGTCAGCGGATTGATTACGGCGTTAACGACTAATTTTCGAAACATCATATCTTCGATGTTGTTCGACAAAAATACCTGAAATCCTGCCAAATTCAGCATATTTTTCACAAATCCACTTACCTTTTCATCCGAAACACTCGTTTCACCGATAAACGTCGTCCCCGTACCCGTCCTGCGCACAACGTTGGATCCTTCTCTTTTGGCCGCCTCTGTTGTGACCGCGGCCAATACAAGTGGCCATTCCTTACGCAAACGTTCCAAATGCCCAACACCATTTTGAAAACATACTAGCGTTTCCTTACTAGCATAACGTGGCCATTCAACCAATTGTTTCATAAACGACTCGTCCAGATGCGTTTGCTTGACGAATAACCATAGGCACTCTACTTTTTCATTCATGGAAATAAGCCGTTCTTTAGCCGTTTGAAATGAGTACGTCTCTGGACACGATACAGTCCGCTCTTCACCTTCCAACGACACGATACGAATACCTTCTTCTCTAATGATTCGGGCTTGTTCCTCCGTTCGTGTCCACAGCCGGACCCCGCTAATTTGGGTGTCATGATCGAGAGACTTACCCGCTTCACTCATGGCGTTCGATTCGTTATCTGCATTCAAGGCCAGCAGCAGCTTGGATGTGAACAACAAGCCTAATGAGCCCGCCCCTATAATGTCCACCTTCACACTTCTTCCTCCTTACTTCATTACAACTTAGACGTACCTACATTTATAACAAACAAGCTGCAAAAACACAAAAAAGCACCTATACAAGCTTCTGCTTGCAAGGCGCTTTTCACGTCCCCTACATTTTCTGGATTGGTCATGATGGCAAGATGTGAATATGGTAAAGCATCTATTGACTACTCTATTCGTTCCAGATTGCCGTTTGCATCCATACGAAAGCGGGTTTTATTTTCTTCCTCTTCTTCACTTAAAATAGCTAAGCGGCGTGCGCGATCCATAATTTGAATAAGCGCTTTGTAATCATCATTTACTGTTCTGTAGTCGCTCTGCACTTCATTTACTTGCTTGGATAGCACATTGTTCTCTGCCTGTAAACGTGACATTTGTTCCTCTTTGTCTTGCAACTCTTTTTCGATTTGCTTCACGTAACGTGCCAAATCTTGATAGCTATTACGCCATTGCCGTAAAAACCGGATGACCATGTCTAAGGACAGTGAATCCTCCGTTATGGCGTCCACCTTCACACCTAAATCTTCTCCGTCTGTCAATGCAATTGACGCTACTTGAGCACCAAGTGGCTGCTTTTTTATAAAATTGCGTTTTTGTCTTTGCGCTTTTGCTAGTTGGATGGCTGCCTCATATTTTTTACGCACAAAACTGTTCCATCGAAAACCGCATGCAGCAGAAGTCCGCCCTATTTTTTCACCAACCTCTTCAAAAGCAGCTAGTTGCGTACTTCCTTCGCGAATATGTCGTAATGTCACCTCTGCCAAAATTAAATCGTCGTCCGCTGTCCAAGCATCTTGTCTGATTGCCGTCATACGATAACCTCCTAACTACATCCATCATTCGTTCCGGTTGTGAACAGCACCTCTGAACGATTGCAACCGAATCAATCGAACAGGGATACCTGTCGGTTATAAACCGCATATTCCATTTCTATGCCCATGGTAGAGTTCATAGAATCTATTGGATACTAAAATGTATATCCATTTTTCCTAGGAAAAATACGTGCTAATGTCCATACGCAATGTCACAATAACGATGTTGTACACAAAATGTTTGATATTTAGTCACGGTTGGCAGTTTACACCATGTGACACGAAGGCTATAATGGCTTTAGAAAATGTTGGTTGCACCGTTTGTAACGAGAGGGGGATGAATCGTGGCACGGATGTATCGCGTACTCGGTTTCTGGACATTAGTCTTCGGCCTGATGGCTTTTGCAGGACACATGGTTGAAATGGCGCTGCTCTTCTTCATGCAAACTGCTTTCTTTGTAGGTTTGGGCTATTTGAAATTGACCGAGCGTACATATATACTCCTGTTCTGGGGGTACATGGTAGTCTGCTTTACTGGATTTTCGTACTGGTCCGTTTTCGTTATGGGCAAGCCTTATTAATGAACGGATTGAGCACGAGTAAGAGTAAACTTAACATTTCAACGCAGTAACGACCGATGTCATTTGACATCGGTCATTTTAAATTTATGGGGAATCAAGCTGAATACCCTTCACAGAGCCACAGAGCCACAGAGCTACAGAGCTACACATGAAGTTACTTGGACACGGTAAGCACATGAAAACGTTCGCTCATTTGATCGCTCAAGAGCAGTTGACGAATGGATCGGTTTCGCCGAGCCTTGTCGCTAAACGGGTCCTTTTCGGTATGTGCTTGCAGCTCCTGTAAAATGCCTTGCTCCAGCAAAAACTGCTTCTGCGTCATCAAATTGACAGTGGCTGCACCTGCTAAACGGGCAGCCCGTTGACTGATGTCAAAGTCCACCATCGAGGTTATATCTTGTTCACCTATGTAACTAAACGGGTCATCATGCGCTTGATGACGGTAATAGCACATTAAAGTGCCCTCCATCCTATAGGAGGCGGTCAAATGCTCGGTCGTATCTCCGTAATCAATGAACACGAATTCGGCTTGCGTGGACGCTGCGACCATTTGTTGCAGCCAATTGCTCATGACGACACTTGCTTCGTAAATAAGGTTGTCTGCCAATGATAGCTGTTGTTCTTCAACCCAGCGCAGTAATGGGGCAGAAGCCGGCCGCCACATCGCTTGAAATTGCGCGCAGTCCTCATTCCATACGACGTAGCACTGTTCCAATTGACGATTCCGAAACCGAATCCTCTCTACGGGAAAGGCATCTAGCAGTTCATTCGCGATCACAATTACAGGGTTATGCGCTACAAATTGCAAATAGTTGCGTTCATCCCAAAAAGCGGCTGCAAAGCCCCGTTGGCACAATGCAGCCTCTGCTTGAGCACGATGATACGGGCTCGTTTCAACAATCGCATATTGTCCGATAGGAATTTGCAATTGCTGGAGCCTTTCATTCAGCTGTACAGCAAGCCTCCCCGTACCTGCACCCCATTCCACAACGGTCAAGTTCGTTGCCGACCATCCCCGTGCTTGAAGCGTTCGCTGCACATAGTTGCCTATCATATCTGCCATAATGGACCCGATATACGCACTCGTGTAAAAGTCACCGTCGCGTCCTACTTTGGAGCGATCGCTCATATAGTAACCATGTGTGGGGTGGTACAGACAAGCGTCCATATAAGTAGAAAATGAGAGCGCCCCAAGAGGTGATTCATTCATTTGGTAAATTAAGTGTTGAACCAATGGCCTATTCAATTGATAATGGGACATGGGACTCTTCCTTTCCGTCTCTTTTGTTTCAACTTGTTATGGCTTGTCCAGCCAAATCAAAGACTATGAATATGCAACACGCGTTAAGGAGGTCCTTATGTTTAGAGGGAAGCGGATAACCCGCACATTGCTTACCCTGTTGATCACTTCCATCATAATCACGATTATTCCGGGTGCGATGCGAGCTCAACCTACTATTCCATTTTTGGGCAGCGAACAGCCCTCACCAGAAGAGTTGAAATTGCTGCAACAAAGCTTGTCGCTCACCGAGTTAGATAAAGAAATCGAGCGCATCGGGCAACGAGAGCGCGGGGCTTCAGATAAAAAACGTACGACTGAGCAACAATTAATCGAGCATGAACAGCTCGCTGCCAAGCAGCGTGAACGCGCAGGACGCGTACTGCGCAGCTATTACATAGGTGAGCGGGACATGCTGTTGCAAGCGATGCTGTCCGCCAAGCAATGGCAGGACATGTTAGCTTTATTTGACTATTTTCATTTATTTTTCGAATCCGATCACAAAGTGCTACAAGCCTATAATAACCAAATGAAACATTTAAAAGAGTTAAAAGTGACACATGAAAAAAGTGAGCGTGAACTAAACAGTGTGCGCAGTCAACTCGTCGCACAGCGAGATCGAGTAGCATCGTTGCAGCGACAGTTTGATAAAGATTTAGCAAGCAGCGGTAATCCAGAGGCGATGAGCAAGCTGATTGATGAGTTCACCGTATATTGGAAAAGTGTAGGCCTATACGAGGTTCGTTATTATTTTCGGGCAATGGCATCAGCTATGCACAACTTACCGCAGTTCATTAAAAAAGAAGGCAACATGTCTATCGATGGCTTCAATTACACGGTACGAATTAAAGACGAGCAACTAAACGAATTTTTGCGGCAGGAAAATGAAATCTTCAAACCGTTCGCCTTCCGATTTGAAGATGATCTCATTGTTGCAGAAGGAGAGCGTGACGGTCTGCGCGTATTAATTGCGGGCAACTATACGATTGAAACGGAGCCGCAAAATGTTATCCGCTTCCATGTTCAACGTTTGAAATTCAACGGATTAGAGCTGCCACAGTCGACGATTCAAGATTTAGAAGACCAGTTCGATCTTGGCTTTTATCCGCAGCAGCTCGTGTCTTTTATCGTGGCAAAAGAAGTAACCGTAGACAAAGGCGAGATTACCGTTAAGCTAACTACAAATTTGTAAACCATTATTGAGGCTTGATTCCGATTAGGGAAGCGAGAAATGGTACGCAGGAAGCTTGGGCACAATCTAGTTCCATGCTTCCCTATTGTCGGTTGCGCACCGGGTCCCATACTGTTTTCCACTGCACATTCAGTTGTTCAAGCGGAATCGTCCCATCCAGCCACTGACGTAATAGACCTATGCCTACTAACAACGTAGCGTTGTCCTTTACGATATACGACATACGACTCTTCTCACGCTCGATAAAGCGTGCTGCCCAGTCAGGTGCATGGGTAGCGCTGTACGCTTGTTTATGAACGGGCAACAGTGATCTCGCATCAAGCCATTGTCGTTGGACATGCACCTGATTCATATATGTAATCCAGCGCTTCGCTTCCTCTGTGCGCTCAGAGTGGGCAGCAATCGCATAGCTTGGGCTAATGACCCACTGGGCAACGGCCGAATTAGAATACATAGGCGGCTCGATCATCAACGCCGCATTCACTTCAGCTATCGCTTCTGAATAGCGGACTACCGTAAATAACACTTGTCCTGACTTTAGTCGGCTCCATTTATCAGCGGCGTTCAAAGTCGGCGCCCACGGACGCATATGCGGTCTAAAAGCTTCCAGTTGGGACATGTTCTGTGTCCATACGACCGCTTCTGTATGGCTGGTTCGCTTCTCGCCCCGCCAATTCGTGAGCGTGTTTACAATGTTCTCTTGCTCAGGATGCAGCGCGCCAAGTCGCCATAACAGCGACATAAGTGCCCACTCATCTTCCTCGTTCCATGCAAACCAATGATCTGGTGGCCGTACAGCCGTGCTTGGCTGCTCATTCGTGTGCAGGGCAAGCTGCCATGCAGGCCTGTTAACTTGTTGCATAGATTTGCCCACGTGTGACTGCGATTGGCCTGCTTGCGGTTGGCTTACTTGCGACTGGCCTGCTAATGCTGCGAGCCAATTCTGCCATTCATTTGAAGTATTTGGAGGCCGTTCTTTCCCAAACGTACGCTTTAACGCTTCCTTATTCCACACAAGCACATAAGGATCAAGGTAAGCAGGAATTGCCCACGTGACACCGTTCCACTTCACTTGACTTCCTAACCAATCTGGCCATGATTCGCCACCACTTGATAACGAATCTACTGGTAACAACCAGCCCCGTTTGGCATAAGCCTGTACATCTTTACTATCGATAAGTAGCACATCCGCGCCTTCTCGCAATGTCAATTGATTCGTCCACGTCGCAGCTTCTTCTTTTTCTGCAACATGAACCAGATCAACAGCAATGCGCGTCTCTTCGCTAAACGATTTGGTTAAGCGCTGCAATTCATCATATGCCACAGGAGATAAGCTGACAGCGACGGTAAGACGCTTCTCGCTATTTGCAGCTTGATCATCGACTGTCGGTTCTGTTGTCGTGTTGTCGACCGCTAAAGGGCGTTCTACATCGTTAGGGGCGATCCCCATAAATTGAACCAACAGAACGAATGAGATGGCGACCATAATGATTACCGTAACGGTGTGTTTTAATTTCGGCATCGAACTCTCCCTTCGTCGTGCCTAGCTTGGTGAAGCAGGAATCAACCAATATCACCCACATTGTCTATTTTAGCACCGTGAAGTTGTCTTGTCTGCTGCACCCCCTTGCCATAAGCACAAAAAGGCCTGCCGAGACAACTAAGTCATCAGCAGGCTTATGCTACTACGATTACAGCAAATCAGCTGCCAGCTGCGCCAAACGTGAACGCTCGCCTTTTTCCAACGTAATGTGGCCGCTGATGCTTTCCTGTTTAAACCGTTCGATCAAATACGTCAAACCGTTGCTGGCACTGTCCAAGTAAGGGTGGTCAATTTGCTCTGGATCGCCCAGCAGCACAATTTTACTTCCTTCCCCGACGCGGGTTACAATCGTTTTCACTTCGTGCTTAGATAAATTTTGTGCCTCATCAATAATAATGAACTGACCTGGAATCGAGCGACCACGAATGTACGTTAACGCTTCTACCTGAATGTTGCCCATCCCAAGTAAAATTTTTTCAATATCCCCGCTCTTCTTCGTATCGAACAAATACTCTAAATTATCATAGATCGGCTGCATCCACGGGCGTAACTTCTCTTCCTTTTCCCCTGGTAAGTAACCGATGTCTTTTCCCATGGGCACGACCGGCCTCGCAATGACAAGTTTCTTATACTTGTGTTCATCCTCTACTTTCAACAGTCCAGCAGCTAGCGTAAGCAACGTTTTTCCTGTACCCGCCTTGCCTGATAGCGTAACGAGCGGAATATCATCATTCAACAGCAGTTCAAACGCCATGCGCTGCTGTGCGTTGCGAGCTGTAATTCCCCAGACAGGGTCGCTGCTAAAATGTAAAGGCTCTAGCTTGTTTCCATCTGCACTCACTTTCGTCAATGCGGACTTACTTGAACCCATTTCGTCTTTCAAAATAACAAATTCATGTGGATATAGCTTCGTATTTAGCGCTAGCCGCTTCACGAGCAGCACCCGATACGTATAAAACTCATCAATAATGCTCGGATGGACGAAGAACGTCAGCTGTCCGGCATATAGCTGTTCTCCTGACTGCACCGTCCGATCGGATAAATAGTCTTCCGTATGCAACCCCAGCACGTCAGCTTTAATGCGCACAAGCACATCCTTGCTCACAAGCACCACTACAGCTGGCTGCTCTAACGGCTGTTGTTCCATATGATAATTGAGCGCAACGGCCAGTAAGCGGTTATCGTTCGTAATTTCATCGAACATTTCTTGCACTTTAGCGAAGCTGCGATGATTCAGCTCCACTTTTAACTTTCCGCCATGTGGGAGTGTAACGCCGCTATGCAAGTGGCCTAGCTCGCGTAAGCTGTCTAGCAGCCGCGATACTGTGCGCGCATTGCGACCGATTTCGTCTGCATTCCGCTTCTTTGAGTCAATCTCCTCCAACACGATTGCTGGAATAATAACGTCATGAGTGGCAAAGGCAAAAATCGCGTTCGGATCATGAAGCAATACATTCGTGTCCAGTACAAATATTTTGCTCATTAACTTTACCCCCTCAACATAAACAGCACACTTGGCTTCATTGGCAATTACATAAAATTTGCAATCGTCGCTCACACTAAGGCAAGTTGGGAGCGAAGCTGCACTTCTTATCCACCATCTTGATGTGAAAGGATCGATGATTCATGCATATGTTGCTAACCGTGATGCTCGTATTTGGCATGTTAATGAGTTGTGTGGGATGCAATAATCCGAAGCAGCAAGCCAGTCAACACCAGACAGCGCCCTCACCCCACTCAAACGCCAACATCAACGCTCAACAAACAGGCAAACGTACGATTCACGATGCAAACGCTGTAAAGCATCGCCTGACGCAATTAGCGAAAAGTGTACCTGGTGTGCGCGGCGTTAACTGTGTTGTGTTTGGGAATACCGCTATCGTCGGCATTGATGTCGATGGCAATCTGGAGCGATCTCGCGTAGGAACGATGAAATATTCGGTAGCTGAAGCGTTAAGCAAGGATCCATACGGCGCAAACGCCATTGTGACGGCAGATCTCGATCTTAATAATCGTCTGCGGGAAATTTCCAGAGATATTCAGCAAGGCAGGCCGATTTCCGGATTTACAGAGGAGCTAGCAGACATTATGGGCCGCATCGTGCCGCAGTGGCCAAGCAAAATTAAAAAAATATCGCCAGACACAGACAATCCGAAGCTAAATCAATCCATGTAGCACATGCTCAACCAACTACAGATGCAGCCTTATCTTGGACATGCCTGCGGAAAGTACAAAAAGCCTAGTGGACATACGTACCCACTAGGCTTTCCTATGTTCGCTTTGCTCGTAAGCATGCTTATTAGCACGCACCACAAAGCAAGCGTAATTTATCGGCATGAAGCTAAGTATTGCTTTTGTGTGTTGATTCAAAGCATGAGCCTTGGACATCGTTCAGCCCCCTTGATCAATTCGCGGTTAATGTTATTGTATTATGCCATGCTGTAAAAATTGACCGCGTATGAAAAGGCAAGTGCTTATTTTGTGTCCTTGCTTTGCAATTACTGCTCTTTTTGATGCATTTGCTGATTTGAATTTTTCGGACCGGTCGGGCCATTTGGACCTGGCGTTCCGCTTGAACCTGGATCAGCAGATGCAGGTGGAGCTGTCTTTAATGATTTACCAGCCAGCACATCTTGCAACGTCTGCTTGGCATCTGCCAGCTTCTGCTCGTCTACATAGATGTAAGGACTTCTCCACTCGCCATCGACCGAAATATAATGAATATTTTGACGGTTAATGTCAAAATACGTCATTAATGAGCTGCGCATTTGATCTGGTGTCATATCCATCTTAAAGTTCTTCGAAATCGCATCGATTACCGAAAAGACGTGTGACACCCCACCAAGCGACTGCATATTGCCGACGATTTCGCTGATCACTTCATTTTGACGCTTGTTGCGGTCAAAATCCGTCGTGCCCTTCGTCATCGGACGACAATTCGATTTGCGATAGCGAACAAAATCGAGCGCTTGCTTACCTTCAAGCTTCTGCTCACCTTGCTTTAACTTGATGTTCGTGCCGTCGATTGAATCGCGGTAGCACATATTTTGGTCGACGTTTACGTTTACACCACCGACCGCATCAACCAAGTCGACAAAACCATTGAAATTAATGACGGCAATATGGTCAAAATTAATCCCCATATACGTGCCAAGCATCTTTTTCATTTCGTCTTCTGGTGAAGCACTATCTAACTTACCTTCTTCATGAAGCTTATGAAAAATCGGATAATAATGCGTAAGCTTGTCCGCTCTATATCCTTCAACTTCTGTGTATGTATCTCGTGGTAGCGAAATAAGCACCGCTTCTTTTGTCTCAGGGTGCAATCCGCCTACCATAACAACATCGCTGCGTAAACCAGGTGCATCCTCACGGTGATCCGTTCCAAGTATTACGAACGCGAACGGCTCCGTTTGTGGAGAAAGCGTTTCTGTCACATCAACCGATCCTCCACCCTCCTGCTTCGGAGCAGTGGAAATGGTATCTAGGCTATTATTGGCGTACCAAAATAAGTAACCGGCATAAACACCTATAGCAACAGCAACAAGTAAAATGGCAGTAAGCAGCACCTTCAACCATTTCGGCATCCCGCGGCGCGTCCCTGTAGCAGGCGCTTTCCGGCCACGTGCTTCATTACGCGGCGGCAATGGTGTCGTTGATTTCATACTTGACCTCACTTACTCGTTATATTTCGGATTAGCCTCAATCTCGAGCCATAACCGTTCCGCATCTTCACGGTCAAACAATTCCGTATGTAGGATGTCGTTCGCTATATAGCGAACGACATACGTATCTTCATTATTTTGGAGTACCGCTTCAAACGACGTCAGCTTATGGTCTTCCTGCAAAATTTGCACAAAGAAATCAAGCGTTTCTTTGGCTGCATGATCATCGGGGCGAGCTTTAGCCACGATGACCATCTGCAACCAATTAAACAATGCCACTTGCAACTTCATCATTGTCAGTCAGCTCCTTCGGCCGCCTTTTATAAAGAAGCAATCCCTTACTTGTCTTACTTAGCTTTGTGCTTCTGAATTTTTTCCCTCTTTTTTCCGTTGACGTTCTTCAACGAAGTAACGAATGCGCACCATGAACATGAGCGACACAGCTACAAACAAGCATTGAATAATCGGCAATTTATCGATCTGGAAAATAAGCAATAAAAACGAACCAAGAGCTAGCATCAAATAAGCGAGAATCTCTTTTAAAATAGGCAACTTTTGTACCCGAAACACCTTATTAAAGATGTACACGACAAATACAAAAATAAGCACATAACTAATCAACGGATGAGAGGCCAGCCACGCTTGCATGGAAACGGTCACTCCTTTACGTGTAATGTCCTACCTAAATTGTAATGCTGTTTAGGATTGGGACACTTTGCGTTGTTTTTCAGCGCGTTCACGTTCGCTCTTGTTCAAAATCTTTTTACGCAAGCGAATATTTTTTGGTGTAATTTCACAATATTCATCATCGTTCAAGTACTCAAGCGCTTGCTCCAAAGAGTACGTGCGAGGCACCTTCATCTTCACGGTGTCATCTTTCGATGCCGTACGGATGTTCGTCAACGCTTTCTCTTTGCAGATGTTAACGACGATATCGTTATCGCGAGTGTGCTCACCAACGATCATACCTTCGTACACTTCAGTACCTGGGTTAACGAACAAGACACCACGGTCTTCAACAGACAAGATACCGTAAAGCGTCGAAGAACCATTTTCCATGGATACGAGTACACCTTGGTGACGGCCACCAACTTGACCGCCAATGAGCGGACCATAGTGGTCAAATGCATGGTTCATAATACCGTAACCACGTGTCAATGTCAGAACCTGTGTACGGTATCCGATCAAGCCACGAGCTGGAATCATGAACTCCAAGCGAACTTGGCCTGTGCCGTTGTTGATCATGTTGACCATCTCGGCTTTACGTGTTCCCAAGCTTTCCATAACAGCACCCATGGATTCTTCTGGCACGTCAATAACGAGGCGCTCAATCGGCTCCATTTTTTTGCCGTCTACTTCTTTAATGATAACTTCTGGCTTCGATACTTGAAGCTCAAAGCCTTCACGACGCATATTCTCGATCAAAATACCCAAGTGAAGCTCACCACGACCGGAAACGATAAATGCGTCTGGGCTGTCTGTTTCTTCAACGCGCAAGCTGACATCTGTCTCCAACTCTTTAAACAAACGCTCGCGAATTTTACGGGACGTTACCCATTTACCTTCACGACCTGCAAATGGAGAGTTGTTCACGAGGAACGTCATTTGCAATGTTGGCTCATCGATATGCAGAACTGGCAATGCTTCTGGCTTCGCAGCGTCCGCAATCGTTTCACCGATGTTTATATCTTTAATACCTGCGATTGCAACGATATCGCCTGCACCCGCTTCTTCCATCTCAACGCGCTTCAAACCTTGGAAGCCGAACAACTTCTCAATGCGCGCTTGCTTCGTTTGGCCATCACGGTTAATAACGGCAACCGTTTGACCTTGGCGAATGCGTCCACGGTTTACACGACCGATCGCGATACGACCGAGATATTCATTGTAATCAAGCAAAGTAACGAGGAATTGCAAAGGCTCGTCAGGATTTTCTTGTGGTGAAGGGATATGATCTACAACCGTATCATAGATAGCTTGCATGTTGTCATCTTGGTTTGCAGGGTCGCTATCCAAGCTGGACGTACCGTTGAGCGCAGAAGCGTACACAACTGGGAAGTCCAATTGATCATCGTTCGCGTTCAACTCGATGAACAACTCCAACACTTCGTCGATAACTTCAGCCGGACGAGCGTTCGGACGGTCGATTTTGTTAACGACAACGATTGGTGTCAAGTTGTGCTCCAATGCTTTACGCAATACGAATTTCGTTTGCGGCATGCAGCCTTCGAATGCGTCAACGACGAGCAATACGCCGTCAACCATTTTCATAATGCGCTCTACCTCGCCGCCAAAGTCAGCGTGGCCTGGTGTATCTACGATGTTAATGAGATAATCTTTGTACGTAATGGCAGTGTTCTTTGCCAAGATTGTAATACCGCGCTCGCGCTCCAAATCGTTGGAGTCCATTGCGCGCTCCTGTAGAACTTCGTTGTCACGGAACGTACCGGACTGTTGTAGCAATTTATCAACCAATGTTGTTTTACCGTGGTCGACGTGAGCAATAATCGCAATGTTGCGAATGTTAGAACGTTGATGCATAAAATTAAACCTTTCCTTTCTGAACTTAACGTAATAAAGGTGTTACGAGTTCCGACGGCATTCCGTCCAATTTACCTTATATAGTGTATATGAAACGATGAAAAATTACTACCTACACGCTAAAAAACAACAAAAAACTTCCTGCGTGCCGCAAAAACATCGACACAGGAAGCTGAAGTAAGCCCTTGCAAACGCAATCACTTTCAAAATTGGTTGCAATACATTACTACCTTTACTTAACTTGCTTGATTTACGTATCTATACCTTATTTCCTTGCCGCTTCATAACAAAGCCAACGAATAGAACAATAGTAAGAACAAGCCATGGCAACAACGTGTGCAGTGGGCCCCAGAACGACGGGAGCCATTGCGATAGTTGTTGGTCTGCGCTAATCATTTCGCCAGAAGTGAAGCCGAGGATGCCCGCTCCTAATAGCACAACGGATGGGAAGCGACGCATCATATCCGTTACAAATGCGCTTCCCCACACAATAATGGGAATACTTAGCGCAATGCCAAGTATGATGTAGGCCATTTGACCTTTCGCGACAGCAGCAATTGCCAATACATTGTCCAAACTCATAATGAAGTCAGCAATAAGAATCGTCCGCACCGCGCTCCATAGTGAGCCTACTTCCTTAACGCCGCCAAGATCGTGCACACTATCGTTGAGCAATTGAATCGCGATGACGAACAGCATGACGCCTCCGGCTGCTTGAACGAGCGGGATGTCCATGAGCCACACTGCGACAACAGTCAGTAAGCAGCGCAGCACTACTGCGCCCGCCGCTCCCCACCAAATCGCCTGTCGGCGCTCACGTTCAGGCAAATGCTGACTGGACATGGCAATAACAACAGCATTGTCTCCACTAAGCACAACATTAATGAGCAATATTTCGGCCAGCAGCCATAATTGTTCCACAGCCCGTCCCTCCCCCTGTACAGGTGTATGTGAGAACGGAACGGGCTATGACCAAAATTTAATCGCTATCGGTTAAATCGTAATTGTGCAGCTACGTTAGAACCAATCATCCTGCTTCGGAGCCGATTCACCGCCCGCAGCATTTTCCGTTGTAAGTCCTGTAGGTGTAGAGGGTGCTGAAGGCGTTGCAGAACTAGCCTTCTCTTGATCCTTCTCCAACACATACGGCTCCATACCAGGACGAAGAATAATCGTCTCCGTTGTCTCGACTGCTTGCGCAATCAGCTCGTCAAGTTCAGGAATCGATTGTTCAACATACTCGACTACTTTTAGATTCGGATTTGTCGCAGGTGCTTTAGGTACAAACAATGTACAGCAGTCCTCAAACGGTAAAATGGACAAATCGAACGTGCCGATATGGTGTGCGATTTTAATAATCTCTTCTTTATCCATCGTGACGAGCGGTCGCAGCAATGGCAGATCGGTTGTACGCCCAATCACGTTCATGCTGCCTAACGTTTGACTCGCCACTTGACCGAGGCTATCGCCAGTCACGATAGCATGTCCTTTACGCTTTTCCGCTATTTGCGTGGCAATGCGCAGCATAACCCGACGCATGATCGTAATAAGCAGGCTTTCTTTCCCTGCTTGATGCAAGCGCGTCTGGATATCTGTGAACGATACCATATGCACTTTCATATAGCCGGAATAATTGGCCAACACTTGAGCCAAGTCGATGACTTTTTGCTTCGCACGCTCACTCGTAAACGGATAGCTATGGAAATGGATTGCTTCCACTTCCAAGCCTTTGCGCAGCGCTTGATAGCCTGCCACTGGGCTGTCGATACCGCCAGAGAGCAGCAACATCGCGCGGCCGTTAGAGCCAAGCGGAAAACCACCTACAGCCGGAATAACTTCGCTGAATAGGAATGTTCCTTCTTCGCGAACTTCGACGCGCAGATCGATTTCAGGATTACGTACATCTACCTTTAACTGCGGGAACAGACGTAATACAGGTGCAGCTACCAACGGGCTAACTTCTTGCGAGGAATGCGGGAACGCCTTCCAAGCACGGCGAGCTGACACTTTGAACGTTGTGCCTTCTTGCGGATTCATCTCTGCCATGAGCTGCTCAGCAGTCGCAATAATCGCTTCTAATTCAGACGGCGCTTTCTTAACCGGACTCAGCGATACGAAACCGAACACATGCTTCAACACGTTGACAATGTCGCGCATCGATTCGCCATTCAGTTCAACATAAAGACGTCCGAACTCCTTGATAATCTTCGTATTCGGGAAAGGCTTCAACACGTTTTTGACATGTTGATACGCCGCTCTTTCGAACTTATGTCTATTTTTACCCTTTAGTGTAATTTCTCCGTAACGCAGCAATAACATATCATATTCCATTTATATATACCTGCCCTTCTCGTTCCAACCTCCACAAAGTGTGGATGATTTACACATTTAAAAGTTCAAATTAACGACGCTGCATAAGCGGTTGTAGTTGTGCAACCGTTTGCTGCAATGCGGAAATTAATTGGCTAATATCTCGCTCCGTATGGTTCGCAGCCAGACTGATACGAAGCCCACTTGAGGCTCTTCCTGCATCATTCGTCATCGCCAGCAACACGCGGCTTGGCTTATGCAGCTTGGAAGAACATGCCGATTGTGTGGACACGACGATTCCGTGTTGCTCTAAGGAATGGACAACCACTTCGGATTTCATTCCTGGATAGGACACATTAATAATGTGTGGAGCCGACAATGGCAGCTCCGGGCTGTTCAGCTTAAGCACCTGAAATGCGCTTTCGTCACGTAACGCAGCCACAACTTGTTCACGCAGTCGCACAAGCTGTTCATAACGCTCCGACTGACCTTCAACCGCTAGGCGAACAGCCTTAGCGAAAGCAACGATTGCGGGTACATTTTCCGTCCCCGGACGTACCTGCTGCTCCTGCAAACCTCCAAAAAAGAGCGGCTGCATTCGAACCTGACCACGCCGAATAAGAGCGCCAACACCTTTTGGCCCATTGATTTTATGACCGGAAATGCTATATAAATGCGCATTCCATCGCTCTAACGCGACAGCTATTTTACCTAATCCTTGTACCCCATCTACATGGAAGTACGCGTTCGACCGTTGACGTAGTATTTGACCGATCTCTTCTAACGGTTGTATAGCCCCCGTCTCGTTGTTGACATGCATGACACTAACCATGATCGTGTCTGGTCGCAACGCTCGTTCAATTTGTTCAGGCTGCACGCGGCCATTGCTATCAACTGGCACATACGTGACGCTAACCCCTTCACGTTCTAACTGTTTATAACTTTCGAACACCGAAGCATGTTCCAAATGGGATGTGATCATATGGACTGATTTACCTAAAGCAAGCTGTGCACGGGCCACGCCAAGCACCGCTAAGTTATTGCTTTCCGTAGCGCCCGATGTAAATATAACGTCCGACGGCTGGACGGTCAGCGCTTGCGCAATGACTTCTCTAGCACGACGTATCATCTGTTCCGCATGGCCACCCACTTGATGAATCGATGATGGATTCGCGTACACCCGTTCCATCACCTCGGCCATCGTCCGAATCACGTCAGGATGAGGAGGCGTAGAAGCACTATGGTCAAAATACAAATTAAGCTCGTTCAAAGGTGCTCCTCCTTTACACTAAAAAAGACCATAACAAGCATGGAGGACGTTCCCCAGCCGTTGTGATCCCCGTAAAACATGCTTTATATTTTACACGGTTTCGTGCATTTTCACCATCTTTTTATCAAAATGATGATTCCGATTCCATCCCACAAAAAAAGAGCCTAACATAGGCTCATACATGGTGGGGCATTCCCAGTCTGTCTCGGTCTGTCTTGGTCTGTCTTGGTCTGTCTTGGTCTGTCCCGGTCTGTCTCGGTCTGTCTTGGTCTGTCCCAATCGGTCTCGATCAGTTCCGACCTGTTCCAGTCAGCTCCGATCTGTTCCAGTCAGCTCCGATCTGTTCCGGTCAGCCACATTCAGACTAAGACTCTTATTTACATCATTAGCATTACACGATGAAAGCGATCAGCAGCGCACGCAGCATAGCTGCCAATACACCAAGCATAATGGCAGCAACAGCTCTGATTCGACTGCCTTGATAATACGCCATAACCCCTAAAATAGCTGCTGAAAGACCTAGCCAAAATGGAAACAGGAAAAAGGAAACAATAGCAAAAATGACCGCGACCGTTCCGAGTGAAGATGCATAGCTGTTGCTATTATTTCGTTCTGTGTAAGTTACAGCATTTGAAACTGGAAAGCCAGCCACTTCAGCAGCAAATTCAGTATCTGCCTCACTTGCAAATGTATCGTCAACTGGTGTTGTGTTCGTCGCTGAGGCTTCTTCTTGTGCCGTCGAATGAATGCGAATACGTTCACGTTTGATGCGACGATGTTCTGGTTTATAATGCTTCGACATAATGGCTCCTTTAACTAGGACAAGAAGAATCATCCTTAGGTTTGAATGTTTGACAGCAAGTTGCAGCAGAAGTCGGTGCACAATCTTTGTGAGGGCCACCTAATTCGTCAGCAAACTCTTCGTTCACATTAGTGCGTGCGTGTGCATCTATTTCAATCACGATTTGTTCTGCATGACATCGAAAATCACCCCAAAACTTACAGTTGGCAATACTACAATGCACGACGGGTCTTTCCGCCACATCGATCACCTCCGTTAACAGGTTGTCCGTGCGACAGCCGCTGTATCCGATTACATTTATGGCAACTTCTCCAGTAAAAAAAATAAGCACCTCCTTAGATGGAGGCGCTTATGTACAAGCGGTATCTTTACTTTTGGCCTTGCATTCTTCTTTGCGTTAAATAGTCGCTTTCGTAGTAAGCCAGTTCATCACGTAATTCTTCAAAGCCTTTAGTAATATCAAGTATAATGTCGCGCACAGGACGCACCGGTTTTGAGCGGAAGCGAATGGCATCTTGTCCTGTATAGGCATAACGTCCGTCTTCCGAGTAACATTCATTTTTCGGATAAAAAAATGCATTTACACATTGATGATAAACATCATATAAAGCCCGCTCTGCAAAGTCATTGTTAAAGTTCGCGCGACGTAGCGTGACGCCCAGCTTCTCGTAGCTCGCTTCCGAAAACACGAGCAAGTGACGCATATCAGTTAGAAAGCCCTTATAAAAGCTAACCGTCTGCTCGTCCTGTTGCTCGTCCACAAGCTTCGCTAACGAATATTCGTTCAAAAAAAGCTCAAGCTGGTCAATAGCGTACTTTAATTTAATTCTGGAAACTTCGCAAAGCTGCTTCACATTGGATGCTGGCATTAGAATGCTCCCCCTTAAACAATCCTTATCGGTTCGTGCAACGAAAGCAAGCAATATGCTGCGACGATTGCCTTTGACATCCTTATCCTACCACAAAATTAATGGCAATGGTACTCCTTTCCATCCATTTTTCAGGCGATTCGATACGGAGAATAATTTTGTGCGTCCGTCCAAAAGCTACATATAAAGCTGTCTTACAGAGCGAGTAGTAAATGAGGAGGAAGACCAATGCATAATCGATCCATTGCATGGCTTGGCGTACTGGGAGTAACGATATTAGCCGTGCCTCTACTGTGGAATACAGGCAACAAATCATCGAACACGGCAGAACAACGTATGCAATCAGATATGAAGATCAAACAGAACATTGTACAGCAAGATGTTGACGTAACAGGAAAGCTATTTGCACTGGATGTCCGCAAAGATTTAGAACAGGCAGTTGCAACTTTACACCAAGCTTCACCATCTGAAGCACAGCAAAAGGTAAGACAACTCATGCAGTTGCACCCACAATTCGTATATGTAGCGTGGTTAAATGAAAAAGAGGTACGGCAGTGGTCTTACGGCGAATTGCCAAAAGACGAGATGTGGCAAACAAATAAACAATTAAACAGTTTTGTGCAAAGTGCCAAGCTGCATATAAGCAAACGCGAGTCCTACGTATCTCCCGAACTGCTTATACGTGGCGAACGCCATATCGTGATGGGCATTCCAGCTTCTAACGCTAATGTCGGCTTAGTTGCCGTCATTAATCGGCATGTTGTGCAATCAGTGCGCAGCCACCAGCAAAAAAACTTACGACTCGTTCCATATCCGCCTGATTCGAAGTATCGAGTCAAGTCGGTAGACAGCAACACGATGCAAGATGTTCCTGTTCGTACGGGCGCAGATAATGAGGGCAAAAGTCATTATTATCAAAAAGAGATCGTTGTTCGTTTTCGCACCGATCCTGACCGCAACCAGATGCAGCAAATCATGCGTGAGACCGGCTGCTCCGCTCCACGCAAACTTGGCAACACGTATCTTTTTCGTTCCAATTGGATGAGTGCAGAGCAGATGCAGCAATATTTTGCACAGTTTAATCCACTCTACGCAGAGCCACATTATTTGTATATGACGAATGAGGAAAAAACAAGCTTGCGCGTGTTGTCTCCGACATCAAAGACGAAGGCTGCTCAAGCTGGTGAAGAGCCAAACGATCTATTTTACAAAAATTATCAATGGAATTTACCGATCATTCATACGAATGGTGGCTGGAATTTAACAAAAGGTAAGCAAAATGTCGTTGTAGCGGTCGTGGATACAGGTGTGGATTTGAAGCATGCCGATTTAAAAAATAAACTGGTTAAAGGTTACAATGTATTTGACCCTGATAAACTGCCCCAAGATGACGTTGGGCACGGTACACACGTAGCCGGTATTATCGGAGCGACGGTCAACAACGGTGAAGGTGTTGCTGGCATGACATGGTACAATCCGATCATGCCGATTAAGGCTCTAGATAGCAATGGGTCGGGCACATCGTATTCGGTAGCCGAAGGAATTATTTGGGCCACGGATCATGGTGCTAAAGTAATTAATTTAAGCTTAGGCAACTATGCCGACGGCGCTTTTTTGCATGACGCAGTGAAATACGCGTTTGAGCGCGACGTGGTGCTCATCGCAGCAACTGGCAACGATAATACGCGCCGCCCTGGTTTCCCTGCCGCGTATCCCGAAGTATTCGCCGTATCCGCGACCGACGAAAATAAGCAAAAAGCGTCATTTTCCAATTATGGTAGCTACGTTGATGTCGTCGCGCCAGGTGCAACGATCGCAAGCACGTATCCGAATAATCAGTATGCGGCGCTTTCAGGAACGTCAATGGCCTGCCCACACGTATCCGCGCTTGCAGCGCTAATCCGCTCAGCGAACCCGAGTTTGCGTAATACCGAAATTTACGACATCATGCGTGAAAGTGTAAATGACTTAGGCTCTCCAGGCAAAGATACGTTTTTTGGCTTTGGGCAAATTGATGTTGAGCGTGCCCTGAATATGGCGGACCAACGTAAAACGTCTTTGTCTTTACATCCGCAAAATGTTGAGTCGAATTTAAACCGGATCGTGTCACGTTTTGTGCGGCAATCCGCTAAATAAGCAATCAAAAAACCCGCAGGCGTGCCTGCGGGTTAATTATATTCATGGCATTAAATGTTGTGTTGTAGCGATGGAAAGCTTGCCATAAGCCGGGTTCTGTTCCGTTCGTGGTGTTACGGGTGCAACCCTTCCACTACTAGGTGACAATCATCTATCTACGCTGCGCATTGCTGGGCAGCTCCAGCGACCAACCCAGACGCACCTCGGGCTAAGGTTGCCCACAAGGGGCTGCGTCTCATTAGGTCTTGCTCCAGATGGGGTTTACCAGGAACGAGGTCACCAACGCTCCTCGTGGTCTCTTACACCACGGTTCCACCCTTGCCTGTGCCGCACAAGGCGGCCATCGGCGGTCCATTTCTGTGGCACTATCCTTCAACTCGCGCTGACTGGACGTTATCCAGCATCCTGCCCTATGGAGCCCGGACTTTCCTCTCGTGACTTACGTCACCAGCGATTGTCTGTCAAACTTTCCGACAACATTCGTAAGTATACTAGGTTCTAGCCTGAAACTCAACCATCAACTTTTTACACAAATTGAAACGGCTCTGTCGACAGCTCTGAAGCATGGAACGTTGTCCCTGTTCCATGCTTGTCATTTAACGACTGCAAACGTGAGGCAACGTCTTGCTTCATCATTTTCTCCGCATTGTGACCTGCATCAATAATCGCTAATCCAGCTGCCAATGCATCGTGCGCCGTATGATAATCGATATCTCCGGTTACGAGCACATCAGCGCCTTGGAACAAAGCATGGCGCACATAACGGGCACCTGACCCACCCAATACCGCAACCTTGAGAACTTGTCTAGACAAATCGCCTACAACACGTACATGCGGCACTTCAAAGCGTTGCTTGACCTTATCGACCAATTGCTGAAGTGAAATTCCGCTGTCTAGTTTGCCGATTCTGCCGAGGCCAAATGCTTTCCCCGGCATATCAAGCGGATATAAATCGTAAGCCACTTCCTCGTAAGGATGCGCTTTAAACATCGCTTGCAGTACACGACTCTTAACCGATTTAGGCACAATCGTCTCGATTCGAACTTCCTCAACGTGCTCCAGCTTGCCTGCCGCACCGATAAAGGGCTGAGATCCTGCTTGAGGCATAAATGTGCCTGTTCCATTCAGATTGAAGCTACAATGACTATAGTTGCCGATATGACCCGCTCCCGCGTTCAATACGGCAGCACGTACATGATCAGCATGCGTCTCAGGTACAAAGACGACAAGCTTCTGCAAAGGTTCGGTTTGCAACGTTTCAAGAGCTTTTGTCTCTGTTAAATCGAGACAAGCAGCCATTAAGTCGTTCATTCCACCTTCGGCGATGTCATAATTCGTATGTGTAATGTAGACAGCAATGTCGTGCTTAATTAGCTTTTCATACAATCTTCCGGCAACGGTATCGGTTTGCAAATGCGCCAACGGCCTAAAAATAATCGCATGATGAGCAATAATTAATTGTGCACCTAGGCGGATAGCTTCCTCGACTACCTCATCTGTAACGTCTAGCGCTACAAGAACTTTCTCAACCTGCTTGTTCAGTGTACCAAGCTGTAAGCCGATTTTATCGTCCGGTACAGCTAACGATTTAGGTGCCAGCTGCTCCATCCACTGAATTATCGTTTGTCCTTTTGCAAACATTCGACAATCGCCTCCAGTTCCGCTTTTTTAGCTGCAAACAATGCGCGTCGCTCTGCCACTTCTTCCGCGTCAGTTTGTGCCATGGTGTGCAGAACACGCTCTTGCTTTTTAATTTCAGACTTCCACTTGGCCACAAAGACGTCTGTCGCTTCAACAGACAGCATCGGCCCTAACTTTAAGAGCCATTGCTCATCAAGCGTAATACCATTGCTCAACTTGCGCGGTGCATACAATTTCGCATCGGCTAAAGCTGCGTTCACATGATCAGCATCGCTGCGTTCCGCATGCAGAATCTCATATATTTTTCCATCTTCTTCTAAAATATGCTCATGAATAAGCGCCCACCCATTGTCACGCAGCCATTGGCGAACGAGCTCCTCGCCTACATTCGGCTGTAGTACGAGACGGGACACGCCCGTAAGTTTGCTTTCATCCGCAGACAAAATCTGAACGATTAAGCTTCCACCCATGCCGGCAATCGTTACGCAATCGATTTCACCGGGTTGAATGACTGCTAACCCGTTACCTTTACGTACATCAACCACTTGCTCTAAACGTGTTGCCCTTACTTGTCGGCGTGCCGCATCATATGGCCCTTGATTGACTTCACCTGCGACAGCAAATGGAACACGCTCCTGCTTCGCTAAAAATACAGGCAGCAACGCGTGGTCTGACCCAATGTCAGCCAAGCGACTGCCTTGCGGTACCAAGTCTGCAATGTATTGCAGACGGTTCGATAATTTAATATTCACGAATCCCGTTCACCTACTGTTAATAAATTCAGAACCTCATTTGCATTGTCAGTAAAAAAGCGGTAAAATAGGTTCCAACAACATAAATGAATCCATTATTGATAAATGGAGTAAATCAATTCCACTAAAGTTACGATTCATACGTGTCATACGTGCGCACACATAAACATTTTTATTCCTAAGTACTAAGCAATTGAAAGAAAAGACCTTGCTGAATGCGAATATCATACGCATCAGAAGGTCTAACCGATTTACATGTTATTCAAGGAAATCTTTCAATCGCTTGCTGCGGCTCGGATGACGTAGCTTGCGAAGTGCTTTCGCCTCGATTTGACGAATACGTTCGCGCGTAACACCGAACACTTTGCCTACTTCCTCCAACGTACGAGTACGTCCATCATCAAGACCGAAACGCAGACGAAGAACATTCTCTTCACGTTCTGTGAGCGTGTCCAGTACGTCTTCCAACTGCTCCTTCAATAGCTCATAAGCAGCTGCATCAGCAGGTGCCAGTGCTTCTTGATCCTCTATAAAGTCACCTAAGTGTGAATCGTCTTCTTCACCAATCGGAGTTTCCAACGATACCGGCTCTTGAGCAATCTTCATAATTTCACGAACTTTTTCGACGCTGAGTTCCATTTCAGCTGCAATCTCTTCTGGGCTAGGTTCGCGCCCAAGCTCTTGCAATAACTGACGGGACACACGAATAAGTTTGTTAATCGTTTCAACCATATGGACCGGAATACGAATCGTACGCGCTTGGTCAGCGATCGCACGCGTTATGGCCTGTCTAATCCACCATGTTGCATACGTACTAAATTTGAAGCCTTTGCTATGGTCGAACTTCTCAACCGCTTTAATGAGACCCATGTTGCCTTCTTGAATAAGATCAAGGAACAACATTCCGCGACCTACATAACGCTTCGCAATCGATACTACGAGTCGCAAGTTTGCCTCTGCAAGGCGCTTCTTAGCTTCCTCGTCACCTCGTTCGATTCGCTCTGCAAGCTCAATCTCTTCCTCTGCGGACAAGAGCGGAACACGGCCGATTTCTTTCAAGTACATACGCACAGGATCATTTATTTTGATTCCTGGCGGCAAAGAAAGATCATCGTCAAATTGGAAATCATCCGACTCATCTTCACGGTCGGTAGTACGGGCATTCATTTCATCATCCGTTACGTTTACAACTTCAATCCCTTGATCAGCAAGGTGTTCAAAGAACTCGTCCATTTGATCAGAGTCTTGGTCGAACGTTGACATTTTTTCGGCAATTTCTTTATAGCTTAGCGTACCTCGCTTTTTGCCGATTTCGATCAACTGGTCCTTTACTTGATCTAATGCTGTTTCAGTGTCGAGTCCAGTATGTTGATCATTCGCCATCTTTCGACTCCCTTCCCCCTAGAAGTATCTCGTTGCTATCTCTTCAATTGCTGCTCTAGGGCTATAATTTCTTGTGCGATTTGCGCGGCGCGCAACACTTCTCCGGAACGTTCCGCTTTTAACATTTCTTCTCTTTTAAGCTCGATTTCTTGCTGTCGAGGCACTTTAAGGATTAGTTCGATATAGTCGTCCAATAAGCCGTTATCTTGATGAAGCGGTGCTTCATTCATCGATATGGAAACTGCGACTTTCTCTAATCGTTCATCCTGCAAGGTGGCCATGTACCGACTGAAATCTGGTTCATTTCCTTGCGCATAATAGGCGTATAGATAAGCAGCTAGTGCCGCATGATCATCTACATTAAATTGTTCACCAAGATTTCGCTCAACGTAATCAGCAACTTCTATATCTTGAAACATGATCGCAAGCAAGCTGCGTTCCGCATATACATAAGCTGGCCGTAACGTAGGCGGGGCAATATTACGTTTATCATTCCTAACATTATTCCACCAAATGTCCTGATTATCCCCGTTTGCGTTCACTTTTTGCAGCTTTTGTCGCGAATTCGCATATTCTTGCTTCAATGTATCTAACGATACATCTAACTGCTGCGCCAATTCCTTAAAATGCATTTCCCTCTCTACAGGAGAAGCAAGCGGCGTAATAATTCGCATCGCTTCATCTTTATAGCGGCGTTTGCCATCATCTTCTAGCAGTATATGATTCCGGCGCATAGATATAAGTTTGAATTTTGTTGGCGTAACGGCGGCAGCAATAATCGCGTGGCGGAATCGTTCGGCACCGTGTGTCTTGATGTAATCGTCCGGATCCAATCGATCGGGCAGCATCGCTACAGCCACGTGTATGCCTGCTTGCTCCAATAACGTTATCGATTTCAAAGCAGCTGCTTGACCAGCGTCATCACCGTCGTAACATATCGTTACACTTTCGGCTAAGCGCTTCATATACGAAACGTGGTCAGTCGTCAGCGCAGTACCCATCGTAGCAACGCCATTGCACACCTCAGCATTCCAAGCTTGAATCACATCCGCATACCCCTCAAACAACACAAGTTGCCCTGTCCGTTTAATATGAGGTCTAGCCTGATGCAAGTTATACAACAGCTTGGATTTATCAAACACTATCGTTTGCGGTGAATTCAAATATTTCGGCTGACCTTCACCTAAAATTCGTCCGCCAAATGCGATAGTCCGACCGTTACGATCCCATATCGGAAACATGATACGGTCACGAAAACGATCGACGTATCCGCTGCCGTTCTGGCGCGCGGACACTAGTCCCCCTTGTTCCATTTGAGACAAGTCAAATTCACGCTTCGTCAACAGCTGTACAAGCGTGTCCCATTGCGGTGGTGCATATCCGATTTGGAATTGCTCAATTAATTTGTCATGAATGCCACGATTTCGCAAATATGCAAGCGCAGCTTGCCCGTGAGCCGTATTCATGAGCACATAATGATACAGCTTTGCAGCGAGTTCATGACCTTCGATTATTCGATCCTTCGCTTGGCTGTGCGGACTTCGCTCTATTGGTTTATCCTCCCATGAAAATGGGATATCCGCCGCTTCTGCTAAGTGTTTAATCGCTTCCGGGTAAGAAAAACCTTCAATATCCATAACAAAACGGATCACATTTCCGCTCGCACCGCAGCCATAGCAATGAAATATTTGCTTTTCAGGCGTCACTGTGAACGATGGTGTCTTCTCGGAATGAAAAGGACATAACCCTTTTAAATACTTGCCTTGCTTTGACAGATGGACATATTGACCAACGACATCAGCTACATCGTTCCGCTTTAACACTTCATCCCTAAGTTCATCTGGGATTAGTCCGTGTCCACTCATCGCCTAAACCACCTTCATCAAACACGTAATACTTATTCGCTATGTGCGTAATTTCTCCTGCTTACGGAGCAGAACTTGTGTCAATTTTTGTTGGAAATGCTCTCTATCGCTCACAGTCATGGCGCGCGGCCCTTTTGTCCGCAGCCCTGCCCTCCGAGCTTTGCTTGAGTAATACCGACGATCCAAATGTTCTTCCACATTACCACTCGTTAATTCAAAGCCACGTGCCGTAATGACGGCGGCTCCTTTCGGCAAACAGAGCGCAGCCAATCCGTAGTCACCTGTTACTACTACGTCGCTCGATCGCGTTACATTGGCTATATACATATCTGCTGCTTGTGAACTTTGGTCTACATAGACATTTGATACATGCTGTTCCTGACCTTGCAAGTCATGGGAAAAGGCGGCATACGAAGCGACAAACAGCACTTCAGCATGAAGCTTTCGCGCAATTGCGACAATTTCTTGTTTGACAGGACAAGCATCGGCATCGACAACAATGCGAAGATTGGAAGACAATAACATTCACCATTTTCTGAAAGCTTATGAAAGTATCTACTTGACTGGTATTTGTACCGTTTATATTATATACGCTGCTGCATTTAAAATTCCTGCTTGCTTGGACGTGTTTTTTGTGCAACATTATCAATTTTTGTCGAAAATAAAGAAAAAATCGCGGAACATGTCGAAAACCTTCTCTACATGTTCCGCTATTATCAAATGTTATGCCCACACCAGCTTCGAGAAATCCGCAAATCGACGCAAATCTGCACCAATATTTGCTAACAACGCTAAACGATTTGTACGCACTTGCTCATTCTCCGCCATAACCATAACGTTGTCGAAGAACGTATGAATCGCTTCCTTCAACTCGCCAAGTTTAGCCAATGCTGCTTGAGGATCTTGCGATAGCCCCGCAGTGTAAGCTGCGTGCACATCCGTCCATGCACGATACAAGGCATGCTCCACATCTTGCTCAAACAACGCTGCATTTACCTCTGTGGATGTAGCTTTGGATGCCAAGTTACATACGCGGTTGAACGACTCGACTGTCAACTTAAACGACTCTTCTTGCACCGCGCCCATCAACGCTTGCCCTCTTGCCACAGTCAACTTCACATCGTCAAAACCAGATGCCATTACAGCATCGACAACGTCGTAGCGTACAGCTTCAGACAATACATTTTTCACACGCAATGCAAAGAACTCGAATAAGTCTTTACGTACTTCATCACGGTTACGTTTCAACAATCCTGCTTGCTCGTGAATGTTAAGCACGATGTCAAACACCGCAGACAACGTAAGTGGAAGCTCACGCTCAAGCAACATGTTGACGATACCCGCTGCTTGGCGACGCAACGCGTAAGGATCTTGCGAACCTGTTGGGATAATGCCGATCGCAAAGCAGCCGATCAATGTATCCAACTTGTCAGCCAAGCTTACGACAGAACCAACAAGCGTTGCAGGTGCTGTATCGCCTGCAAAACGCGGCTTGTAATGCTCGTTAATAGCTTGCGCAACGATTGCATCCTCACCTAATTTGCTAGCGTAGTCCTCGCCCATCACGCCTTGCAATTCTGGGAACTCGTATACCATTTGGGTTACGAGGTCAAATTTGCAAATGTCAGCCGCACGGCTAACGAGTTGAGCTGTCGCTTGGTCTGCTTGCACAGCAGTAGCTGTTGCATCAGCAATAGCACGGATACGGCGTACTTTATCGCCCAGCGTTCCTAGCTCTTCATGGAAGACGATATTGTCCAGCTTGCTGACACAATCCTCGATCCGCAACTTCTGGTCTTCTGCATAGAAGAACTTCGCATCGGATAGACGAGCACGCAATACCTTCTCGTTTCCTTTAGCAACAATATCAAGCCCTTTACTGTCACCATTGCGCACCGTTACGAAGAACGGCAGCAACTGCCCTTCCGTATTCAAGACAGGGAAGTAGCGTTGGTGCTCACGCATGGACGTAATCAGTACATCTTGCGGAATGTTCAAGAACGCCGGGTCAAACGTACCGAATAAGGCAGTCGGATACTCAACTAAGAAGAGAACTTCTTCCAGCAAGTCTTCCTTGATCGCAATATTCCAGTTCTTTTCCTGTGCCAGCGCCTCGATTTGACGCGTAATTTCTTGTTGACGCTCTGCCACGTCCACGATAACGAACTGCTCACGCAATCGTTCTACGTATTGGCTTGCTTCTTCAATGACCGTTTCACTACCTAAGAAACGGTGACCGCGTGACACGTTGCCTGACGTCACACGCGTCAGCTCCATAGGAACGATGTCGCTACCATGCAAAGCGACAATCCAACGAATCGGGCGCACATAGCGCATGTCGTATGCGCCCCATCTCATATTTTTCGGGAACGTCATCGCCTGAATGATCGAAGTTAAACCTTCGCTCAATACGGCCGCCGTCTCGGTTCCGATGCTGCTCTTATTCGCATACACGTACTCAACGCCGCTCAATTCTTTAAAGAACAATTGCTCCGGTTCAGCACCTTGGCTACGAGCAAATCCGAGCGCCGCTTTCGTCCACTCGCCTTGTTCGTTCACAGCGATTTTACGTGCAGGCCCTTTTACTTCTTCATGAACGTCCGTTTGCTTGTCAGCTACGTTGTGCACGAGGAGTGCCAAACGACGTGGTGTAGCAAAAGCTTGCACCTGCTCATACGCGATCCGGGATTCAGTCAGCCAACGCTCCATTCGTTCTTTAAGCTGGTCCATAGCTCCGCGCATAAAACGCGCAGGCACTTCCTCCAACCCTAGTTCTAGCAATAGATGTTTAGGCATTGTGATCTTCCCCTTTCGCCTTTTTCATGAGCGGGAAGCCTAGCTTCTCCCGTTCCTCGTAGTAAGTTGCTGCTACTTGTCGCGCTAAGTTACGCACGCGTGTAATGTAACCTGTACGCTCTGTGACGCTAATCGCTCCGCGCGCATCAAGCAAGTTGAACGTATGGGAACATTTTAAGACATAGTCGTACGCCGGAAATACTAAGTTGTGCTCCATTGCGCGTTTTGCTTCTTGTTCGTACATCCCGAACAACGTAAACAACATCGCAGTATCACTAACTTCAAATGTATATTTCGAATGTTCGAATTCAGGTTGATGGAACACATCACCGTAAGTGACGCCGTTTACCCACTCTAAATCAAACACATTTTCTTTTTCTTGAATGTAAGAAGCGAGACGCTCCAAACCGTACGTAATTTCAACCGCTACCGGATTCGCATCAATTCCGCCCACTTGCTGGAAATACGTGAACTGTGTAATTTCCATGCCATCGAGCCATACTTCCCAACCAAGGCCCCATGCGCCAAGCGTAGGTGACTCCCAGTTATCCTCAACGAAGCGAATATCGTGCAAAGTTGGATCGATGCCCAGACGTTTCAAGCTTTCCAAATAAATTTCTTGGATGTTGTCAGGCGACGGTTTCAAAATAACTTGAAACTGATGATGCTGATACAATCGGTTCGGGTTTTCGCCGTAACGGCCGTCCGCAGGACGACGGGAAGGCTCTACATACGCTACATTCCAAGGCTCTGGACCGATTGAACGCAAAAACGTCATCGGGTTCATCGTGCCGGCACCTTTTTCCACATCGTACGGCTGTACGATAATGCAATTATGCTCGGCCCAGAAATTTTGTAGAGTTAAAATGATTTGTTGAAAATTCATGTGCCTTCTACACTCCTTTACAATGGTTATCGGTTCTGACGTAAAGAGTACCAAGTCAACACAGCAATGCCGCTGGTCTCTGGTAAGAGTTAGTCGCAATTTGAAAAATGCATGCAAATGCAAAAAACTCCCGTCTCTACGTCTGATACCAGACATAGGGACGAGAGTTATATCCCGCGGTTCCACCCTACTTGATCCATATTTGACAGCAGCACAGCAATTCGTCATTGCTCGTGTAAGCTAGTGTCAATTATCGATCCACTTTCTCCGTTCCGTTCGCTCCAAAGTGCCATTTCATTCGTCTGCTCGTTCAGGCTCACACCGTCCCCGAATCGCTCTATTCAAACATTAACGAATTACTTCCTTCTTCATCGCAAATATTACTTATCATTTGTATTATGATAGCGAAATGAAGGTCATTCGTCAAGATTAGCCAGATCATATTTCTCCATCTGTTCAAGAAATTGAAGCGACTTCAGCTTTACGCCGACATGCGTATCCATATACCCGCGCATACACGCGCGCAGTTGCAGCTTCGTTTCAGGCTTTAACGTAATGTTGCCTAGCCTACGCAAATCGGTTTTGGCAAACAGCTGAAGCAGCTTTAACGTTTGTAGCGGCGAGATGAAATTCGCATGCTCACGCGGTCTACACGTGCTGCAAATTGCACCACCTAAGCGCCAGCCAACCCCGATAAAGTTATCTTCACGGCCGCAAATAATACATTGATTGAGCTGTGGCTCGACGCCCGTTGCTTGACAAAGCTTAATCTCAAACAAGTGCGTTGTCACTTGAGGATCTTTCCCTTGCTCTAATGCACGCAAATAAGCTAGCAACTGCTCGTACATATAGCCGCCGGCCTCTTCGTCTTGCAGGGCACGATCGACCAATTCAGATACATACGAAGCATAAGCAGCCAAGTGTAGCTGCTCTCTTAATGGATGATGTGCCTCCATAATTTCGCACGAATTTAGGGTGCCAATTTGCCCCATTCCACGGAAAAAGACATATTCTCCATATGTAAATAATTGCGTTGCCGCAGCATGGCGACTGCGCACCTTTTTGGCGCCCCTGACGAGCACGCCAACTTTACCATTGGCTTTGGTGCACAGCGTAATGATTTTGTTGCCTTCCCCATAATCCATGCTGCGGATAACAATCCCCTCGACACGATATAGCACCGTGATCCTCCCATGCTATCGGACATAATCGATATTATTCCGAATCCGACGGTGCGACTGCTTCCACCGCTGGTTCCTCTTTTTCCGTGAGTTGTCTAATTTGCTTATACAATAAATAAGCATCGACATCCCCAGTGTTGGAAAATACGTTCCACGAAAAATCACGCATCCGTGAATCCCCCTCGTCGGAAAAGATGATGTGTCAATCATTAGGTTGACCCGTGACGAAGGGAATATCCATTGCAATTTTTGGAGGGCTACACGTCGTGACGGAAACCGAGATCACGCAGCACGCGATCTTGGTTGCGCCAGTCTTTTTTCACTTTAACCCATAGTTCAATAAAAGTGCGCGAGCCGAGCAAGTTTTCAATATCTTTACGCGATTGCTTGCCGATCTCTTTCAACAAAGCGCCCTGCTTACCGATAACGATACCTTTTTGGGAATCACGCTCGACGAAAATAATAGCAGAAATATGGACAACACCGTTCTCTTGCACACGCATGTCTTCAATCGCAACTGCAATGGAGTGCGGAATTTCTTCACGCGTCGATTGCAAAATTTTCTCACGAATCAATTCAGCAACGACGAATTGCTCAGGGTGATCCGTGATTTGATCATCAGGGTAATATTGCGGCCCTTCAGGCAAATAATTAACAAGCACGTCCAACAAACGGTCAACGTTGTTACCGTTCAAGGCAGAAATCGGCACGATGGCAGCAAATTCATGCATGGCATTGTACTGCGCGATCATTGGCGCCAATTGTTCAGGTGTCACTTGGTCAATTTTGTTCATAACCAAAATGACAGGGGTGCGTACATTTTTCAATTGTTCAATAACAAATCGGTCGCCACCACCAAAACCTGCCGCGGCATCTATGAGAAATAGCACCGCTTCTACTTCGTTCAACGTATTTAAAGCGACTTGGTTCATATAATCACCAAGCTTGGATTGACGCTTATGGATACCTGGTGTATCCAAAAAGACGATCTGGGAATTGTCTTTCGTATATACACCGTGAATTTTGTTACGTGTCGTTTGTGGCTTATCGGACATGATTGCAATTTTTTGTCCGATTACATGGTTCATTAACGTCGATTTACCTACATTTGGACGCCCGACAATCGCGACAAACCCCGATTTAAAACTTTCTTGTTGTTGTGAAGATTTATGGTTTAACATATTGTTTTCTTTCTCCTCCTTCACTACCTCTAAACTTCTTCATTTAATTTTGCTGAACGCGAAGCAGAGCTGTTTAAGCTATCCACATTAAATGCTCCTGGCAACAACTCGCTCACAGTTGTTTCCGACCACGTTCCATTTACTGTCCCCATATAAACAGGCATATCTGGAGGACATAGTTCAATAATCACTTGTCGGCACACGCCGCAAGGTGTAATGGGTTGCTCTGTGTCGCCGATTACCGCAATCGCTTTGAATGAGCGCGGTGCACATCCATCCGCGATCGCACGGAACAATGCCGTACGCTCCGCACAGTTTGTAGGCCCGTAAGCTGCATTTTCTACATTGCAGCCATGATGCACATTTCCGTGCTCATCTAGCAACGCTGCACCCACTTTAAAATGGGAATACGGTGTATAGGCTTTCTCTCTTGCTAATTTTGCTTGTTCCATCAATTGTTGTCCATTCATTATTTGTTCCCCCTCAAGTTTGTCTGGATGTTACATGAAATGGTTAACTATCAAAATCACTAATTCTAGCATAGGTTGAAAAAAGACAATACCTCCGACGAAGACGGCAAAAACCGCCGTCACGAATACTGCTCCTGCGGCGGTGTCCTTTGCAATTTTAGCTAAAGGATGCGGGTCCGGCATCGTCAAATCAACCGCGGCTTCCACCGCGGTATTCATTAACTCGGCAGACCAGACTAGCGTAATCGCTAATCCGATCCACATCCACTCGGTAACCGAAATGCCGAACCCTACACCCATCGCACACACGAGCATCGACAAGACGCCATGTACACGCATATTGCGCTGCGTGCGAAACGTATGAACAATGCCAACTAGCGCCACCTGAAACGTATCGCTCCAAGGGCGTTTCATCAGCGGCTCAAACCTATGCGGCTTAATACAGCTTCCTGTTTGTCCATCATAACGCGCTCGCTTGCGTCATCCTGATGGTCGTATCCGAGCAAATGTAAAAACCCGTGTACGAACAAGAATCCAATTTCTCGATCCAACGAGTGCCCATAGTCATCCGCTTGCGCACGCGCACGCTCTGTGGAAATAATGATGTCGCCGAGCATATCGCCTAACGACTCCAAATCATCCTCCACATCGTATATAATATCCAATTCTTCATCTGTCGATTCGTTCATTGCAAACGATAACACATCTGTAGGACGATCGATGCCACGGTAATCGCGATTAAGTTCATGAATACGTTCGTCATCTACAAACGTCAACGCGACCTCCCCTGCCTCGATTCCTTCCATTTGAGCCGCTTCTTGCAAAATACGCTCAAGCAAATGAATTAACTCATCTGAAATCGGATATACCTCTTGCTCATTGTTACACTCTAAAGCCATGCTCATAATTACCGTTGTCGCTCCTTCTATTCCTGTTTGCCAGTCGACTCGGTCGAATTAATCTTCTTATCCGATGTTTCCGAAGTAGTCGCAGACGACAGTTTACCTTGCTTGTGCTGCTTGGATTTCACATCTTCAGGATATTCGATGCGAGAATGGAAAATGCCCATCACCGTTTCCTTTAGCGATTGAGCAATAATGTCCAGCTCTCTAATCGTGAGGTCACACTCATTAAACTGATGGTCATCAATTCGATCCTTCACAATTTTTTGAATCATCGTATCGATTTGCTCTACCGTTGGCTGACGCAGCGAACGAACAGCCGCTTCCACGCAATCCGCGATGCCGACAATCGCGGCTTCCTTCGACTGCGCCTTCGGGCCTGGATATCGGAAATCATCCTCGGTGAAATCCGGCTCGACACCTTGTTCTTCCGCTTGCTTCAAAGCCTTATGGTAGAAATACTTCAAAAATGTTGTCCCGTGATGCTGCTCCGCAATGTCCCGAATATGCTTCGGTAGCTTATAATCTTTCAGCATTTCCGCTCCATCGCGAGCGTGTGCTGTAATGATTGAAGCACTTAGCTTCGGTTCAATGAAATCATGCGGATTATCCATATTCGTTTGATTTTCGATAAAGTAACTTGGACGCTTCGTCTTACCAATATCATGGTAAAAAGCACCTACACGGCATAGCAATCCATTTGCTCCGATCGATTCAGCTGCCTGCTCCGCCAAATTGCCGACCATCACACTGTGATGGTACGTTCCCGGTGTCTCCGTCAACAACTTGCGCAGTAACGGATGGTTCGGGTTGGACAGTTCGACAAGCTTCAGTGCCGACAATATGCCAAATGTAACTTCGAAAAATGGCATCAGACCGAGCACGAGCACAGCTGTTACGAGTCCGCTTGCAAAAGCGAATGCAGCAGCGAGCATCGTATTTTGATTATACACCGCATCTCCGCTAAGCATCGCTAACGTAAACACGGTCACACTGCCAAAAATGCAAACCATAATGCCAGCCTTTAAAATGGTAGATCGCTGGCTCGCTCGGTGTATGGCAAAAATGGCTGAATATGATGTAACGAGCGCGAAGAACCCGAATTCATAATCGAATATCGACCCTTGCTGTGTATTAAGCAGGATGCTCGCAATTACGCTGAACACAACGGCACAGACGTAAGCTAAGGACAAATCAATGAGCAACGTAATGAGCGTTGCACCTACAGCTACAGGAGCCACATAACCTAAGTATTGTGTATCCTCCGTATGAGGGTAAGCTACCACATGTATCGCCAAAATATTAATCACAAATATAATGACGAGCATAAGCAGTTGAGCATTGTTAAAGCGGAAATGCGGATGGCTGCCTTGGCGCATGAACATAAATAGTACCAAAGAGAACATGGTACTCAAGAGCAGTAAACCAAACTGCGGCCAATAATTCACATCGGTCTTCAACAACTGATTCTCTTTCAGCATCTCATACGTATCTTTCGTGATGACTACGCCTTTTTCAACGATAATGTCACCTTGCTTAATAAATACTTGTAGCGTATTTTCACGAGCTTGAACTTTCGCTTCCTTTGTCGCTTCTTCGTCAGAGAACTTATTCGGCGTCAAAGATAGACGAACGAGTTCTTGAACGACTTCACGTTCAGAGCGTTTATTAAGGGAGCTTGCATTCACGTACTCAGCTACTTTAGCACGAGCAATCGCCGCCTCTGGGACCGTATCGCTCATCAATTTAGTAACCAAATCTCGTGCTACTGGCTTCATTTGTCCAATGTCTTCTTTGGATAAACGCGCCATTTTAATAAACGTTTCCTCAGGAACTCGATACTTCTGCTCTTCAATTTGCTCTTTCATTTCATCAAGCATACTGGACGAATATGTACCCGCATTCCGTAAATTCGCGATAAAGGTACGCACATAATCATCAAACATAACTGGAATGACTTTGCGGTAAAGATCAACTTTTTCCGAGAACGAAATTTGGTCATCCAAATTCAATTGTTCGATGCGGTTAAAAATATCATCGAGCAAGCGTTCATTTTTAACACTCACAATTTGAAAAACAGGTTGAACGCGCTCCGCTGCCAGCTCTTGAGCTTTAAGCGTCGCTTTCAAATCCGGAATTTGAATGGGAGCTACGATGTCTGCTTCGCTGCGCGCACCAATTTGAATATCGAACTTCTTAGGCAACACGCTTGAAGCTAAGCTAAAATAAAACAATAACGTTAAACAAAAGAACAAAAGAAAGCGTACGCCGACGCTGTGCTTCCATCCCGACATATTCAATTGCTCTCGGCTTCCACTGCCGGAACGTTGTGCGTTTAGCATAGAGAACAGCCCTCTCTATCCTTGGTTTTCACTTTCATGCTGGTAAGCAACAATAATCTTCTGTACTAAGGAATGACGTACCACATCTTGCTCTGCAAAATGGATAAATCCAATTTCCTCAATATTTTTCAAAATATGAACGGCTTCTATTAGACCCGAGCGTTTACCTCTAGGTAAATCGATCTGCGTCACGTCTCCAGTAATGACCATTTTTGATCCAAAACCTAAACGTGTCAGAAACATTTTCATTTGCTCCGGTGTCGTATTTTGCGCTTCATCCAAAATAATAAAAGCGTCGTCCAACGTGCGTCCACGCATATAAGCGAGCGGTGCAATTTCAATCAGACCGCGCTCTAGCGCTTTTTCCACCTGATCCTGTCCCATGACCTCATACAGGGCATCATAGAGCGGTCGCAAGTACGGATCGACCTTTTCCTGCAAGTCGCCTGGCAGGAAGCCTAAATTCTCGCCTGCTTCCACAGCAGGGCGCGTTAACACGATACGCTTGACCGATCCTTCTTTAAGCGCGGTAACAGCAAGCACGACAGCTAAATACGTTTTACCTGTACCAGCAGGTCCAACCCCAAACACGATGTCTCGCTTTTTGATGGTGGACACATAGTGCTTCTGACCAATTGTCTTAACACGAATCGGCTTGCCGCGGAACGTAACGGCAATTTCCCCTTTAAATAAATCGAGAAGCTCATCAGCCTTCCAATCCTGAGCTAAATCCATAGCATACGTCATATCACGCTCTGACAGCGCAATGTTATTGCGGATTAGCTGGAGCAGTACATCAAACAGCTGATGTAGCTTTTCAACTTCTTCCTGTTGTCCTGTTATGACGATTTCTGCTTCTCGTGACATAATTTGCGCCTCAGTACGGCTCTCAATAAGCCGCAGATACTTGTCCTGCGGTCCGAATAGGGCAAGTCCTTCGTCGGCATTTTGCAGCGATAATTTAGTAGTCAATTGTTGCGACAAAAACCTCAGTCTCCTTGCTTTCAGTCTACTGGTGTGCGATAAGCGGTTTCTCTACTGCTATGGATTGCTCCACTTCAAAGAGCACCCTTAAATCCACTTTACCATTGTCCGACTTCTGATGCAAAATTTTTTCCGTATGGATCCGGACTTGAGGCCCATTTTTCGCAGTAATATCAAGCCGTGCTTGCTGCAATCCTGCTTGTACAGCTTCTTGCACACTGCGCTCTTCGGCGGCAACATGCACTTCCAACACTTTTTCTTTTACCCAGCCTACCGGAAAATCAAGCTCTCTCCACTGTACTTTATTCACATCTTCGACAATTTCATATTGGGCGTAAGGAATATCGCCGTATCCTTTTACCTTCACCTTATGTTCACCCGCTGTCACATACAGCCTTTCAAGCTGCTCACCTGTATATACCTTCTGCTTGCTAATTAAAGGAGAAGTGATCCGGTACTCATACCAGACTAGCCCATGCACCTCCCCTTTTGCTGCAACGGACTGCAAACCATTCACGGATTCAATAATACCGCTGATAAGGATATTCCCTTGTTTAACTCGCATATGCTGTCGCACTAATGCCCTTCCTTTTTCAGCTAATACATGCGTAATAACGGCATCCTCTTTGGCAACCAAATGTCGTGGATTCACTAGCTTTTTAGCGTCAGGGATCGTTGTCTCAGCTACCTGTATCGTTATTTTTGTACCTTGACGATGAATACCAACCCAAGATGTATCCGGCAATCGCGCATTTAATGATTTAGATAGCACGTCCGATTCACGCAAACGAAAAGTCCATTGAAAAGGGAACACCCCTTCTTCTTTCGCTGCATGTAATACAGTTTCAGTTGGAATACGTACATTCCCTTTTACTTCTATCGACCACACGAGGGATGAGAGCATGTACAATCCGCACAAAAAAAGAAGCGCGCCCAAAAAGAAAAATTGGCGCCTCCATACCATTTTAAAACGGAATGGCCAACCATTTCGCTGCTCTACATGTATGCGACAGCCTGTCTTTTTCAACAGCGGCCGAAGTCGAAAATAGTCCCTTAGCAAGATGAAAAATGCGATGCCACGTTCCGTGGTACGCACATCCCAAATCGTAATTCGCTTTTTTGTGACGGCATTTATGAAGGATTCAACTTGTTCACCACGCACACTTACTTGCACATAGCCTCGTATACGCGCTAACGCCGGAGCCTTCATGATGATTCCCCCGTTCCATGATACTTAATATCGTGAATAGCACCTTCAATACATACTTCTTCCGTCCATATTCCACGAATGCTTAAATTTGTACCAAACACTTCAAGTTCACCGTTGGCAAGTGCAAGACGCATATGATCACTCGTAAAATGAAGAACGCCGCGATGGTTCTCCACGATCAGTTGACGATTGCCGATCATCGTAAACCGGGGCAGATCCATCACAATATGTTGCGGCAAATCGAACCACTCCGCCGACCATTGGCGCAGCTTGCGGGCGATGCGACCCATATGAGATTGGCCCCCTTTCTGTACTTTACAACTTATGCGATATATGAAGGGAATATGAGGCTATGCGACCGATTATCTTAGACAAAAAAAGCTCCAGTCCCTCAAAGTCAATGGTTGACTTTAAGCGTACTGGAGCTTTATTAAAAATAGTTGGCTTGCTGCCTAGCGACGACCGTATGGACGTTTCGCACGCGGTGGACCTAATATTTCAGCCCATACCACACCTCGCAGCGCATCTTCAGGCCTTAGAGCGAGCTTGGATTTCGTTCGGTTCGTTTGAACCTGATAAGCATTCGATTCGCGGTTAGAATGACGCCTGCCTTGTTCTGTATCCTCATTCCAATCATAATGCCAATTTGCATCATCGTTGCTGGATGAAAAATGCGGCCTCATTTGTCCACGCTGTCGATCCGCAACAGCAGGTTGCATCTCACTGGCAAATACGGGCGCTTGAGTGCTCGTCTGCGCTCGTTCACGCTCAGACTCGCCCTCATATTCCAACTCGAACTCATCATCGTCTTTAGCCTGCTTATTTTGCTGTGGCAGCCCTAGCATATCACCGCCACCAAAACTCGGCATTCGAGTTTCGGCTTCTTTTTGTTTCCCTTTGCTGAACATGGAAATTAATCCACCCAGCACAGCAACCACTATAAAAATATTACTTGCAAGCAAGTCAAAAATAGCCTCTACAATTTTCATGGCTTACCGCCTAGCTTTCCGACTTGGTGTTGCCCTGTTCGCCTTCAGACATTTTCCCAAGCGAACCGCGCATTTGCGTATCTGCCTCGATATTCTTCAGGTTCATATAGTCCATTACACCAATCTTGCCGTTCTTTAACGCTTCAGCCATCGCCAATGGAACCTGCGACTCGGACTCAACGACACGTGCGCGCATCTCAACCACGCGAGCTATCATCTCTTGCTCTTGCGCAACCGCCATCGCACGACGTTCCTCCGCCTTCGCTTGCGCGATTCGTTTGTCCGCTTCCGCTTGTTCCGTCTGTAAGTGGGCACCAATGTTTTTACCTACATCCATGTCTGCGATATCAATGGACAAGATTTCAAAAGCTGTTCCTGCATCCAAACCTTTGCCCAAAACCGTACGGGAAATGAGATCTGGATTTTCTAGTACATCTTTATGTGTAGCACTGGAACCGACAGTCGTCACGATACCCTCGCCTACACGGGCAATAATCGTTTCTTCACCTGCACCACCGACAAGGCGCTCAATATTCGCACGAACCGTTACACGAGCACGAACTTTTACTTCGATGCCGTCTTTCGCCATTGCTGCAACGATAGGCGTTTCAATCACACGCGGGTTAACACTCATTTGTACGGCTTGTAATACGTCACGGCCTGCAAGATCAATCGCTGCCGCACGTTCAAATTCCAAGTTGATATTAGCACGTTGTGCTGCAATTAGAGCGTTAACTACACGGTCAACGTTACCACCTGCTAAATAGTGGCTTTCCAATTGGTTAATCGTTACACCCAGACCGGCTTTAGTCGCCTTAATCATTGGATTTACGATACGACTTGGTGTAACACGACGCAAACGCATCGCCACCAACGTAATAATACTAATGCGTACACCGGAAGAAATAGCGGCAACCCATAGCATTACAGGGAAAAAGCTAAAAAATACAGATAATACGATCAGCGAGACCGCACCGATAAGCAAATAAGAAATCATCGCAGAATCCATAAACGACATAACCTCCAACATCTATTTGGTAAACTAATTTATCCCCTAGTAGTTAAATGTGCTTACGTACAACGACACGCGCCCCTTCTACTTCCATCACGATAACGGTTGCATCGCGCTCGATAAACGTACCATCCGTCACGACATCGATATGCTTACCGTCAATCATTACGGTGCCCGATGGACGAAGCGGCGTAATTGCTGTTCCAACTTTGCCAATCAGCGCCGTCTGGTTGTCATTCGATACGTAGCCTTCGTTCGTCGATAGTGTATCTCGCAAAATAAAGCGATTCCACACACCACGATGTTTAAATACTTTAGCTACAATGACGACCACGATGACCGCAGCAACAAAAGCGATGCCTAGCGATACAAACGCATCTGACGTATCGTACGCAGCACGTACAACACCAAAAATTAAGCTCGCTGAACCAAGAATGCCTAGTATGCCAAAGCTCGGTATAAACAACTCAAGCACGAGCAGCACGAGTCCTACAATGAACAGGACAACTGTCTCCATTCCGGCTAATCCAGCTACATAATGTCCGAAGAAATAAAGTCCAAACCCAAGTACACCTAAAAATCCAGGTAACCCGAATCCAGGTACAAGCAATTCAATGGCTACACCTGCAATGCCAAGAAACAACAGCAGTGTACTGACGTACGGATTCGTAATAATAGACGCAATCCATTCCGTCGTTTCAGGTTCGATCGTAACGATATTGGCACCTTCTAATTTCATTTGGACCAATAAGTCTTGCACCGATGCAGCCTCATAATCAGCATATCCAACTTTACGCGCTTCCTGTACACTCAAGGACAGCACTTCGCCTGCTTTCTTTACACGGCCAAGCTCAGGCAATTTAATTTCTGACTTCAAGTCAGCCATGGCAACAGCCACATCTACATTGCGGCCATTTTTCTCAGCAGCTGATTTCATTTGACTGTTCCAAAAGGCGATTGCCTTCGGGTCGTCCACGTAATTATGGTCACCGTCTACCAATGCAGCTGCACCAATAGCGCTGCCAGGAGCCATGGCAATCTCATCTGCATTTAAGGCCAAGTAGCTGCCTGCTGACGCCGCCTTGCCGTGCACATACATAACGGTTCGCAGCTGGCTATCTGACAGCAGCGTCCCCATTTCCTGCGCAATTTGTGCATAGCCTCCAGGCGTATTCATTTCTAAAATAACGAGCTCTGCACCGTACTGTGCAGCTTCAGACATAGCTCTCGAAAAAAACGATTTCATCACCGGGTCAACTGTGCCCTGCAACGGGATAACGACTACATTTCTTGATGGATCACTATCCTTATGAGCAGCTACGTCCATCATGGATGGCATCGCTTGAGCAATTGGCAATGAACCAAAAACCATCATCGAGAGCATGAGGAGCAGCAACGATAACGTTGCCTTTTTTCGGAGACCTTCTCCGAACCGTAACCTAAATCGCGTTCCGCTCACCTTCTACCCCCTCCGTATTTCGTAGTTGATACATCTTCTTACTATGACATAATACGTTATATGACCAGAATCGTTTCATATGATTCAGCATTACCAATTGAAATTAAAAAAGACACTCCTCTTAAGAGGAGTGTCTTTTATTTGCCGATAGCTTTTATTGCAAATACTGTTGAACCAGCGAATTGACTAACTTGCCATCTGCGCGCCCCTTCACCTTAGGCATGAGGGCACTCATTACTTTCCCCATGTCGGCTTTCGAAGAAGCACCGGTTTCTTGGATGGCCTCTTGTACAATCACTTTTATCTCTTCTTCGGAAAGCTGAGCAGGTTGGTACTGGCTCAATATATCAATTTCCGCTTTTACATTATCCGCTAATTCGCCACGACCTGCTTTCTCGAACTCATGGAGGGCATCTTTCCGCTGTTTGATTTCACGACCCAGAATCTCAAGGACTTCATCGTCATTCAAAGTTCTTTTAACATCTATCTCAACATTCTTGATCGCCGAACGTACCATCCGGATGGTGGAGAGCTTGAACTTGTCTTGACTCTTCATCGCTTGCTTCATATCTTCGTTCAATCTTTGGCTAAGATCCATTGGTGCTAAATCCTCCTAAAACTTTCTTTTGCGAGCAGCCTCGGACTTTTTCTTGCGCTTGACGCTTGGCTTTTCATAGTGCTTACGCTTTTTAACTTCAGCCAAGACACCATCTTTAGCGATGGAACGCTTAAAGCGACGAAGTGCAGCATCGATTGTCTCGTTTTTGCGAACTTTCGTTTCAGACACCAGTTTTCCCTCCCTCCGACCAGACCGTCCAAGAACGGCAACACGGCTTATCAAACTACATTATATGTGATTGTAAAAGGGGGTGTCAACCTCACGTTCACAATCTGTCATGAATTACGCTTGAAACATCAAATTTCCATACGAAAATTCCCAGTTTCTTGCGAAAAACGACCAGAATTTAACTTACTAGCGGCCCCAAAAATTCACCGCCGAGCAAATGATAATGAATATGGAATACTTCTTGTCCACTATGTTTGCCACAATTGTTAATGAGGCGATAACCTGTCTGGTCCACACCTAATTCACGCGCCACTTCTTGTGCAGCACGATGCATTTCACCAATCAATACAAAATCCTCACCTGCCGCATCGTTCATCGTCGGGATATGCTTCTTGGGAATAATAAGCACATGCACGGGTGCTTGCGGTTGAATGTCATGGAATGCGATAACGTGTTCATTCTCATACACTTTTTTAGCTGGGATTGCCCCTTCTACGATCTTACAAAAAATACAACTCATCTTCGTACCCTCCTTCAGGATGTCCAGTTAAACAGCGACAATTATGTATAACAATATCATAACGAAAATCAAGCCGCTCGTCCAATGTTTAAGCATCTACCCGCACAACAAATATCACTCTCATCCTAATGTGTGTTGATTTAGGATGAGAGTGATGCTTTTGTGAGCTTGATCCACATTTTAATAATAAGGATAAGGGTATGGGTAGTAAGGGTATGGATAAACATATGGATTGATAGCTAATCCTGCCAGGAGAGCGAGCGGAAGTCCAATTGAATCAAAACGGCGACGACCAAAACCATAAGGATAGTAGTAACCTCCATGAAAATAATTGGGCGAATGAAATCCATGACCGAGTGCCCTTGTACAGTCTGCACGGTCATCAGCGTGTGCACCGGGTACAGCTAAATATACGTTAGCATCATCTACATGCTGTATGATACCCTCGTACGCGCACTTGTTAACTGTTTTTAAATGGACGTATCGATGCAGGTGATTATAGCAATGTTCTTTCCAAGAATGTCCTGCTGGCAATGGTTGATTCGCTTCTGCTGGAAATGTTGTGGCGGGGCCACTTGATAGCGGCGGGATCGCACCTTCTGGGTATGGCTTACCTGAACCACCTGATAGCGGTTGGACAGCTCCTCCGGGGTATGGTTTGCTTGAACCATCTGACAGAGGTTGAAACGTTCCTCCGGGAAATGGCTTGCTTGAACCGTCTGACAGCGGTTGAAACGCTCCTCCGGGGTATGGCTTGCTTGAACCATCTGACAGAGGTTGAAACGTTCCTCCGGGAAATGGCTTGCTTGAACCATCTGACAGAGGTTGAAACGTTCCTCCGGGAAATGGCTTGCTTGAACCGTCTGGCAGTGGTTGTGCCGTTCCATGTGAATAAGGCTGGGCTGTTCCACTTGGCAGTGGAGTAGCTGGAACAGATGGCTGAACATTGTTCGATTTTTTCTTTTCCATAGACGCCTCCCACTTTCGCTTTTATTGAGTATACAGTCATGGTATTCGCCCAGTCTTTACTGTGTGCAAGGTACATTTGTGCTGATTGCAAAAAAATAGGCATCTCGTTGTTAGCGTCTAGCGGTAGCTTATTAGACGCTGATCGAGATGCCCATATATAGGTGCCGGTTGTCTGTATTATAACAGCCATTTTCAACTGTCTCTGTGACATACTTCACCATGCTCATTGTATACAGTTGTGCGCTGGGCGTAGCTGGGCGTAGCTGGGCGTAGCTGGGCGTAGCTGGGCGTAGCTGGGCGTAGCTGGGCGTAGCTGCTCTAAGCGTTTAACAACCCATACACAGCGCTATTCAGCAATGCAACCAAAGCGACATTGCCGAAACAGCCCGACGTTAACTAAACTCCTGCACAATACGCGAACCTCTACCCGCCTGCTCAGCTGCTATTACACACAACTTGCGCGGCAAACGAGCGCGCAACTCAGGCACATGGCTGATTACACCCACTGCCAAACGATCCGAATGCAGCTTCTCCAGCGCTGTAACTACAGTATCCAACAACTCAGGGTCTAACGTTCCAAACCCTTCGTCGAGGAAGAAAAATTCAAGCGGATACATGCCGCGCAGCTGAATTTGTGCAGATAAGGCTAGCGCTAATGCTAGTGAGGTCAGGAACGTTTCTCCGCCCGACAATGTAGATACAGGACGGCGAATACCACCGTTAGCGTCATCACGAATGACGAAGCCACCACCTGAATCTACTTCCAGCGCATAGCGCTGCTTCGTGAGCTTTTTCAGTCGCTCAGATGCTGCTCGACTCACTTGCAGTAGCTGCTCCTCAGCAACGAATTCCACGAAGGCGTTGCCGCGGAACACGCTCTGCAATTGCTGCAAACGGGCTAAATGTTCGGCTCCGATCTGCCTTTTATGTTCAAGCTCTGCCCAACGGGCATGCTTGTTCGTTAGCTCCTCGGCATCGCGTTCTGCTTTGGCACGGGTGGCAAGTGTAGCTTCGTCTTGCTCAACGCTGTGCTTCCAGCACTCTTCACAAGCAGACCACGCCTCGTCTGACACCTCTTGTCCGACAAGACGCTCGTCCAGCCTGCGCAGTTGTGCAGCGAGATCACGCTGCGCCTCGTGATGCATAGCAAGTGCAGCTTGTATGCGCTGCCGCTCATCAGAGGTTAGCGCAGCAGCTTGTACGGCTTGCGGCGTACGGAAAGGTGACGCCGTTAATTCAGCGGCTAACCGCTCCATAGCCGCATGTGCGCGTTCGCTCGCGGCTGTCCATGTTTGGCGGGCAAGCGCCGCTTGCTGCTCGGATTGGGCTTCTGCTTTGCGAGCCGATTCCGCTCCCACTGTGCTCGTTTCAGCACGAGCTCGCAGCGCTGTAATACACGCCTCATTGTCGTGCACGAGTTGCGTTAACGGCTGCCCTCCCGCCCAAGGCCGCAAGCGCGGTTCATAGTTCGATAGAAGCCGCTTAATACCGCTCAACTCTGCTTCCGCTTGCACTTGATTCCGTTCAGCAACTTGCATCACTTGTTCATGTTGCTTAAGTTGCGCCTGCGTTTCATCCAAGTAAGCGACGCTTCGCTCTAGTCGAGATCGACAATCTTGTGCTGTCGCATCCCATTCGCGCCACTGTTCACGCAACGATTCAAGCTCCTCGAATCGCCAGTCTGCAAAAGATTGCTGCCAAGCGTTTAGATTTGTCTGACGCTTGTTCTCGGCTGATTCGAGCGCTTTATTAGCCTCGCGAAGTGCCTTCGCACTGCTATCTGTATTGTCCCTGCTGCGTTGCAGTTGCCACAACGTGTCTGCAAACTGGGAATATTCAGTTTCCATTTGTCGCGTGCAGCTTTCCTGCTCCGAAAGATAATCCGCCAGTGCAACCCGCAATTGCTCCGTTTCATGGGTACACCAAGTTACCAATTCGCTCGGGTCAGCATCTGCTGCACGCTTCGACTGCTCCTTGTTTGGTACGGAAGCTGAAGCTGAAGCAAAAACAGTCGCAGCAGCAAATGTAGCCCTATCCATGACAGTATTCGTATCCACAACAGCATTCGAATTCTCGACAGTCTTCGGACTTGCCACAGTCGAACTCGTAGTCGAATTCGCGAACGAGTCCACCGTTAGATCTATCGACAAAGCTGATGCAATTTGATTAAAATACGCAGCATTGTTGTCCTGCTCGTCACTACCCGATAACCGATATGGGGCGTCAATTGCTTGTTCTTGCAAGCCTAAACTATGCTGAAGCCGTTCTTTTAAATTCGAGATCCTTTCTTTCCATTGCGCTACAATGGATTGACTCCGGCTGCTCGCATTATGCGTCTCCACAATAAAAGCACGAGCCTCATCACGCAGTTGCTCCCAAGCTTTTAATTGAGCTTCTGTGGCAGCAAGTTGTTCCGTCTTACGCTCCAATTGGTCGGACTCCACTGGGGACTGTGCCCCTGTGTGAGCATGCGCACGGTGAGGATGCTCCGTGGAGCCACATACCGGACAATTGTCACCTACCTGCAACTCAGCTGCTAACTGCGCTGCCAGCACCTGCTTCTGCTGCACCCATACTTGCTCACGAATGGCTTTAATTGCATTTTCAGTATACTCCACTACGGTTACAGCACGATTTTGTAAAGTTACAACGCTAGGACCAAGCGATTGACCTCGATCTGTGCAAACAGAAATGGCATCCACTTTGGCCAGCACAGATTGAAAAGCGACATCCCCATTACGCTGCTGCTCAACATGTGCAGCTTCACTAGCTTGCTGAAGCGCAGCAAGCTCTTGATAGCGTACCGCCTCAGCATCAAACTGTTGTTTAAGCTGCCAAGCTTCTTGGAACCGCTCCCGCTCTGCTATCGGGCGCTCGTTCTGCTTTAACAGCGTTTTGAGTTCAGCTTGGCGTTCCGACGCCCGTGCAAGCAGCGCTTGGGCCCGTTCTACCTCAGCTTTAGCCGCCGTATACGAGGCATGCGCCTCATGCAGACGCTGCTCGCATTCCGCAGCCTCCTGCTCTAATCGCTTGGCCTCCTCCGCAATGTTCAACGCTTCTTGCAATTGCTCTTGTTTGCGCAGCAATTCCGGTTCCTGCTGCTCACGCTCTCGTCTTGCATCAATCGATATGCAAGACGCTTCCTCCGCCTTCACGGACGCAACCCTATAGGCTTCTTCGGCTTGCGTCAGCTTCACCTGAGCGCCCTGCTGAAGTGCCTCAGATTCATTCGCCTCCGCAATAACAGGCATCAGCACTTCAGCCGCTGCCGCTTGTCGTACTAGCTCCTCTTGCTCTGCTATTCTAGGAGCATCGGCATCAAGCTTACGCAAGCGTGACGTTACCTCGTCACGTTCGATCTGCCAGCCGCGTCGCTCGGCCATAGCACGGTACTCACGCTCAGCCGTTAGCTTCGCTTCACGAGCCTGCTCGGCCAATGCGATAGCATCAGCCAGCGCTTGTTCCGCTGCGGTAACTGCTTCCGGAGAGGCATCGCCAAGTCCTTGCTGTTCTGCCACGCATGTTTTTACGTCCGCATCCGCTTCCTTTACACGTCGAGCAAGCTTCACTCCGAGTTCATCGCCGTATTTTTCGAGCGAGAACAGACGTTGCAGCATTTGACGGCGCTCACTTCCTTTTAAGGACAAAAATTCAGAGAATTTACCTTGTGGCAGTACGACCGCACGTGTAAAGTCGTCCATTTTAAGGCCTATATGTTCCTCAACAGAGCGATTTACGTCCGCAAGCTTATCAGCTATAACTTGCTCACCTTCAGCACTTATTTCAATAAAGCGGCACACGGTATTACTTATGGTCACTTCACCCGTACGCTTGAACCGCCGCTCGACCCGAAACTGCCGTGTTCCAGCAGCGCCAGTCAGCGCAAAGCTCAACGAGACGCTAAGTGTGCTCTCCGCTTGGTTCATAATGCCTTGTGTGCCGTTTAATGCCCGCTCCACTTTTCCGTACAAGGCCAATGTCATGGCATCTAAAATAGACGATTTTCCGCTGCCCGTCGGGCCAAAAATACCGAATATGCCGGTGTCGCACAATTCGCTAAAGTCAATTCGCTGCTCCTCGCGATAGCTTTGCAGACCCGCAAGCTTTAACTCGATCGGTTTCATGCGCTCACCTCTCCATCATCCTCATTGTGCGGCTCGCCTTCCTGAATAAGTTCTAGGAAACAACGGACAAGCTCATCGTCTGGCATTGCACCTCCGGTTTGACGCTCGTAAAAACGACGAAACAGCTCTTCTACAGGCAATTCACTTCGGCGGCCAATTTCTTCGACAGTCTCCTCGATTTCAGGATAAATCGGTCGGATATGCACAATTCCTTCATGAGCGCGGCGCAGCTTCTGTATTTGTTCCATGGTTAACGCTTCCGTCAAATACATGCCGACATCAATCCAAGCATTGGCGTCGCGTCCTTCCTCAATCCATCGGATCGCTTCCTCATAGCCTCCGCGAATGTTCCAAGACACGAGCGGCTTGCCCGATGTTAAGTAATGTTCGACAGGCTCTGCCACGGCCCCAGGTGCCAAGTCCACAATCGTAATCGATTTCGTCTGCCCCGCTTCTGAAAAGCTGTAGGCAAGAGGCGAGCCGCTGTACCGAATATGCCCAGGTCCTTTTACGCGCTGCGGTCGGTGCAAATGGCCCAACGCCACGTACTGCGCTTGCGTGACTTCCCCTTCCAACGAAAATGCACGTGGATCAACGGTGTATGCACCGCCAACTTGAATCGGGCGTTCGGACTCGCTATCGACTCCGCCAAGCAAGTATAAATGACTCATCGCCACGTTAATCGTATGCGGCTGGAAGAACTGTGCCTGTCGGCGAAAAAGCTGTCCGACTCGCTCACTGTACGCACTCCGCAGAACTGTTTCATCATTGTCGAGCGACAACAACTCCTTCAGTCGGGCTTCGGACGGATAAGGCAACGCCGCAATGACAGCTACCTCGCCTGTGCGAGCGCATTTGATGTTGACTGGCTCAATCGCTGGCTGGCCAACTATCGTGATGCCCTGCGACCGCAATAACGGAGCGACCGCAGTCAATCTTTCAGGGTGGTCATGGTTGCCAGATATAATGACAACAGGCCGCTTGCCGCCATCCGACAACCTCGCGACCGTCTCATAAAATAGCTGCTCCGCTGCGGCTGGCGGGTTAACGGTGTCATACACATCCCCTGCGATGAGCAGCAGATCTACCTGCTCATCGTCAGCTATGCGCACAAGCTCATCTGCAAATGCAGCTTGCTCTTGCAAACGGCTACGACCTTCTAGCGTTCTGCCAAAATGCCAATCCGCCGTGTGTAAAATGCGCATCGTGGCCACCTCCTTTTTTAAAAAATCAGATTTGCGTCTGTATCCTATTTATGTCGGAACATTCATTCGACTAAAGCTCGCAAGCTTGCTGCGCATCAAAGAAATAAAGCACCTTGGCGTCTACTGGCCGTTTCCAAATATGCTCGATTGCGCGTGCGTATATATTTAGCTGGAATCGGTAATGCTCTACCAAGGCTGGCAAACCACCCCGATGTTCTAGCACTTTGTCCGTCTTGTAATCGAGCAAAATAAGCTTGCCATCCACTTCAAAAATACAATCGATAACCCCTTGTACGAGCACCGTTTCGTCGTTTAGCATACCTGTATCGTCATAGGCGGCAAACGTTGCTGTCGCAACATAGGAAGGTGCACTTTCTTTACTTACTGTCTCTTCTGTATTTTCTGTGTTTTCTGTATTTTCTGTACTTGCTTGTTTATCTACAATTGCTTCGGATGACCGCGCTTCTTCTGCGGCACGGATAGCGTCTTGTTGTAACGCCGTCTCCACCGTGTACGCCTCTGTAGCCGTAATGCCGTAGCTGAACGGTAGCTCTCTTTTTACCCAAGCTGCGCTTTGCAATTGTTGTCCAACTTCACTCTCAAAAAAGGCCATTACCGCTTCGATATCCATTACAGCTGCTTGAGCGGCCGTCATAAGTTGCTTATCAACCATATGATCAAGCGTTTGCTTGACTATGTCGGCCGTCATCGGCGCATGAAGCGATAAATGCTGCATGAGCAAATGGTAAGCCGTCCCGCGTTCCGCTGGTGTAATGCTTGTCTGCTCCATAAAACGCGGACGACGCAAATGTAGTGTGAACGCGGACTCCTTGTTTGAAGGCGGCTGCAACGACATTGAATCTACGCCCAGCGCTTCTGAATTTGCATACACCAAAGCATCTGGTCGATTTGATATTTCATTTGCAGACCGTTCCGGCTCCGCAGCAGCATCTGACGTAATGGGCTCTTCCGACTCTTCTAACTGTGTCTCCACCCATGAAGAGGCAGGCCATTCCTCGGAGGATGCTAGCCGTTTCATTTCCGTTACGGTCGTTTTGGCTGGTAGCATAGCTGCCAAGCGATACGGATCGCGCCAAGACAATTGCTTGAGCAAAGTCTCGCTATGTTCAGAAGAAGGCGCATCCGTGAGTGGAGACAGCTCCGTCAGCTCTTGCAGCCTATTTTTCATCGTCTCATCTACTTCTCCAGCTTCTGCTCCTGAATCCGTCGCTAACGCGAGTACGTTTGCTGGCATAAGCGATAGCTTCCAACCTGCCAACTCATCCATAAGGGCAGCGCCGTTACGGTTAGGTAGACCAGCGTAGCGACGCCATTCCGAGGCTGCAGGATGCCTAATAACAGCAGGGCCGAGCCAATCTAAATAGCTGCGCGCTTTAGCCACTGTGTAATCCGGTAATAGGAGCGGCTCACAATCCAATGCTTCTCCCCACTGCACAATTGCTTTTTCGGCATCATTTACCGTACCGACGAGAATCATTTTTTCTTTCGGGCGGGTAAGCGCCACATAAAGAACACGTAATTCTTCCGCTAGCAGTTCCAGCTTCATTTGACGACGAATAGCCAAGTTCGGCAAGGTCGGATAAGTGACCCGCAGTTCCTCATCGACGAACTTTGGCCCGAAGCCCAACTGCTTGTGCATAAGAAACGATGCGTTCAAGTCTTGCTGATTGAACTTTTTAGCTAGACCGGCCACGAAGACGACCGGAAACTCTAAACCTTTACTTTTGTGAATCGTCATAATGCGCACGACGTCTTCTTGTTCACCTAGCGCACGCGCTGTTCCGAGATCGCCGCCCGTTTCTCGCATCCGATCAATAAAGCGCAAGAAACGAAATAGTCCTCGTACCGAGGAGGATTCGTACTGTCTTGCGCGGTCATAAAGAGCCCGCAAATTCGCCTGACGCTGCATGCCGCCCGCTAGACCACCAATCCACTCGTAATAACCCGTTTCACGGTAAATACGCCAGATCAAATCGGACAAACGCCCTTGACGCGCTTCATCGCGCCAGCGTTCAAATTGGTGCAAGAAATGACGCAGCCTTTGCAGTAGTTGTTGCTGCTGTTGCTGCTGTTCATCTTCGCCTTGATCAAAATCAGAGGTTGCAGATACGAGTTCCAGCAACGCATCATAGAACGTCACATCTTTGCCCGCGATACGGACTTGTGCCATTTGCTCCGCATTCAATCCAACGATTGGCGAACGTAGCACGGAGGCCAGCGGGATGTCCTGTAGCGGATTGTCAATGACGCGCAGCAACGATAAGATGACGCTCACTTCGGTCGCTTGGAAATAACCCGTACTAAACTCTGCGTAAGCCGGAATTCCGCCTAATCGAAGCTCTTCGACGATAAGCGGCGCCCATGCTTGTGTGGCGCGCAGCAAAATCACGATATCTCGATACGTCACAGGCCGCATTCGTTTTAATTGCTTGTCATACACGAGAAATGGCGGTTCGCCTGCATCACCAAGCAAACGACGAATACGCGCCGCAATCGCGCGCGCTTCCAGTCGTGCGGTTTCTATTTCCGAAGCATCCAACGTATCGCCTGATTCGTTCATGGCTTGCTCAGACTCCACGTCTTCCTCTTCAATAGCTGGAGACTCCGCTGTTTCCTTTTTTTCAATGACAATTAATTCGGTATCAAAGCTTTGGGCCTCGACCTGATCCGCGCCATAAACAGTGGCTGCGATGTCTGTCACCTCATCCAAAGTCGGATAAGACGCCCCGCAAACGAGTTCTGCCGCCTGATCGTAATCAAGTTCAGCCACGTTAGGATTCATAATCTGTCTAAATATCATATTTACAGCATCTACAACTTCTGCACGACTACGGAAATTGCGGGCCAAATCGATCCGCGTACCATTTCCACGGCCAATTGCATCATACGTACGGTATTTGTTCAAAAATAGCCCCGGCTCTGCCAAGCGGAAGCGATAAATACTTTGCTTGACGTCCCCAACCATAAAGCGATTGCCGCTGCCCGGTTTCGTTATCAGATCCACAATGGCCTCTTGAACCATGTTCGTGTCCTGATACTCGTCCAGCAAAATTTCAGCAAACTGCTCTTGATATTGCAATGCCGCTTCTGAAGGAAGCGTATGCGCTGGGGTCGATTGCGGGTCCCGTAAAATTCGTAAGCAGTAGTGCTCCAAGTCGGAAAAATCAAGAAAACCTTTATCCCGCTTCGCTTGTTCATAAAGGCTACCAAATTGCTGTACGACCCCCGACAACGTATGCATAACCGGCGCCATTGCATGCAGTTCATGCAAAAATTGCGCTGGTGTCCGCCGGAATAGTTCATCGCTTAGTTGTTGCAAACGCGTCTTCGCTTGGTCGCGCAACCGCTTCACTTGCTCTTGCAATGATTTCTCGTATTTGTCGCCACGACAGGCCGCCAGACGGCCAAACGACAACAAGTCGAACGCCTCGTGCATCGTTTCCCACGGACGCTCTTGCGCGGCTTGTAATAAAGCGATCGCCCCTTGCAATTCTTGCGCCAGCGTGTCCCGATACGGTTCTGGGCCTCCTGGTACCTCCGTTAGACGAAGGGCCTGCTTTAACAGCTCCACTATGCCGTGCAAGGTTAGACGTGCATCCGCCATGACACTGCTTGCCCATGCCGTCTGACCTAATGCAGCAATATCCTCCGCTTCAAATGCCGCGGCAGTTCCGTCCAGCCAGTCACCAGGCCACGGATGACTGCGCGAGAACTCGTACAACCGATGGACTAAACGAAAAGCCGCTTCATCGTTGCGTTCCCCACTAAACCAGTCAATCATACGACGAAAGGATGTATCCTCCGCCGCGTACCGCTCCTCAAATAGCTGCTCAAGCACGTCTTGGCGCAGCAGCTCGGTTTCGGTTTCATTCGCAACTCGAAATGACGGGTCAAGCCCGATCGTCTGAAAATGTCGCTGAATTACTTCCAAGCAGAACGAATGCAAAGTCGTGATGGAGGCTCGATTGAGCAACGCCAATTGGCGGCGCAAGTGCTCCGAATCCAGATTGCGCTCCAATTCCCGCTCAAGTGCAATCCGAATCCGCTCTCTCATCTCGGCAGCAGCTGCCTTTGTAAATGTGGCAACTAAGAGCTGGTCAACGTGTACAGGCTTTGCTTCATCACTAATTTTGCGAATAATACGTTCAACGAGTACAGCCGTCTTGCCTGATCCGGCTGCCGCTGCGACGAGAATGTTCTCCCCTCCATCGACAATGGCTCGCCATTGCTCATCCGTCCATGTGCTTTCTTCCGGCTTAACTGGTAGTGTCTTAGGCATGTCCGTAGGCGAAACAGATTGCTCGGCTGTACTAGTGAGCTGAACGGATGGTTCAGAAAGCTCCTCGGTCACACTAGTGAGTTGCTTAGACGTAGTAGTATGCCGCTCTGACAGGCTAGTGAGCTGCTCAGGAGCATCTATTGCTACTGTCTTCGCTTCATTGACATTTTCCATTATCGTTGGTGATACTTGTGCATCTTGCTTCTCCATCATGACCCTCCTTCCAGCTTCGTCCACGCTTCATCTTTGCTCATGCGCGGCAGCATGTTGAATTGATTACCTTCGACTAACTCATCAAATTGACACACCGGTTTATATTGGCAATGGTCACATGCCTTTTTCGGTCCGAGACGATACGGGTCGATCTGGACATCTCCGTCCGTAATGCGCGTACCGATCCGTTGAATGACGTTGCGCACGGTGCTGCGCAGCACACCCCATTGCTCATTGGTAGCGACAGACGCATTGCTATAAAAGGACCCGTCCGCTTTAACGGCCACAGGTAAAATGTCGGAATACCCTTTGTCCAGCGGCTCATCCATGAGCGAGACAACGTCGCGATCGGCAAGCACGAGGCCGCGCATTTTGAACTTTTTCAATAATTGGTCATACGCTTGCTCGGGGCTCATACCGTTCACTGCTTGCAGCAGCGGGTTGTGGACATGAAAATATAACGTCCCCGCAGGCATTGCTTCTGTCCCTAGCCATTCTTCCGCATTCGTAATTAATACATCCAAATACGTAAGCATTTGCAGCGATAATCCATAAAATACTTCGTGCAGCTTTAAATCGGTTGCACTCGATTTATAGTCAATGACACGCAGCAGCACACCTTGCTCACTGTCCGCACGATCGACACGGTCGATCCGACCGATAATTTCCATCGTGCAGCCGTTCGGCAGCGTAAATTGCAGCGCCGGCAGCTGCTTGTCCGGCCCGAAATCAATTTCGAGCGCAACAGGCTCAAACTTGCCGCGACGAGAATGTTCGCCGATTACGGAGGCAGCGCGGCCTACGATTTGCTTCAGTTTGCGCGATATATGTTCGTAGCGCTTCGTACTTAACAAGATTTCGCCTTGCAGACGCGGCGCTAACAAATCGACAATGCGATCCGCTTCAGCGCGGCATTCCTCTTGGGTCAGGGCTGCCCATGTGCGGCCACCTGTGGATAAGTCCGTTGCCATACGGCTAAGCGCAGCATGGAACAACTGGCCGATGTCCGGCGCTTCCAACTTGTAGGTACGCCGCTCTTTCAGCTTTAAGCCGTGCGAAGCAAAGTGTGCAAACGGACAAGCAACAAAGCGTTCCATACGGGAAACGCTCGTGCGCAGCTGTTTTCCGTACAGCTTAACGCTCGTCTTCGACTCAATCGCTTCCACTTGATTGCGATACACAAGCGAGCCTGTAAGCGTGCGCAGCCGCTCACGATAATCGGGCTGCATCATAAACCAACGATAGACGTCCCACCAGATCGGTGCGATCGGGCGGCCACGCCTCCATTCCCGCAACTGCACGATTAAGTAGCGTAACGCAGCTTCTGGGTGCCCCGCATAGGCTGCCTGCTCTACTTCACTCATAAATTCGTTCGGCTCAGCCATCACGATTTGTTCTTGCACGTGCGGGAACAGTCCACGCACATGACGGACAACTTCGGACGGAAGCAGCGATTTGCCCTCTTCGTCCGCCAAGGCATAGCTCAGCCACAAGGTGTGACTAGGCGCTGTCAAGGCGTTGTATATGATAAACCGCTCGTCTAGTAGTTTGCGGCGTATGCCTGGCGCGAGCTCCATCCCAATTTGATGGAGCATATCGCGCTCATTTTCGGTCAGTACGCCATCCTCTGTTGGGCGGCTCGGAATAACACCATCGTTAATGCCAAGCAAATACAGATGTTTTATTTGTCCAGAGCGGGTTCGATCCATCGAAGCGATTAACACTTGGTCAAGCGCAGGCGGAACAATTGCCATTTTGATACTTTCCAACCCGGTTTCCAGCATGCCCGCAAACAACTCAACAGACATGCGCTCTTCCCCAACCATTTCTACCATTTGATCCAAAATATCAAGCATAGCGCCCCACATTTGCCGATGTTCCCGCGCACGCTGCACGTCCCCATGCAACAGCGCCTCTTGACTCATACGCTCCAGTTTGTGTGGCACGTTCAGCGCTATCCAAAAACGGTACAGTGCCTCACATTTTCCACGTACATCCCGATTGCTTCCCAGCGCACGTTCAAGTGCAGCAACTGGCGTTACGATAAGCTGGCGGCAATGCTCGATCCATTCCGGTGCGGTTCGATTTTTTCGTTCTTCATGTTCAGGGTCATCGGGATCTAAAGCTTGATTAAACTCAGCTGGCCACGGACGACCGTTTGTCCAGCGTGAGCCTTCGATGCCACATGCCAGCACATAGTTCTCTAAACGGTCAAAATCTGCTCGCGTAATATGCTCGTCCTCTGTCAGCAAAAATTCCGTCTTTACAAAGCGGAATACCGCATCATACTTCCAATAGCCGCTGATCATATCAAGTGCTGCACGCGTCATTTCTACAAAAGGATGGTCCAGCACGGTTCGTTTTTGGTCCATAAAGTAAGGGATGCCCGCATCTTGAAATACGGTACTAATAATGTCACCGTAATCTGCAATATTGCGCACCATGATGGCCATCTCACGCCAACGAACGCCATCTTCACGAGCACGGCGCAGCATTTCACGCGCCGCCGCTTCCACCTCAGCACGACGGTGAACAGCCGCTCGTACCGTAATGCTCGCTTGGTCCGGTGCCGACTGATCGTCGTTGGGACGATGCTGCGATCCCGACTTCGATTCGTGATCGCGGTTACGCCATGGTACTTTTCGCTCGAAATGCCGCTCTAAATGAGCAAGCTGTGAGGCTTGCTTAAAGCGCGGAAGCTGTGTTGGCACTTGCTCCCGACGCTCATCGTCCGCAAGCCGCTCCGCCAAATCTCCCTGCTTGAGATGACTGACACTGCCGATTTCAAACCCGAGCGTTTCAGAAATTTCACGCAGCTTAATAAACGTCGTCGCCGTCGGATGAAACAAATTAAGCTCGTGTGGAACTTCTCCCACCTCATACGGGCGATCCACACATAAGCAAATCGTCATATCGCGCGCATGTAACATCAACGAAGCTAATACCGCGTATTCCTGCGGGGTAAAGCCATGAAAACCATCAATATAAATGGTGGCATTACGCACATAATCCGATTGCGGCATTCCTTCCGCCAGGCGAGCTAAGACGTCTTCACCGTCCAAGTAGTGTTCTGCCAGCTCTGCTTCAAATTCATGCAGCACCCCAGACATATCACGCAGCTTCGCAGATAAGAGCGAATGGCCGCTCATATTCGACTGCACGAACGATAAGTGCTCATCTAGATCCGAAGCTTGGATGCGGTATCGCTTCATTTCATCAAATAGATCGTTTAGTTTCTCGATAAATCCGAACTGCTCGGCGGCCCCTGAAAAAAGCGGCAAGTCCGCTTTACGACGCTGCAATATTTTGTAGAGCAGCATCTTCTTGCCTTCTTCATTGATCGGCGTAAGCGCGGTTCCGCCCGTCTCCTGCATGACACGGTAAGCTAAACGCCGAAAGCTGAGTACTTGGGCACGCAGCATGCCCTTCATTTCTGGTGTTGATACGAGTTCATGTTCCACTTGAAACGTGCCCTGTTCTGGTACGAGTAAAATGATAGGCGGACCATCAGGCTGCTCGCGCAAATGGTGTTTAATCCGCTCAAGCATATGAGTCGTTTTACCGCTTCCCGAGCGGCCGATAATATAATGTAGCGGCATGATGCCCCTCCTCTCCAGACACAATTGTATGTTAATCATTCGTATTATTCGTTTGTAAAAAAAGGAGTGATATGTTAGCCCTTACAGCAAAATCGTCATAAAAGATGTCTCTCACATTATAGCACAGGGCATAAGCGAACTAGAACGCATGTTTGGGAATTTGGAAATGGATCTAATTAATGTTTATAACCATGTATCAAAGCCTAATAAAGACTATTAAAGCTCATAAAGCCTATTAAAAAAGCAACAACACCCAAGCGTCGCTTCTGAACCGGCACATTGGGTGTTGTTATAATGATGTTATTTACGTTTTGAGCGCACTTCAAACACAGCAAACTTCAAATAGTGGCCTTCGTCAACGCCGCCGATTTGTGGATGATCTTTTCCAGCAGCACGCCATTCGATGAGACGCAGTACTTTGCCTGCATCTTGCGCAGCATCCAAAATCGCTTCCATAAAGAGGTCTGGACGCATATGGAACGAGCAACTCGCTGTAACGAGGTAACCACCTTCGTTAACAAGCTTCATTCCTTGCAAGTTAATATCTTTGTAGCCACGATATGCTCCATCCACTGCGCTGCGCGTCTTCGCAAACGCCGGTGGATCAAGGATGACGACATCCCATGTACGGCCGCCGCCAGCTGTCATCGGCTTCGATGTGTCTACTTTTGATTTCTTACTCGTATCCGCCTGCGCCGAACGCTCATCACGCTCATCCAACCCGCGTACTTGTGTCCGCAAGTAGTCAAACGCATCCGCGACAACAAATTCCACGCGGTCGGTGAAACCGTTCAATTCAACGTTACGCTTGGCGCTCTGGATTGCATGATCCGAAATATCGAGGCAGGTCACTTTTTTAGCCCCATATTTACACGCATGCAGCGTAAAGCTACCTGTGTGCGCAAAGCACTCCAGCACAGTTGCACCGTCCCACCACGGGAACGAGACCACTTTGCCGTTCGCATTAACAGGTAGTCGCTCAACGCCTGTGTCTGTTTCCACCGAACGCAGTTCAATGCCACTGCGTCTGCCCCAACCGCGCATAAGCGGAGCGATCGATGCGCGGTTTTCCCGCTGGTCGAAGAAGTAGCCTGTCTTCTGTCCTTCTTCAATATCGACCTCAATAATAAGGTCGTTCTCCTTAACTTGCACGTGACGCGGGCACTCACCGTACAACAGCCCTGTCACTTGCTCCAAGCCTTCACGCTCACGAATCGGCACATCGCTGCGCTCGTAAATGCCTTGCGGCTGCATGACTTCAACGAGTGCTGCTACAATTTCGTCGCGGTGGACATCCATGCCTAGCGTCAAAATTTGTAGGACGAGCACGTCATCAAAGCGGTCAACGATTAGTCCTGGCAAAAAGTCAGCTTCGCCATACACAAGGCGGTATGCCGTTGCATCCCCCAAAAAGCGCTCACGATGTGCCCAGCACTCTTGAAAACGCGCAGCAAAATAAGCTTGATCCAACGCTGCAATCGGCTCATAAGCGATGACGCGCACCGTAATTTGGGATGCAGCATTGTAATAGCCTGTCGCCAAATATTTGCCTTGCGCTGTAACGACATCAACGAGCGCTCCTGCCTGTGGCTCACCTTCTACACGTTCAATTTCAGATTGAAAAATCCACGGATGCGAGCGTTCCGTACGCTTTTTACGCGCTTTTGTTAATACGACTTGCGGTCTCATTACATTCATCCTTCCAGCTTCTATCTCATGATCGATGGATTCCATCAACAGTTGTTTAAAAGTTCGATAAAAAAGTTCATTGGTTCGTTGGTGCTGCACGTTGTCTTCATAACGTGAACACTTGTCATCGTGACGTGAATACTTGTCATCGTGACGTAAAGACAAGCATATAGATGGCTTAAGCGTACTACGCTCGTCCTTTTATTACACATTAGGGAGGAAGGCCGCCATGTTCCAACAAATATGGCTCCCGCTGTTTGGCGGTTTAGCCATCTTTCTATTTGGCATGAAAACGATGGAACTCGCGCTACACGTATGGGCTGGCCCGTATTTACATCGCTTTCTGCATTCATCTACTCGCACGCCAATTAGAGGCATGCTATTTAGTACAGGTATGACAGCACTGCTGCAAAGCAGCACGGCAATTACAGTCATTAGCATCGGCCTCGTCAACGCAGGGCTAATGACTTTTTCTCGTACGCTCGGCATCATTCTTGGCACCAATATCGGAACCTGCCTCACGACTGAGCTTATCGGGTTGAATCTTAACCAATATGCCGCGCCGCTACTCGTACTCGCCGTCAGCTGCTGGATCTTGGCTGTACTTGGCGACGAAGGTGAACTTCCACTCCTTCGACGTCTAGCTGTCCGCGGAGCAGCTTGGTGGCGACCGATTCAATACGGTTCGCTGGCTACTGCTGGGTTTGCCTTTATTTTGCTAGGCATTGAGTGGATGAAACAAATTAGCGAGCCGTTGCAGCAGCGAGGCTTGTTCGCATGGTTTCTAGATCGTTCTGCAGACAACCTCATCTGGGCGCTGGCCGCGGGTATGATTATTACCGCACTCGTCCATAGCAGCGCTGCAATTATCGCTATGGCGATGGGCTTGTCTGCCACAGGTGCGCTGCCCGTTGAAGTCGGCATTGCCATCGTAATCGGTGCTAACGTCGGCACATGCTTTACCGCACTTATCGCAGCAATCGGCGGTAGCCGCAGCGGTCAGTTTGTCGCTTGGAGCCACGTCGCCCTTAACGTTGGGGGTGCGATGTTGTTCTACCCGTTAATCGGACAACTGGCCGCCATTTCCGCTTACTTATCCGCTGATGCTGCCGGGCAAATTGCCCATGCACAAACTATTTTCAACATTGCAGGCTCTCTGATCGCGCTGCCGCTATGTTATTTGCCGATTTGGAGCCGACTTAAATAACGTCGTTCGACATTTGATCTTACCTTTGCGCCGTAAGTCTTATGTCTGGGTCGCCTTAGGCCATAGAGCTTATACGTTCAACTCCAGCAAAGCAAACGCCTTTTTCACAATTGAATCATTATTGTCATATCCGGCTTGTTGCTGTTGTGTCCAAGCCTGCTCGGGCGTAAACCAGCCAACTCCGCGAATTTCTTCAACTTGAGCCTGCAAATCGCCTGCTTCTGCTTCGACTAAATAATAATGTACTTCTTTATCAACAGTGCCCACATTGGGCATTACGTACTGGTAATAAATCGTATCTATTGGCGCGACGATACGGCCACGAATACCTGTTTCTTCAACAATTTCCCGTAAGGCTGTTTGTTCGATCGTTTCGCCCGCTTCCATTTTGCCTTTCGCTAACGATACTTTGCCGTATCGGTCTTGAATAAGTTGAATTTCAAGTTGACCTTCACGCTTGCGGTAGACGACGCCTCCAGCAGAGATTTCTTTCATCGTACATTCCTCCAGCTTCTTTTTTTGGTTTATATGTATATCGTATCCCAAAAGAAGGAGGATTTCATCCCCACCTGCTCACAGGTCATGAAATCCTCCTTCTATCCAACTATCGTTACGTACGATCTGCATCCGTTTAAACGCCAATGTAAGCGCGTCAGAACAGGACAGCTTACATGTTCGCTACACGAGACAGTGTACTGTCGCTCATCACACGTGTAAGCACACCTTGACATTCATTCACGCCAGCCTCTGTAATTTTCACACGGCATATTTGACCGATCAGCTCTTCGCCGCCTTCAAATACAACTTGCAAATAGTTGTCGGAGTGGCCCATAATTTTGCCTGAACCTGACTCTCCTTTGGCTTCGCGCTCCGGAATAACGTCTACCACTTGACCGACAAATTTTTGCGCATACTCTAACTGCATTTGTTCGGACAAGTCGATCAACTCATGCACACGTGCATGCTTTACTTCTTCGTCCACTTGGTCTTCCATACGCGCCGCAGGCGTGCCTGTGCGCTTAGAGTATGGGAAGACGTGCATTTCGGAGAAGCCGACGCTCTTCATAAATTCATAGCCTTCACGGAATTGCTCATCCGTTTCACCAGGGAAACCTACGATAACGTCAGTCGTAATCGCCACATCTGGCATCGCTTCACGAATACGAGCCAATTTAGTCGAAAACTCCTCGACCGTATACTTCCGACGCATCCGTTTCAACACGTCTGTGTTGCCCGCTTGCAACGGGATGTGGAAGTGGCGACACATTTTCGAAGATGCGTTCAAGAACTCGATCATCCGATCGTCAATTTGACTCGCTTCGATCGAACTGATTCGGATCCGCTCCAAGCCGTCGATTTTGTCCAAATCCCACAACAAATCAGTCAATGCATAGCTGTCCAAATCGTCGCCGTAGCCACCTGTGTGGATACCCGTCAAGACGATTTCTTTGTAGCCAGAGGCAACGAGCATGCGTGCCTGCTCTAGGACGCTATCCGGTTTACGACTGCGGGACAGACCACGTGACCATGGAATAATGCAAAATGTACAGAAGTTGTTGCAGCCCTCTTGAATTTTAAGAAAGGCACGTGTACGTTCGGAAAAATCGGGTACATCAAGCTCTTCAAACGCACGTGTCTTCATAATGTTACGCACCGCGTTAATCGGTGTACGGTCCGTTTGGATTTGCCCGACAAAATCCATCAGCTTCTCACGATCCTGCGTTCCGACAACGAGATCGACGCCAGGAATGTCCATAATTTCAGCTGGGGAAGTCTGCGCATAGCACCCCGTCACGGCAATAATGGCATCTGGATTGCGACGAACCGCACGGCGAATAATTTGCCGACTCTTTTTATCGCCCGTGTTCGTAACCGTACATGTGTTAATCAAATAAACGTCTGCTGTCGATTCAAAATCGACTTGTTCATAGCCTTCATTTTTAAACAGCTGCCAAATGGCTTCTGTATCATAAAAGTTTACTTTACAGCCTAATGTATAAAATGCTACTGATGGCATCGTTTATAGGCCTCCCATCTCTCCAAATTCATACATGATGCAGGCGGTCGCAACCATACCTGCGGTCTCTGCTCGTAAAATACGCCGCCCCAAGCCAACAGCACGCGCCCCAGCTGCCAGTGCCGCCTCGACTTCACGTGTAGCGAAGCCGCCTTCTGGTCCCACGACGACTAGCACACTTGGCGCTTTGGCATTTGGTAACGGGTCTAATTGTGTCTTATTAGCCGCTTCTATCGAAGTCTGGTCACTAGCAAGACGTTCCGCAAAAGGTTTTACAACATCACGCAGTTGCGTCCCCCGCTCATCTTCATAACAGAACAATACGCGGTCATATTCGCTAAACTGGGCAATGAGCTGCTTCCAGCTTAAAGAGGACATAATGTCCGGAATTCGGTTGCGGTGCGATTGCTCTGCCGCTTCTTTCGCAATCTTTCCCCAACGCTCGATACGTTTCGCTTCTTTTTTGGCGTCATATTGCACGATCGTGCGCTCGGACACGAACGGAACAAAGCGAACAGCGCCGATTTCCGTACATTTTTGAATAATCGTTTCCATCTTATCGCCTTTAGGCAAGCTTTGGGCAATCGTCACATGGACGACGGACTCGCGATCTAATGGACGCATCTCAACGATGCGCGCACGCACGACACCCTCTTCATAAGATTCGATGTTAGCTAACGCTTCGCGGGCTAGACCATCGCTAACCTCAATAGAAGAACCGATTTTGGCACGCATCACATTCATAATGTGGTGTGCATCGTTTCCTTCAATGTCAATATGCTCCTCGCCAAACTGGCTCGGAGCAACAAAATATTTCTGCATCGTAATCAACATTCCTCATCATACATGTTTTGCGGTAGGATCGCTACCGTTGTCAACATTTTCAATCGTTAACCTGTTTACCACAGGCATAACGCATAACTTATGCGGCTACAACCGTTTTATGTCCCAACGACAAACCTTGCGAATTGCATAAAGGAACCAACAATCGGATCAATGAGACTAAACAGCGGCCCAATTGTGATGGCACGAAGTTGTGGGATAAATACGATCAACATGAAAATAAAAATGGACCACTGCTCGATTTGCTGCATACGAATGCGCAGCGGCTTCGGCGCTAAATCCTCAATAATACGGTAACCATCTAGCGGTGGCAGTGGGATTAAGTTAAATAAGAACAACAAAGTATTAAACTTGATGAAATTGGTCAAAAACAACACCATAGCTAATTCCATCTTATCTGCTGGTTGAATGCTGTACCAGCCGAATTTGAGGCCAATATAAAAGATAAACGAACCGATTAAAGCAAGCAGCAAGTTGCTTAACGGCCCTACTGCCGACACGATAATACCCATTAAACGTGGTTTCTTAAAATTATCACGATTTACAGGAACGGGCTTGGCCCAACCGAAGCCTACAAGAATGAATAGCAGCGCTCCGAGAAAATCAAAATGCTTAGCGGGATTCAACGTTACGCGTCCGAGCATTTTCGCTGTCGGATCGCCGAATTTCCATGCCGCGTAGGCGTGTGCAAATTCATGCACCGAGAAAGAAATCAAAAGAACGATCAGTACAAACGGTAAAACGTCTAGCGGCACAACAAATAACCTATCTAAAAACTCCATAACATCCCCACTCCCTTAGGAACGTTTACGAGCGACAATGGCCACCCAGTCCCCTTCATAATGCTTCTCTTCGATCGTGAAGCCGCTTGCTTGCAGCGCTTCCTCCACGACATGTTCTTTTTTAATAATAATACCTGATGTAATGTACACGCCATCCGGTTGCAGCGCTTCGTACACATCGTCAACAAATAGGGTAATAATTTCCGCCAAAATGTTCGCCACGACCACTTTAATCGGCAGCTGCACGCCAAGCTCTGTCGCCTGCTGGGTCTCACTCGTTTTGATGACGTTCAACAAGTCACCCTCTCGAACGGTAACGGACGAATCAAGGCCGTTTAACTGTACGTTTTCGCGAGCGCTTTGCACCGCAACAGGGTCAAGATCAATCGCCAGTACATGACGTGCTCCTAATTTACATGCGCCAATAGCGAGCACACCAGAGCCTGTACCGACGTCAATAACGTCTTCTCCACCTTGAATAACCGCTTCCAACGTGCGCAAGCACAGCGATGTCGTCGGGTGTGTGCCTGTACCGAACGCCATACCTGGGTCGAGCTCGATAATTTGCTCTGCTTCGGTTTCAGGCGTGTAGTCCTCCCACGAAGGCTTGATCGTCAAGCGCTCTGATACACGCACTGGTTTGAAATACTGCTTCCATGCGTTCGCCCAGTCGTCTTCATGCAGCCTGCGCCAAGACATGGCAGCTGTACCTGGGTCGATTTGAAATGACTTAAGCAATTCGATCCGCTCTTTAATATCGACTTCGATCGCGCTCAGATCGGAACCATCCGCGAAATAGCCTTGGATGACCGCTTGCCCTTCAGGAATATCGTTCAGGGGCAGATCGTAAAGTTTGCCGTACGTCGTATCGCGCTCTTTGTTGAGCGTACCTGATTCTTCGATCGCAACGCCGCCTGCGCCCGCTTCATGCAAAAAGTTCGAAACCATTTCGATAGCTTGTTCTGTGGTATGTATCGTTAATTCATGCCAATACAAAATAGTGCTCCTCCTCGGTGTTACGTTCAATGTTTGATGTTGCATGGTTGATGTTTACATGTTTAAAGTTCAATATTTAGTGGTTAGTGTTACAACGGATCGTGTACCGCCCCTATAACAAATAGGAAGCAACCCACATCCTTATTATTGTACACAAAAACAAAACTCCTTACAACGATAGTCAACGAGACTATCTGGTTGCAAGAAGTTTGGGAGCAACAGTACACGTAATAACGCCACTTTACATCATACCGTAGTGATCTTTTACAATGGAACTCGCTTGTGCAAGCAATTCGCTGGGAAGACTCGCCTGTAGTACATAATGCCCGTCATGCTTCTGTGTAAAGCCGTGAGTATCACTAGCACCAGCTGACTTAGCTATGCCTCCATCCAGATCGCCAGCTTCAATGTCAGCTGTCTCGGTCGCATCTTTGGCGGCGAAGAGCTTAGAAACGACCTCGCTAATTTCACTCTCACTACTCGAATACTCGTGATGAGTGACGCTTACAGGATGTGCCCGCAGACTGACTAACTTACGCGCACAAGCATTCACATCTTCGACACGAGTAAAACTCGCCTCGATCTGTGTCATCGTCCTTGTGCCCTTTCATCTGCTTGACGGGCTCGTTCTTGCGCTTCAAGATCAGCCGCATCCGCTAATTCCTGTGCAAACTCTACATCTTCGGCTTTGCCAGCTACTAAATCCGTCTTTCCAGCCGCCAAATCAGCTTGCTGCGCTAACCCGTTAGCACGCAGCTCTTTGTTCGATTCATGGTTCGTCATCTTAACCCTCCATTTTCGATCATGCAACTATGCAGGTCAAATTCTCTCTTCCTCCATAACATGATCCAAAAAGAAGAACATTATGTACAACTTCTGTCGTTTACATGGACGGTAAAAATGATAATAGCCAGACGCTAGACTACACTTTACATATTGTAATTCGCGTAATGCTTCCACAACTCTTTACTGGATGTCGTTACAGCTACAGCTCCATCTCGCAATGAACGTTCCACATCATCTGTCGTTCGAATAAACCCACCTGCCAATAGCGGAATACTAATTTCCTGCTTCATATAATTAACCATCGGACTCGGGAGCACCTCGACAAAATCAGGTATCGTCTTTTCGAGTAAGGCGCAGCTTTTTTCAAACGAACTATTATCGATTAAAAAAATACGCTGAATCGCGACTACGCCCTTCTGCTTAGCTTTCGTAATCACACTCGCTTTTGTAGACAGCAATCCGTAAGGGCGAAATTCTTGACATAAATATTCAACCGCATAGCTGTCGCTTTGCAGCCCTTGAATGAGATCCACGTGTAGCATTAATTTTTTGGAATGAGCTTGCGCCATTTGAAACATCGCTTTTAATTGGGACATATGTACGTCTAGTACGACTAGGTATTCGTATGGACTGGTTAGCAGCTTCTCAAAATCTTTCATCTGCCGAACCGCAGGTAGTATAGGTTGATTGGAAAAATACATAATGGTCTCCTTGAATTTAAAATAGTTGATTAGCATGAATCTCATCTAAAATAAAAAGCAACCTTGTATGTGCAGGAGTTCATCGTCCATAAGACGATCACGCTAATCGTATCGTTGGAACATCACTTCGTCAAATTTGAGGAGCTTTGTCTCAACATAAAAAGCCCTTGGAACTGCCTAACGGCAATCCCAAGGACATCAGTTATTACTCTAATACCACACAATTAAAGTGTTAATACTTGTTCCTTAATCTGCTTGCGAAATATTAAAGCTCCAATGATGGAGTCGGATCTGGATTGACAACAACTGGCGGTGTTACCGGTGGTGTAACAGGCGGCGTTGTCGGCTTCGCTCCAGAATCATAACCATTTACTTCAAATGTAATAATCTTATCAAAGAAGACGTAGTCTTTGCGCTTCTTAAATGGACCTTTGTTATTGTTATGCTTGTCGAACGCGAACATCACTGAGCCTGTTCCCGCTGCGCGATTCTCATACCACGTAATGAAGGCATTTACTTCGCCCATCGACAAGTCGAACTCTTTTTCGATACCGTTATTCAGTGTAATGTTAAGCAAGGCACGATCACCAGACTGACCATCATCACCTGGATTTGGGTTCGGATCTGGCTTTGGATTAGGTCCTGGACCATTATCTTTCGGTGTAGCAAAAGCTTGATTAGAATCTGTACTTTCTCCTGCAGTACCAACAGCTGTTACTACATAGTAGTAAGTTGTACCGTTTGTTACATTCACATCTGTATAGCTGTTTGTGTTGCCCGCTACGCTACCAATCGTTGTATACGGACCACCTGACTTCGTGCTGCGTTTTACATTGTAGCTTGTTGCATTAGCAACAGCATCCCAGTTCAACACAACCTGCTTATTGCCTGCTGTGGCAGTCAAATTAAGAGGTACTTGAGTCGGTTCTCCACCTTTTCCAAATACGTTCCATTCAAAAACGTACACATTTGCATTCGACTTCAATACCACTGTTTTTACATTTTTCACTGGTGCTGGTAGAGCTTGAACGGTATCCAGCTTCAATGCCTTTTGTGAATGCAACAGATTGTTGTCTGCATCATACAATTCAACAATTGACTCCGAATCGATCTTTGCAATAAACGATGTGATTTCTACTGGTGATCCAAATGTGTACCAAATTAGACCTCCCGCTCCCGGAGCGGTAAGTGTACCAGTATTGTTGTCCGTAACTTCCCGAACCTTTTTCGTCGATGTCGCCAGCGTTCCGCCTACATTTAACTGCAAACCATCCAACAAACCACCAGTATACTTAGTAGCGTTTGGTGTCAATCCTTTTTGAGGCGAATCTACACTTTCTCCTGCCTCATTTACAGCACTTACTACATAATAATAGGTCGTACCGTTGCTTACTGCTTTATCGGTATATGAAGTTCCATTTAGGTTGCGAGCTATAACTGCGAATGGACCACCTGGTGATGTAGAGCGCTTAACGTTATATGATTTAGCACCTGTATTTGCCCACTCAAAATAAACTGTTTTATCTCCAGCTTGAGACCAACCGATCGTTGTTGGCAACGGTGGCGTTGATGGCGTACCAAATACATTCCATTCAAAAACATACACATTTGCACTTGACTTCAAAATAACTGTGGTTACATTTTTAACTGATTCTGAAAGAGATTGAACTCCGTCCAACCTCAATGCTGGTTGTGCATGTAAAAGATTGTTCGCTGCATCATAAAACTCAACCGTTACAGCTGAATCGGTATGAGCAATAAAGGAAGAGATCTCAACTGGCGTAGTGAACGTGTGCCAAATAAGGTTTCCTGCGCCCGGAGCGGCAAGCGTACCCGCATTATTGTCTGTAACTTCCCGAACCTTTTTCGTTGATGTCGCCAGCGTTCCGCCTACATTTAATTGCAAACCGTCCAACAGACCTCCAGTATACTTGGTAGCGGCTGGTTTCAGTCCTTTTTGCGGGGAGTCCGCACTTTCTCCTGCCTCATTTACAGCACTTACTACATAATAGTAAGTAGTACCGTTGCTTACTGCTGTATCCGTGTATGCTTGTCCATACACACTTTGAGCTACTGCAACATATGGACCACCTGAAGAGGTAGAACGCTTAACATTATATGATTTAGCACCTGTATTCGCCCATTCAAAATAAACATTTGTATCTCTAGTTTGAGACCAACCGATCGTTGTTGGCAATGGTGGCGTAGATGGTGTTGTGAATACGTTCCACTCATAAACGTACACATTTGCACTTGACTTCAAGACAACTGTTGTAACATTTTTCACTGGTGTTGGGAGAGATTGAACTCCTTCCACTCTCAATGCCGGTTGTGCATGTAAAAGATTGTTCGCTGCATCATACAACTCAACCGTTACAGCTGAATCCACTTTTGCAATGAACGATGTAATTTCAACTGGCGTTGCAAATGTGTGCCAAACAAGATTTCCTGCGCCTGGAGCTTTCATAGAATTCGGATTGTTATCCGTCATTTCCGAAAATCCTGCCCCTGAAGCTTGGCCCAACTTATTGCTTATTTGCAATTTAACTCCGTCTAGCAAGCCTCCCGTGTATTGGCTTGGTGCAGCATGAGCAGGAGTGATGCTTATTACGCTCATAATCAAGGCTAGCATTAATAATGAATAACTAAACTTTTTCAATTTTATTCCCCCCCTGGAAAAATTAAATCACCAGTAATATTTAGTTCAACATCAAACCAAACATTATAAATATTAGCAATGTATTGTTATTTTATTTCTCATTGCCAAATATGATTTATTATTCTAATGTTAGATTAATCTAACATAATTTTATTTAGATATCTAAACATTTAATTCCATAATTGTTTTTCTGTATTCATTTTCAATAAATAATTTTCTAAATATGTATAATTCTATACTCAGGCTTTATTGTTATAATTAAACTTTCAAGTGCAAGATGAAGGCCCTATACTTGTTATATGATAAGACGAGGTGAAATGGATGTTAATTTGGTCACACCGCGGTGTCTCTGGCTACGCCCCAGAAAACACGATGGCTGCGTTTCGAAAAGCGATACAAATGGACTGTGCAGGGATTGAGCTCGACATTCAACAGACTAAGGACGGGCAAATCATCATTATTCATGACGAAGATGTGCAGCGTACGACTAATGGAAAAGGCTTTGTCATTGATCATCTGCTTGAAGATATTCGCCGCCTAGATGCCGGAAGCTGGTTTCATCCGGACTTTGCAGCCGAGAGGCTGCCTACGCTGGATGAATTTTTGGATTTGGTAGAGCCGACAAATATGATCATTAATATCGAGATTAAGAATGTACCCTTTTTCTATCAAGGAATTGAAGAGAAATTGATTGCTGCTGTAAAAGCGCGCGGGATGATGGAGCGCATTATTGTGTCCTCCTTTGACCATGTTGCCTTAGCAAAAATGGCCCGGTTGGAGCCTAGTATCAAGCTAGGCGTCCTCTTTGGCGATCGCCTGCTTGAGCCTTGGCGCTATGTGCAGTCACTGCCTTTTAAAGCATATAGTGTACATCCGCATTTTTCGTTTGCCGATGAAACATTTATTTCCGAGTTCCATAAGCTCGGTTGTAAAGTATATGCTTACACGGTCGACCGCCCTGAATGGGCTGCCGAGCTAGAGGCAAGAGGTATTGACGGCATTTTTTCCAATGTGCCCGATCAAGTGCAGCACACAAAATAAGTTCAACACGCTAAATAAGGAGCAGTGTTCATGCATCATTTCATTTCATGCCATGACAAATAGATACTGCTCCAACGATGGCAAGGGTCTCTTCCGAACAGCAGAGACCCTTTGTCGTATTTAAACGGCGTACAAGTTTATATACAAATTATTGCGCGTTTACAGCATACTCGATCTCCCGCTTCGCATCCTGCAAATAAAGTGCGGTCTGCGCTTCATCCCACGCGAACACCTCTGCCATATACGTCGTCACAGGCTCAAGCCACAACTTAGCCGCTTGAATATTAAAGTTAACCGCTGCTGTGCGGCGTGTAATAAAATCGACTGGGCGAGCCACCATCTCCTGCTCGACACCGTACACCAGCGCAGCCAATACATCTGCTGCAAGACCGTAACGGTGCGCCTGCTCGCCAAGTCGCTCCATCAATTGATAGACGTGCTTCACGTTCGTACCGTATAAACGTGTAAGCTCCAAAGCGCGCGCCTCACTGAGGCCCAGCTTAACTCCTTCCAGCGTCCACACACGGCAGAAATCAGCAAATGTGCCTTGTACATCGCCGCCAGACAAGGTGATACGGTCTGTCGAGCAGCTCGGATATGCCGCACCTTTGTCTGTTTGCAGCTGCTTCGCTACTAAATCAACGACACGCTCGGCCATTTTGCGGTAGCCTGTCAGCTTGCCCCCCGCTATCGTAATTAAGCCACTTGGCGATATAAAAATTTCATCCTTACGCGACAGCTCAGATGGCGATTTGCCGTCTTCATGAATAAGCGGCCGCAAGCCTGCCCAAGACGATTCTACATCCGTCTCCGTTAGCTGAATCGTCGGAAACATATAGTTAGCCGCTTGCAGCAAATACGTCAAATCTTCACGCGTCATACGCGGATGCTCGATATCCCCGTTGTAATTCGTATCTGTCGTGCCCACGTAAGCTTTCCCATCTCGCGGTATCGCAAACACCATTCGACCGTCCGGCGTATCAAAATAAACCGTCTGCCGTAGCGGAAACCGCGACTGGTCGACCACAATATGAACCCCCTTCGTCAAATGTAGCCGCTTGCCTTGCTTCGAACCGTCTAGCTCGCGCAACGTGTCCACCCACGGCCCTGCCGCGTTGACCACTTTATCGGCACGGATTTCAAGCGCTTCCCCGCCGTTCAAATCAACCGCGTTAACGCCAACAACTTTACCGTTCTCATAGATGAACGATGCGGCCTTTACATAGTTAAGTGCGGTCACCCCACGCTGGGCTGCGCTCTTCATAATTTCGAGCGTCAAGCGGGCATCATCCGTGCGGTACTCCACATAGTAGCCGCCTGCCTTTAGCTTATCGCTGCGCAGTAACGGCTCTTTAGCAAGCGTTTGCTGCTTATTCAGCATCGTGCGACGCTCTTCCCGCTTAACACCTGCCAGCATGTCATACACGTACAAGCCGACAGAAGTCGCCCATTTGCCGAATGTGCCGCCTTCAACAATAGGCATAAGCATCCATTCCGGCACCACAACGTGCGGTGCGTTCTCATACACAATTGCCCGCTCACGCCCCACTTCCTGCACAAGCTTTACCTCGAACTGCTTTAAGTAACGCAGACCGCCATGCACGAGCTTGGTTGAACGACTGCTCGTTCCGGCAGCAAAGTCTTGCATCTCAATAAGTGCCGTTTTTAAGCCGCGTTCAGCTGCATCCAGCGCAATACCTGCACCTGTAATGCCACCCCCGATTACGAGTAAATCATATTTTTCGGAGCGAAGGCGCTCCTTATAATCGTGTCTATTTAGGCTGGAAAATGTCGTTACTGTAGCTGTTGATGCTGTCGTTGTACGTGTATATGTCATCGCTAAGGTCCTTTCCGGAACATAAAAAGGGACCACAACACGCGCATTGATGTAGTCAATGCGTAGTTGTGGTCCCACTCTTATCTCCGACCGAGTTTATGAACTTATAGGTCTAGCATAAAGGATTGTGTACCTATTTTCAATAGGCAGGTGGACAACAGGGCGAATACAAAATAACCCAGCTAACGAATGAACACCCCACCAAAAGGGATGACTTCACGTAGCAGACGGCGAATAAGTCCTCCGCCTTCCATCTCCCTTTCTAATTGGGCATCGACCTTGCCCGTTTGCAGTAATATGTAGCCTCGTCCTGTCATTTCCCATTGGTAGTTCATTTGCTGACTAGCAAGCGAGTTGCCATACACACATGGCTTCAGTCGTGCATTTTCCGGATACGCTACCAAGCAATTAACGTCTACATAAGTTGGTACCTCTGGGTGCAATTCCATGCGATAAATCGGGCCACTCGAAATAATGCCCAGCAATCCATCCTTTGCCGTAAACTTCATCTTTACAATTTCTTTTGTAATGACTGCATTTTTAAACGTTTGCACACGACGCTCAATGTGCATCCCTTCCGTATAAAACAGCACATGCTTCCATTCAAACAACAAATCTGAATCTTCTACGATCGGCAATGTTTGCAAATGGTAGCCAACGGGGAGACCTAGCATAAATTTAGCCGGACCCGTAATGCGCGATTGAATAAGCTTGCGCTTACGATAAATGCCCGCAATATCCATAAGCATATCTTCTCTAGCTGCCGATGGGCCTTGAAATGAAATGATTTGCCGCGGATGCAGCACATAAACAACGTCATTCCGCTCTAACTGAATGGTTGTCGTTTGGGAATGCAGCGTTTCTGTTTCATTAATAACTTCCATGCAATCTGCAATCTCCTTATCTCGATGTGTGATGGCTAGTGACCGACACCGAGACAGACACTAGTCCGCATTTCGGCGCCACACTAACACACGGAATAGTCGAGTCAACGCAAAGTATAATAGGCCTAACCCTATCGCTACCATTACCGTAATAGCGACGCGGCGCGTAAATGTATGTTTCTGTTCGTTCTGCTGCTCAATTAAGGATAAGCGCTGCATAAGCTGCTCATTCTGCTCACGCAGCTTTTCATTTTCGGACGCTAATCGTTTCTGTACTTCTTCAGATTGACGCTGCGTTTCTTCTAACGCTTTACGTGTATCTTCATAACTTTTTTTCAACTGATTCACATCATCCGGTATTTCGGTAATTCCCCACAAATTACTCCAAAAGCCTGCTTGCACCGGAGAGCTTGAGAGGAAAAAGAGCGCTCCACCGAGCATAAGAACTAGCGCGAACCATGACATGTTCCCACTTCTCATTTGAACCTTCACAACGTTCCCTCCTGCTGCTTCAGCCTCGACAATATAAGCTATATTATAACATATTTCATAGTCATGAAGAAAAGGCTACTCAGGTGTAATGTTGATTCCTACCAACTCAACGCCCTAACTTATTATCCCGACGTTCCATGCAAAAATACAACATGTTCAAATAATGTCCCAGACAAAAAACCACCGTTATCCGCAAATCGATTGCGGCAACGGTGGTTCTCTATGATATACCTAAATTACAGCATTATTCTCCGCGAAAAGCACGCTTCATACGTTCGAAGAACGATTCCTCGTGCCCACCGTTAGAATGCTCGCCACCAAGCTGACCGAATTGACGCAGTAATTCTTTCTGCTCATCGGACATTTTAGTTGGCGTAACGATAATAACTTTTACATGCTGGTCGCCTTGGCCGTTGCCACGCAAGCGTGGAACACCTTTGCCGCGCAAGCGGAACAACGTTCCCGTCTGCGTGCCAGCAGGAATTTTGAGCTTCACTTTTTCCGTTAGCGTCGGAATTTCGATCTCATCGCCGAGCGCCGCTTGTGCAAACGTGAGCGGCACCTCGCAATAAATGTCATCCCCGTCGCGCTCGAAAAATTCGTGGCGCTTCACGCGAATCACAATGTACAAGTCTCCGCTCGGCCCGCCGCGCAGCCCGCTTTCACCTTCACCGCTCATGCGCAGCTGAGCACCGTCGTCAACCCCGCCTGGAATGCGAACATTGAGTTTACGTTGCTTTTTAACGTTTCCTTGACCGTGGCATGTACCACATTTTTCACGAATGATCTTGCCTTTACCTTGGCAAGTTCCACACGCACGTCGGTTCACCATACGCCCGAACGGCGTATTTTGTACCACTTCTTGCTGCCCTGTGCCATGACACGTCTTACATGCATCTGGCTTCGTACCAGGCTTTGCACCTGAACCGTAGCAAGTATCACATTGTTCTGTGCGCGGAATCGTAATGTCGGTTTCTTTGCCGAACACCGCTTCCTTAAATTCGATCGTCATCGTGTACTGCAAATCGTTGCCGCGCTGCGGAGCGTTCGGATCACGACGACCGCCGCCTCCACCGAAGAACATATCGAAAATATCGCCAAAGCCGCCTCCGCCAAAATCACCGCCACCGAAGCCGCCTTGATTCGGATCAACATGACCGTACTGATCGTATGTCGCCTTTTTCTGGCCGTCGCTCAATACGTCATAAGCTTCCTTAACCTCTTTGAACTTATCTTCCGCGTCCGCCGCTTTGTTGACGTCCGGGTGATACTGGCGTGCGAGCTTACGGTACGCCTTTTTAATTTCGTCCTCGTTTGCCCCTTTGTCCAGACCAAGCACTTCATAAAAATCTCGTTTATTCGCCACTGTTCCACCCCCACCACGTTTCACTTCATCAAAAGGAAAGTCAAAGCCGAGTGTTGCCCCGGCTTTGACCTGTTATTCGGACGCTTATTTCTTGTCTTCGTCTACAACTTCATAGTCTGCGTCTACGACGTTGTCTTTCTTAGGAGCTTCTTGTCCGCCTTGGCCTTCAGCTGCTTGCTGTGCTTGAGCTGCTTGCTCATACAACTTCACGGAAAGCTGTTGTACGATTTCGGACAACGCTTCTGTAGCTGCTTTAATTTCCTCGACATTGTTGCTTTCAAGCGCAGCTTTTACTTTATCCTTCGCTTCGTTCGCTTTGTCGATTTCAGCTTGCTCGACTTTGTCGCCCAAGTCTTTCAACGTTTTTTCTGTCGTATATACCAATTGGTCAGCGTTGTTCTTCACTTCAACCATTTCTTTGCGTTGGTTATCTTCTTCAGCGTGCAATTCCGCTTCTTTCATCATGCGGTCGATTTCAGCGTCAGACAAACCGCTGGAAGAAGTAATCGTAATGTTTTGGCTCTTGCCTGTACCTTTGTCTAGTGCAGACACTTTTACGATACCGTTCGCGTCAAGGTCGAAGGAAACTTCGATTTGCGGAACGCCACGTGGTGCTGGCGGAATGTCGGACAATACGAAACGTCCAAGCGACTTGTTGTCCGCTGCCATGGAACGCTCACCTTGCAAGACGTGAATTTCTACGCTTGTTTGGCTATCTGCATACGTCGAGAACACTTGCGATTTGCTTGTCGGAATCGTTGTGTTACGCTCGATCATTTTTGTAAATACGCCACCAGCTGTTTCGATACCGAGGGACAACGGTGTTACGTCGAGCAAGACAACGTCTTTCACGTCACCAGTCAAGACACCTGCTTGAACAGCTGCACCAAGGGCAACCACTTCATCTGGGTTAACGCCTTTATGCGGATCTTTACCTGTAAGCTTCTTGATTGCGTCTTGTACAGCAGGAATACGTGTCGATCCACCAACAAGTACAACTTTGTCGATGTCTGCTGGTGTCATGCCTGCATCTTGCATAGCTTGACGAGTTGGAGCCAATGTACGCTCAACCAAGTTAGCGGAAAGCTCTTCGAACTTCGCACGAGTCAAGTTTACTTCCAAGTGCTGTGGCACGCCGTCAACAACAGTGATGAACGGCAAGCTGATTGTCGAAGTCATTACACCAGACAATTCTTTTTTCGCTTTTTCAGCAGCGTCTTTCAAACGTTGAACAGCTGCTTTGTCTTTTGTCAAATCGATGCCGTGTTCTTTTTTGAACTCAGCTGCAAGATATTCAATGATAACTTGGTCGAAATCATCGCCACCGAGGCTGTTGTCACCGCTAGTTGCTTTAACTTCGAAGAAACCGTCGCCCAATTCCAAGATGGATACGTCAAACGTACCGCCACCCAAGTCATAAACGAGAATCGTTTGCTCTTCTTCTTTATCTGCACCGTATGCCAATGCTGCCGCTGTAGGCTCGTTGACGATACGCAATACTTCTAGACCTGCGATTTTACCAGCGTCCTTTGTTGCTTGACGTTGGGAATCGTTAAAGTAAGCTGGAACCGTAATAACCGCTTGTGTTACGGTTTGACCCAAGTAAGCTTCCGCATCAGCTTTCAACTTTTGCAAGATCATTGCGGAAATTTCTTGTGCTGTGTAGTCTTTGCCATCGATTGTCGTCTTGTGGTTTGTACCCATGTGACGCTTAATCGAGCTGATCGTACGATCAGGGTTTGTGATCGCTTGACGCTTCGCTGTTTCACCAACGATGCGCTCACCGTCTTTTTTGAAACCAAGAACCGATGGTGTTGTACGTGCGCCTTCTGGGTTAGGGATGACGACAGCTTCGCCACCCTCCATTACTGCTACGCAAGAGTTTGTTGTACCTAAGTCAATACCAATTACTTTACTCATTTTAAAATACCCTCCCTCAACGATATCCAAACTTGTGAGTCTCGCTCACTATGTTTGCTCAAAGTTCTTAATTAATTAACTAATCATATATAAAGCAATCCTCTAGCGGGCCATAAATGATGTTCCGCTATCGGATGAATATATGCGTTCGAGTTAGCTGCTGCTCGCGACTAACCGCTCACTTTTACCATTGCTGGACGAAGTACACGGTCTTTGAGCATGTAGCCTCTTTGCACTTCCTCGACAACGATACCTTCTTCATACTCGTCGGATTCGACTTGCATAATGGCTTGGTGATATTCTGGATTAAATGGTTGGCCAACCGAGTTCATCGGCTGTACACCCTCTTGCTCCAGCACCTGTGAAATTTGACGGAAGATCATATTCACGCCTTTTACAAATGAATCGGACTCCTCGTTAGCCGGATTCGTAGCCAATGCGCGCTCGAAGTTATCGAGTACAGGCACTAATTCCGTGACGAGTTTAAGTGAAGCGTATTTCGCCAATTCTTCCTTCTCTTTCACTGTACGACGGCGGAAATTATCAAAATCCGCTTGCGCACGCAAATAACGCTGATAGTGTTCGTCAGACTCCGCTTTTACGCGCTCTAACTCACTGTTTCCTTCGCTGTTAGCTTCATGCTGGGCTGATTGGCTATCTTCGTTACCTTCTACGTTTCCTTCTTGCTGCTCAAGGTTTGCGTCGACATTCACATCTTCACCTGCAACCTTTTTTTCAGCTTGTTCTTGGTTCAACCCCTTCACCTCCCTTGAGTAATCAACTTCTCTTGTTTGCTAGTTATTGCTTTGATTCCATTGTAATAATGACTGTAAAAAGTAAAACCGTGTAGGCTTGGACGTGCATAATCACCGCACGCCTTCTCATATCTTCAGTAGTAGTATTCGTCAATATCGCCTACAACTACGGCTAACCTAAGCATCTGATCTCATCTTAATGATCGTATGAATACGCAGCACCGCTGCCGCCACTTCACCGGCTGCTTTGAGCGCGTGCAACTTCACGGCCGCAGGATCAACGATGCCAGCGGCCAAGTAATCCATCGCCGCCCCTGTATCACAGTCGATACCGACGGCATCCGAGCCAGTGGCGGTTTGCACCGCGCGCGCTTCTTCTAGCTTCTCCAGCGGATTGAAGCCCGCATTGAGCACGATTTGCGCCATCGGCTTGCGCAGCGCCTGAGCAACGGCTGCGATGCCGAATGCCTCCATGCCGCGCACGGTCTCGCGGAAGCGCTCCAGCGCATAGGACACAGCCAGTTCGGCTGTCCCCCCACCTGGCAACACGCCACTGCGTACAGCAGCTTGCAGTGCAGATGCTGCATCTTGCGCAATTCGAGCGCGCTCACCGACGACTTCGCGTGTGCTGGCACCCACAATAAGTGTCACCTGCACAGGAGATGGTGCATGAGCATGTGATGCATGTTGCTGCCGCTCACCTTCATCCAAGAACTCACGACCATGTGTCGTAGATGCCCCCGCTTCTCGCCCGTATATTCGTACGCGCTCCAAGCGCTCATCATAGCGGACGCAGCCTGCATAACCGAGCAACGAGCTTAATGCAGACGGCTCTTTGGCCAATGCCGCTCGTTTGAGTGGCTTCGCCCCTGTCAAGCGACATACGTGCAGCACGTCCTCACGGCTGACACGCTGGACAACCATCATATCGTGGTCGAGGCAAAATTGCTCCGCTTCTGGATGAATACTACGCTCCAATACAATGAAGCCTACACCAAGCTCACGCAAGCGCTCCAGCCGTTCAATAAATAACGAGCGGTGAGCCATATACTGCTGAAAACCCGCCTCTGTGGTGAGTAACTGTTCATCCAGCGCTTCCGGTTCCAAGCTGTCCTGCAATACTAATACTCGACAGTCACGGCGCTCTGGCAGCCATTCACGCTGCAACGGCTTCTGCTTGAGCAGAACCCCTGCAAAGCATTCGTTGTCCGCCTTTTCATGGGCCACAACTGCCTCCGCCAAACGAAAACGATCGTCTTGCAGCCGTTCCCAACCAACTGCCCGCCCCGCTTCCATAACAAGACGTACAATATCAGCTTGTTCACGCCCAGCAATATGAACGGCACGAAGCAAGCGCTCATCTTCCCAACCATTCAAACTGATCGAACGTGCTTGCAGTTGTTCCGATGCAAAGGCAATGCCTTGCAGCAGTCCAGATACCACTTTAGCTGCCGGAACACCGCGGGTGACTTGGGCAACGCCTTCCTGGACAAGCGCGCCTGCAAGCACCGTAGCCGTCGTCGTGCCATCACCCACTTCATTTTGCTGTGCACGTGCGACTTGAATGAGCAGTTTGGCAGCCGGATGGGAAACGTCCATCTTGTCTAGGATCGTAACGCCATCATTCGTAATAATGACGTCGCCGTTTTGTCCGACAAGCATAACGTCTAAGCCTTTCGGGCCAAGCGTCCCTTCGACAGAAGAACAGAGCGCGCGTACCGCGTTTGCATTGTTTAGGAGCGTCGCATAACGCTCGTCGGCTTCTTGTAATGGTCCATTGCTTTGAGTCATCTCGACACTCCTCGCTGTTCATTATTACACTTCATTTATTTCAATTCGCTATTTAGGATTCATTCCTCTACACGTTAAGAGGATTTATTTATACCAGCGCGGTAAATGCAGCGCCAACTGTCCCGACAATAAGTTCATCGTATTAATCACTTTCGCGTATTCCATCCGAGTCGGCCCAAGCACTCCGATCGTACCCAGTGTCTGCCCGTCAATCGTATACGTTGCCGTAATTAAGCTGCAATTCGAAATCGCTTCATGGGAATTTTCTTGCCCGATTCGGACTTGAATACCTGTTGGTGCGGAGCCGACTACTTTAATGAGTGTTGGCGTTTCTTCAAGCAACTGCCAAATCGTCTTAATCTTATCGACGTCTTGAAATTCTGGCTGCGACAACATGTTCGTCGCACCACTTAAATAAACTTCCCGCTGCACATCGTCGCCGACTAGCGCCTTCTCTACAATGTTCATCAGCTCTTCGACATGTGACACGTAGTCGTTCATTTCTTGCCCGATTGCACTATACAACTTGGAGCGCAGCTTATATAACGGCACGCCTACCAGCTTCGTGTTGAGCAAATTAACGACCCGCTCTAACTCGGCTGAAGAGATCCCCGCAGGAATCGGGATCGTCTTGTTCTCGACGTGACCTGTGTTAGTCACAATAATCGCTACAGCCGTCTCTTCATTTAATGGCAGCAACTGAAAATGTCGAAGCGAGGCGTTAAACATTTCCGGTCCAAGCGCAATCGACGTGTAATTCGTCATTTGAGATAAAATCGATGCCGTATGCTGAACGACTTCTTCCATTGCCGTTATTTTTTCCGCGAACATCGTCTTTAATCGTTCAATCTCTTCATGCGGAAGTTCATCTGAACGAACAAGATGGTCAACGTAATAACGGTAACCTTTATTTGAAGGAATGCGACCTGCTGACGTATGCGGCTGTTCAAGAAATCCTAGCTCTTCCAAATCCGACATTTCGTTGCGAATCGTTGCCGGACTAAATCCTACATCGCTACGCTTCGAAATACTGCGAGAACCGACTGGCTCTGCCGAACGAATATAATCATCTACAATAGCTGTCAAAATCATGCGTTGGCGGTCTGTCAGCATGCGTATCCCTCCTTAAAAAAGTCGTCTTCGCCATGTCGTTAGCACTCATCAGAGTCGAGTGCTAACCGTTACTACAAAAATACCAAACGGACGAGACCATTGTCAAGTCAGTTCGGTACTTTCAGTACGGTGATTTCATCATCGAATTTGTGTTTTGGCCGTACAAGCAGCCAAGAACAACTTTTTCTGGAAACTTCCCTTTTTCTACAATTTAAAAACGGTCGCAAGTCCGTTCTTTAGCTGGGAGTGCCGAGCTAAGCTTGATATGCATCAAAGCCTAAGCCATACCGAAACCATACCACAGCAAGATATGAAAAAGCCCTCCGTATCAGAGGACTACATCCTTGCCTATATTTTTTTAACAAACTCCGATTTTAATTTCATCGCACCGAAACCATCAATTTTACAATCAATATCGTGATCGCCATCAACCAAACGAATATTTTTAACTTTTGTACCTATTTTTACGACCAATGAACTTCCTTTCACTTTAAGGTCTTTAATGACGCTGACAGAATCGCCATCGGCCAAAACATTACCATTGGCATCCTTAATGATTTTGTTGTCATCATTGTTTTCAGCTTCAGCTTCTAGAGACCACTCGTGTGCACACTCAGGGCAAATCAACAAATTTCCATCCTCGTACGTGTACTCCGAATTACATTTTGGGCAATTTGGCAAATTAGACATGAGGTTCAATTTCTCCATTCGTTAGTTAATTCTAATATATAAATGTAATTATAAACTTAAAATATGCAAAGCAGCTTGTAAGCTTATATTTTGTCATAATCTTAACATATTCGCAAACCTTCTCTCCCCTACTCCCTAGAGGACTGATTGCGAAACAAACAAAAAAGCGAAACCTGTGGAGCCATTTGGCACCGTCGTAGCTTCGCTCGTAAGTTACATTTCTTCTCGTATGTATTAATACAACACTTTCAAAACCGCGATTTCATCACAACGTTCCCGTTTAGGGCAATTCACACAATCCGTCCATACTTTTTCTGGAAATATTTCTTTATCGACAATATGAAAGCCGTTTTTTAGAAAAAAAGCAGCTTCTAATGTTAGCGCCATCACCTTAGGCAGCGAACGATTTCTTGCCTCCTCTAGCAGCAATTCCACCAGCTTCGAGCCAATTCCTAACCCTTTATATCCTGGCAAAATGCCAAGGGATCGGATTTCGACGAGCTCATTTCCTAGCTGGCACAACGAGCCGCACCCCACAAGATCACCATTCACTTCTGCTACAACAAAATGAACAACTAATCGAGCCAATGCCTCACGAGATCGGGGCAGCATAATGCCCTGTTCTGCATATTCATAAATTAAGTTATACAATGCTTCAACATCATCAAGCGTTGCTTTTCTGCATAGGACTGTAGCGGCTGTCATTGTCCTTCCCTCCGACCGTTCACCATAATATATGAGTAAATATACATGATAATGAATTAACTTTCAATTGATATTAAAAATGAGAAAGAAGAATGCCCCATTGAATGGGACATTCCGTGATTTAAGCTGTGGATAACATACAAGCAGGAATTGGAATTATCGATCTTTTTTCTCTTGAGGTAATAGCCAGTCAATTAATGCTTTTAAGTTAGGCATGCGACCGATTTTATCGTTTTCGTCAGCTGATGGGGTAGAAAATTGCGAGTTCGTCACGACATTTCGAAGTTGCTGCGGTGATAATACGTTGTTAAACCTTGCTTTGGAAATCCCTTGAAATGAAGCAAGTGCGCCAGCCACGATTGGCGAAGCACTGGAAGTACCACTAAACTTGTGTGTATATTTGTTGTTCTGACCTAACGAACCTGAAGTAGTCGTCACATTCTCTCCAAACCCATAAGTGTCAACTCTGCTTCCATAATTAGAAAAGCCAAGTCTTTTATGAGGTGGATCTGATGTTGCTGCTCCTACTATGATTGCGCCGGAATCTTTAAAATCAGGGCTAGTGCGGTTCAGCACATGTTTACCTTGTTCATTTTTATAGTTATCCAGATCATTTGATCCATTCCCAGCTGCTTCCACGACGACAACACCTTTATTGGACGCTGTTCGAATCGCTGCAAACACAGCTGACTCCACCTCAACTGGATACAGCCCTTCCCCAGTGCTCGGATGATTGGTCTGTGCCTCAAGTAGCAGTATATCGCCCGCCTTCAGCACACTTGTAGCGCTTAAAATCGCATCAGCCGTACTATAAATGTTAGCCGTGCGGTACTGGGATACCACTTTTGCTGTTGCTTTAGGTACGATACCCACCGTTCCAATGGAATTGTCAGTAGACACCATCTCCCCTAATACAGCCGTACCGTGATCATGATAAGCTTGGTTTACGCCTGAAATAAGTTCAATATTTTGGCTTACTAAATCTTCATGCTGTACATTCCAACCTTGCTCCAAATCTACAATTGTAATGCCTGTACCGTCCCCGCCTTGATACTTCCAAGCATAATGCGCGTTAATTCCGTAAGGCGCTGTATGCAAATACGTTTGGGCTGTAGAATGCGGGTCATTGACATAATCGACTGTACTTGGAGGTTGGACAGGCTTTCCTTCAATATAAGCCGTCTCGACAACTGGAGAACTCGAAATTTGGCTAATAAGCGACTTCGTATCTGCTGCTTGCGGCACTTCGAGCACAAAATATTTGAGTAGATTAGGTTGGGTAGGTATTGTGCTAGTTGCAGTGCCAGCAGTGCTCTTAACAATATTCTGCTCTGCGCTTTGCTGCAATTGCTGAATCGCTTCCGGCTCAAGCGCGGTAAATAATCTTTTTAATTGAAGCTGTTGCAGAGTGCCTGTCATAAAATTCGCGGTTGTTTCCGGCAACTTCGCGACGTGTTGTTCAGCGCCATCCACATATGGAATGTTGACGTCATCTTTAAATTTGATCACAATCCGTGTTTGCACATTTGGCGGTTGTTCAGCTGCTTTAGTTAGTTCGGCATGGCCAATTCCAAGCGGAATGGATACCCATACGAAAAGTACAGCCAGCATGAGCCGAACCCAATTGTTCTTATTCATACTTGGACACCTCATAGGAATTATTTTCTATTCAATATTTTAATAGAAAACCCATGGAAAATATATATTTTCCCAGTCATTTTTAAAAATATTTTTGAAAGTGTCACGCTTCAAACATATTTGATGAGTACAAGTAAACGGGGCATACTATACAAAACCGTTGAAGATTAATACCTATCATGGAAAATGGAGGAGTAATGTTGAAAAGAAGGGTTCTGCTCATTACGACTTTTTTTACAGTCATTAGCTTTATATTGGTAGCGATGCAGTTGCACGCACCATCCTTTAGCATGTATGCCGTAACATTTGCGGCTTGTTTGTCAGCCTCCTTCTTTATGGCGCTTGCCCTTTCCTTGTTAATCAGGATGGTCATGAAGCGCTAATGGAGGCGAATCATAAAGAGCGGTCAATGTCCGTGGTACTCCCAACCAGACATTGACCGCTTAATCTGCGTAAACCTATTCCTTTATGCTCGCTGCGCGTCGCTAACTGCTCCGATAAACGTTCCAAATACATCGTTGCCGAATAATAGCCCCTGCTCGCTAAGCCTATAGCCTACTTCAGTCTGCTCTAGTAAATTAGCTTGCAGTAACTTCGTAAGCTGAACTTGAAACACTTGATCAAGCTCATATCCTGGAAACTGTGCACGGAAGCGAGCTTTGTCGATACCTTCCATGACACGTAGCCCAACCATCATAAAGTCTTCCATCGCATCCCCTATATCAACTGTAAACGAGTCTAGACGAGGCAGACCCGTCTGACAAGCTGCGTTGTATGGGTTAACGCCTTTAATGTTAATATGACGCTGACGATTCACGTAGCCATGCGCACCGGCACCGATGCCGTAGTAATCTTCGTTACGCCAATACGTCGTATTATGGCGGCTAGCAAAGCCTGGCTTAGCAAAGTTGCTTATTTCGTATTGCTCAAACCCTGCCGCTTTCATCCGCTCCATAATAAGCATATACATGGCAAGCTCATCTTCCTCATTCGGAAGCGGCAACTGACTACGCTTGTATAGCGTGTGGAACAGCGTATTCTCTTCTACCTTTAAGCTGTATATCGACAAATGGGGCAGATCAAGCTCCAACGCTCGCTCCACACTATGCTCAAGTACTTCAACAGTCTGGTTCGGCAAGCCGAACATAAGATCGATCGACATATTGTCAAAACCAACCTTACGTGCGTTGTCAATGCTGCGATATACGTCATCAACGCTATGAATACGGCCGATGCCATGCAATAAATCGTTATTGAATGATTGAACGCCAAAGCTAAGGCGATTGACGCCACCCTCATACATGACCCGGAGCTTATCTACATCGGTCGTTCCCGGGTTCGCTTCCATACTAAACTCAATATTGTTGCTCCAGTTCGGAAAATGTCGCCGAACGGATTCTAAAAAATAAGCCATTTCATCAGGCTTCAATACGGTCGGGGTTCCCCCGCCGACAAAAATGGTATCGATCACCGAAGGTGGACATTGCTCCACCGTGCGCGCCATTTCTTGCTCCATCGCGCGCAAGTGTTCCATCACTGGCTGTTCCTTCAATACATAAGAGTTGAAGTCACAATAATGGCACTTGTTCGTACAAAATGGAATATGAATATAAACAGCTCGCGGCGCTTGTGGTGCCTGAGACTGCTGTTGGTATTGAGACTCTGCTGAAGCCGTCATCATGTCCTCCTTGCTTCGACTAACACTTTTCACAGCTAGGCATTTAAGCATAGCACGTAAAGCGTATCACATCCGCAACAAGTTCACAATGTATAGCCTGCTGAGAACCAAGCTTATACTAGAAGTGTCCTTGGAATAAAGTCCGGTGATTGAGAGGCTGTACTGCACGATTATTATCATGATGAAGAGCTCTAAACTTCTCAATGTCCTCTGCTGTTAACGTGATTGGCTTTTTAAGCACCAACCATCTAACACCTTCTGCATACGTACCCGTCGTTAAAGAGCCACAATACGAGTAATATCCGCTGCTCTTCGGCAATAATGACGATAATGGCAATGGGTTATCAAGTGGAACGGGCTGATTCACTTGCTGTGGCAGCTGGTCAAAGATAGGCCCATACGCTCCGCTACTGCTTCCTGCTTGTATAAAGGCACCAACCACTGCCAATTTTCCTGTGCTATCTTGATGCACAAAATGAACTTCCATGTCATACAAGCGATTTTGTAGCTTGTGCTCACTTGGTGTATGGAAGTGGAACTGCGCCAGCTTGTATTGCACACCATTGATCGTAACCGAGTTTCCTTGCGGAACGTTCACTTGGATCGTGTGCCCATCATTTACGATGTCCGCGTTCACCGTGTTGTACTTAAATTGAATCGAATTGAGAACTGGCTTAACTTTACCCGTTAAATGAATCGGAGATTGCTCAGACCCGTGAGGTAAATTTGGCTGCTGCGGACAATGCGCCGGCCCTCGCTGAATGGAAGATGCACCCGAGAGAGGGATTAAAACACTTCCCGTTAATAGCAGGACCGTAAGTACCATTTTAAACACTTTACTTTTCATGGTTACACTCCTCTAACAAAATAGTTTGAAATTCATGAATCGACAGGCGACAATCGACAAGTTCTCTGCAAGGCTGTTAGAACATGAGTGATCGATATCTTCAGCTAATTTCATGCTACACGATCTTACGTCGTTATTAGCTAAGCACCTAAAACACGATAAATGTAATCCATTCCCTTTTCTTTTTGCTTTTCCTTTTTCTTATACTTATCTTCATATCGTGATACTTCTGGCAATCCCCAACGGTTTATTGTATGAACATGTTTATACTAAGCAAACCCTCTATTCAACTAAAATAGCAGCCCTCACTCCTCTACTAAGAAAAAACGAGCACTAGCCTGAATGAGTCGATCAAACATAGGCAACGAGGCGGACTGGGATAACCCCTTGCAAGATGTAGCGTTTCATTACATATGTGCACATTCAAATTCACATACAAATGCACATTCAAATTCACATACAAATGCACATTCAAATTCACATACAAATGCACATTCAAATTCACATACAAATGCACATTCAAATTCACATACAAAAAGAGAGCCGTGGAATCCCCTCCCTCAATGGGTAGAGAATCCACGGCTCTTCACGATTTATAGAAACGATAGACATCACACTTAAAGTGTGGTCTTAGTTGTCGTCAATTTTCAAGACAGCCATAAACGCTTCTTGCGGTACCTCGACGCTACCGACTTGCTTCATGCGCTTCTTACCTTCTTTTTGCTTCTCAAGCAATTTCCGTTTACGGGAAATATCGCCGCCGTAGCATTTTGCCAATACGTTTTTACGCATCGCTTTAACCGTCTCACGCGCAACGACCTTCGTGCCGATTGCAGCTTGAATCGGAACCTCGAACATTTGACGAGGAATAAGCCCACGCAGCTTCTCGCACACAATTTTACCGCGATGGTACGCACGGTCTTTATGCACGATAACGGACAAGGCATCCACTTGTTCGTTGTTAAGCAAGATATCCATTTTAACCAAGCTGGAACGGCGGTAGCCGGACAACTCGTAGTCGAAGGAAGCGTAGCCCTTCGTACTTGATTTCAGTTGGTCAAAGAAATCGTAAACGACTTCAGACAACGGAATTTGGTACGTAATCGTAACACGTGTCGTATCCAAGTATTGCATATCGACGAATTCGCCACGTTTGCCTTGGCACAATTCCATAATAGCGCCGACAAACTCGTTTGGCACGATAACGGATGCCTTAACGAACGGCTCCTCAACGAAGTCGATACGCATTTGATCCGGATAGTTAGACGGGTTGTCGATCGTCAATACTTCGCCACTCGTCAACGTGACGCGGTAAATAACGCTCGGAGCCGTCGTAATCAACGGAATGTTGAATTCACGCTCGATACGCTCTTGAATAATTTCCATGTGCAGCAATCCGAGGAAGCCGCAACGGAAACCGAAGCCCAACGCTGAAGACGTTTCCGGCTCAAATGTTAACGAAGCGTCGTTCAACTGCAACTTTTCCAACGCTTCGCGTAGGTCGTTGTAGTCAGACGTTTCGATCGGATACAAGCCGCAAAATACCATCGGGTTAATTTTGCGGTAACCTGGCAACGCTTCAACAGCAGGCTGCTTCGCATCTGTAATCGTATCACCGACACGTGTATCACCTACATTTTTAATACCCGCTACAACAAAACCTACATCGCCTACATTCAACTCATCGATAATCGTCATCCGCGGTTTGAATGCGCCAACTTCGATAACTTCGAATACTTTGTCTGTAGCCATCATCTTAATTTTGCTGCCTGCACGAATCGAACCGTCAACAACACGCACGTATACGATAACGCCTTTGTACGGATCGAAGTGCGAATCGAAAATAAGCGCTTTAAGCGGCTCATCCGGATTACCCGTCGGTGCCGGCACTTTTTGTACGACTTGCTCGATAATTTCTTTAATGCCGATGCCCGCTTTCGCAGACGCCAACACCGCATCCGAACAGTCCAGACCGATAACTTCTTCAACTTCACCTTTTACGCGCTCTGGCTCCGCACTAGGTAAGTCAATCTTGTTAATAACCGGAATAATTTCAAGGTTATTGTCCAACGCCAAGTATACGTTCGCCAACGTTTGCGCTTCGATGCCTTGTGCCGCGTCTACGACGAGCAATGCACCTTCACAAGCAGCTAGGCTTCGGGAAACTTCGTACGTAAAGTCGACGTGCCCCGGTGTATCGATCAAGTTAAGAATATATTCTTCTCCGTCGTCCGCTGTATAGTTCAAGCGAACCGCTTGCAATTTAATCGTAATTCCGCGCTCGCGCTCCAAGTCCATTTGGTCAAGCACTTGAGCTTGCATCTCACGAGATGTAAGTGCACCCGTATATTCCAAAATCCGATCGGCAAGTGTTGATTTACCGTGGTCAATATGCGCAATAATACAAAAATTACGTATTTTCTTCTGTCGCGACAGCATTTCCGTCATTCGAATTCTATACCCCCACTACTGAGCTCATCACAATGAGCCAAGTTTCAATTTATATATTATACCGAAAGGATGGATTCCCAGCAATGGTAGGCATAACTATCGTCTAAAACCTTACATTCACATGTTAAAATATGGATCCGAACAGTCCAACAATCGCCTGCATGCCCGCCTGCGAAATCGATTGCAGCAAACCAGCCGTTTGGTCTGCCAGCTTATCAACAGGAGCTTGCTCTGCGGGCGGTAGCCATAAGCCGTTTCCATTGGTTTCGCTGTTCCCACTATTTCCGCGCTCACCACGCTCACCATTCGCTTCGTTCTCACCGCTACGAGTCCGACCCGTTTCATATTCGCCATCGTACCGTCCATTCGCAAAACCACGCTCCGGCACGCTCATACGCTCGTTTGCCCGCTCCTGCTGCTTGTGAACTTCTTGGCGTTCACGACTCTCTCCCTGTTTCCATTCCTCTGGAAGAGGTCCATACACCCGCTCAATTCCCGTATTAGCCATTTCCATCCCAATAAAAATGCCCAACACGACAAGAATCATAATCCCGATCATCTGCTTCATATAGCGCGACATCCCAGCTCCTCCGCCCTTCCAAAATAGTGATTGTCCGTTACAGCGTCTGAATCGGCTTATTAACGGGGTTCGCATTCGACTTGCTGTGCACCACCTCAGCAATAAGATCGGCCATCACGTCAACGGTCCGGTAGCTCTCTTCAAGCGTATTATCTATGCCGCCAATTTCGACAACCACACTATGCGGGGACAAGGATTGATTGTATTCACCGTTGCCTTGGGCAGCTGATTTCCCCCAAATTCCGCGGGATATGCCGGGATATCGCTTTTCTAATTTTTCATGAATGTCGCTGGCAAACTTCTCGTTCTCCCGCCACTTCGGGTTGCGATGACCGATGACGAAATAGACTTGCGCATACGATTTGCCGTTAATTTCAACGGTCGAGTTCGAACGACGGGCAGCATCGCGATGAATATCGAAAAAGAACTGTAAGTTATCGTGTTCGGACATAGCTTGCTTCACTGTTCGCTTCGAATAGCGATAGGAATAGTTCCAGTTATATCCTTTTACTGTTGAAAAATAATCTTTATCGGAATGCACAGCCCCTACACCCCGTTTTTCCAGCTGTTCCTGAAGCCGCTTCCCTACTATAGTAATGTTCTTTTTACTGTCACTCGGATTATTGCTCTGCTGTTGTAACACGGGATTCCATGATTCCCGATTATGCGAGTGGTAGATGAATACCGATTTGCGGTGTGCTGAGCCCGAAATGGCACCCCCATTTCTATCTCCAGAACGTTGATCTGGCAAAGGTTTAACCTCATGGTCTGCCCGCAGCCCATCTTGACCGTCTAGCTGTTCATCCGAATTCTTCGTGTCTCCTTCACCCGCTCGTTGTTCCCCTTCTTCGCTCCCCGTATCGCTTTGACTACCATGGCTCGCATCTGTGTTAGCTCCGCTAGAGCTGTTCCCGTTAGCCTGATCAGGCAGCGGTACGTAGTCTTCAGGCCCTTTAGCTGTAAGATTGCCGACGCCAAGGCGAAGCGGCACAGCTGCATCGTGATTTAAACCAGGCAGCTCACTCGCTAATAAGCTCTTCGGATCGAGCAGATTCACATTCGTGATCATCCGAAACATAAATTGAGCGACCTGCTTGCTGGAAATCGTCGCTTCCCCTTCACCCTCCGGCAAGTGCGGAAGCTCCATCGCCATCATATCTACGAACAGGCGTGAAGATAAACTCGCCGCAAATCCTTTCATCGACGAGATCGGAGAGGAATGCAGTCGCTGCTCCATCATATTGCCTAACCCTATAATGACAAAGAATACGGCAGACCCGATAGCAAGCAGCACGAATGTGCGTCCCATCACTAAAGCCTGTATCCATCGCCGCTTCATTTTTCCTACATTAAAAATTTTAAACATAAGTGAAGTCCTCCTTCTCCCGCTGCTGCACGACTTTGATTCCGGCACGTCTGTGCAAATCTTTCATGTGGAATCGATAGAATCATGCTAATAGTAGAATCTATGAGAACAATCTATGTAATAGAACGAGGACTTTTTAATTTAATAACTTATACATTTTTTATGAGAATGTTTCTCATATACAATATATTCTATTAATTTACATAGGAAACACTTAATTTTAATTCTTAGTTATTTTTAAGAAAAGTTTGACAAGTAAAAAAATGTAACGTACTATCTTCCTAATCTTATATTTAGAAAGTGACTATCAAAAGATTACTAACTCGGGATTTTTCACTCATTTTTTGAATATTAAAGATTAAACTATTAATTTTAGAAATATGAGGAGGAATTGTAGTGAAAAAGAAATGGATGATTTTATGTTTGTCTTTAGGTATTGTTGCATTTGGTGCGGTGACTATTCACAGTTCCGCAACTTCAGGTACTAGCGTTTCACCTGTAACAGCTAGCGACTCAGTAGTAAAAGCTAGTTTGCAAGCTAACGCCACTGAAGCAACTCCTGAAGCAGTCTTAGCTGCAGCTGCTAGAGTAGCTTGGGTTTACGGCACAAACGCTGCCAAGGCTGCTGCTAATGCATTGGACGATGTAATGAGAAATGCATCTATGTATGCAGGTACAACGGCTTTTACAAGCCAAGATCCAGCAACAGAGCAAATTTTCGATAAATAGCTTTCCATGTAAACAGGAAACCAAGTTGCTTTACAGCTTAGTTTCCTGTTTTCTCCTAATATTGAACAAATGGAGTGATACCTTGAAACTAACTAAGCTCCAAAAATGGACATTAAATGCAATAGTTATTTTATTAGCTTTATATTTACCGATACATTATTTTGTTATTTTATTGCATGCTGGTCCCGTGAATCCAATCTCAGTAAAGGCCCAGCCTTATATTTTGCCCTATGTTAACACTTTCTTTCAGCAAAACTGGCATTTATTCGCTCCCACCCCGATGACAGTGAATTTTAAAATTTATGTAAGAGCAGAGTATAAAGACACATCTGACCAACAAGTGAAACAATCTCAATGGTTTGATGTTTCCTCGAGTATTACTGCTAAAAATCAGGAGACGGTATTTTCTCCCTACAATCGGATCACTCGTATTGGAACCGGTTATGTACATAGATTACAAGGGGGCGGAAAAGACGATTTATCCATCAAGTTGCTGCAAAAAAAGATGGAAACCAAAGGCGATACGACGCTCTTGAAAAAAGAAGATGAAACTCAAAAAGATGATTCCAGAGAAGCTTTGTATCGATATGCATCATCATATGCAAAAAAAGCACTGGGTAATCAGCAACTGATAAAGGTACAATTTATGATTTCTGTAACCGATACCGTACCCTATTCCAAACGAAATGACAAAAAGCACAAGCCAGAAAAGAGCCTAAAAGTTTATGAATGGAAGAAGGTGGACGAAGATGTTATCGCGTTTCCGTGAGTGCGTAACGAAAGAACGCTTTTTAATAGGCGCCAGTTTACTTCGTATTGCCATAGGGGTACTCATTCTATATAACTATTTGATTCACTACAATCAAAGGCATTTCCTTTGGACAGCTTCAGGTGTAAATTCCTACACAGACGAGTTCAAAAAATATACGTATTCCCTTTATAACTTTAGTGATTCAACACTGTATTTTGACATTATTTTTCATCTTGGAATCATCGTAACTATAATCTATTTAATAGGATATAAAGGTAGGCTATTCAATATATTAAACTTTATTTTTTTCTATTCTATATACAATCTAATGTTTCATATTAGTGATGGTGGCGATAACCTGCTTGCTGTTAGCTTATTCTTCCTACTTTTTGCGAACTGTACAGCCTATTTCTCTATGGATGCACAAAAGTATCAAGTGTCTAGAGAGAACAGAAGTGACTCATTCACATTCCAACTTTCTTCTATTTTGCACAACTTCGCGGTCATTTTTTGCATCATACAGCTATGCATTGTTTATTTTGTCTCAGCCTTTTATCAAGTTATGGGTGAGCTTTGGCAAAATGGTACCGCTATCTACTATATTGCACAGGTCGAAGAATTCAGTAGACCTTCACTGCGATATATTGTCGACAATTATTTATGGGCCGTCATACTGTTCTCCTACGCGAGTATCGTTATGAAGCTTGCTTTTCCGTTTACGATCATGAATAAAAGGGTTAAGCCCTTCATGGTTGCTGGAATGATCATATTTCATCTAGGCATTGGTATCGGAATGGGATTATTAACATTTTCTCTCATTATGATCGTAATGGAGCTTCTCGTCTTTACCGACAACGAATATAAGAAAATGTACTATTCCACCATAAGACTGATGCGGAAGACACAGCTTCGCTTTTTACGTCGTACCAGAGCCGTTGGATACAGGCTGTTTAAGTCACAGCGGGTCATTGTGTTTTACGACGGCTGGTGTCCGGTATGCCAAGGCATTATGTCTCGATTTAAACGGATGGATTATTTCCGTTTGCTGGACTGTCTTAGCTTTCGAGATCCAAACGTGGTTCAGCGCTACGACCTTGATCCCGCCGAGGTGGAGAAAAGAATGCACAGCGCACTAGCTATTAATGATAGCGTAAAGCTCAAAGGTATTGATTCTGTCACTCAAATTTCGAAGAGATTGCTTCCTTTATGGATCTTTGTCCCTATCTTTTTCGTATCAAGCAAGCTAGGCATTGGGGGTATTATTTACGATTATGTTGCTTCAAAAAGAAAACTCGTGCCTGTTGCACATTGCGACGACAATGTATGCAGGTTACCATAACCACATATTCCATTAAAATGAAGGTGAGTGAACGATGGTATATCTTTATAGCGTGGTAATTATAATCGCCGTACTTATATTCTTATTTTTTGCTCTAGCGAAGATTGCAAAAATGTATGATGAAAAAAAGACAGAAAAACATGTTTTAGCCTTTATAAAAAATAATCCTGACAAAGCTTCGATGTACGTCTATGTCAACGGAAAGACAATCGTTGATTATGGAGCCGAACGTAAAATGCCTTTAGCTAGTACGGTAAAAATCATGATCGCGATTGAATATGCAAAGCAGGTAGCATCCAAGAAGGTCGAGCCCCACACTATGGTTTCATTACATGAAATTGACAGATACTATATTCCTAATAGGGATGGCGGCGCTCATCCTAATTGGTTAAAATCGCTTCATATTGAACAAGTAACGCCCGATAGTTTCATACCCTTGCAAGAGATAGTTCGAGGAATGATTGCATATAGCTCTAATGCAAATACAGAATATCTGATTGACTATTTGGGTCTTGAACGAATTAACAAGACCATTCAGGAGCTTCATTTGAATTTTCATGATCCGTTATTTCCAATATCTTCGGCCATGCTAATTTCGTCGTATCTGAACGATAAACAAAAACGATCTAGAAAACAACTTCATCAATATATTCAACAAATGTCCAGCAAAGAGTATTCGTTACATGCTTGTGACATCCATAACCTACTTAAAAATGATTTATCTAAAGAGTTGGTTACGAACTTCACTCGCTCCAGTTCTTTTGATAGAAAATTACAACAAATAAAATCTAGTAAATTACCTTCTTCTACTGCAAAAGACTATGCAACTTTACTAAAAAGAATTCACCAAGATGATGAGCTGTTTACTGCCCCAATTCGTGACACGATTAGATCTATAATGGACCGTCCATTAGCTCCACATTCTAAGTTTGCTTATTTGGGTAGTAAAGGTGGATCGACGATTTCCATACTAAATGAAGCTTTATATAGCAAGGATTTAGAAGGAAACACATTGGATATGGCACTGTTTATTGATGACCCTTCCGGTCTTGATAACATGTGGTTGAGACATAAAATAGACCTCTTTCTGCATAAATTTTTAGTGGATCTTACTTTCCGACAAAAGGTATTGGACACTTTAACCTCTTAAAAACAACATTGTCACAATTGCGGAGGAGTCTATGGCACTCTTGTTTAATTTTATAATAGCTGTCTTCATTCCATTACTTTCATGTGCCTTGCTGGTCAGCTATCGATTTGCAGACCGCAAGTTATGGCTGGTACACATTTTTTTCACAGTGGGCTGGACCGCAATGATGCTGCTTCTGGTAGATTGGACGACAATTAGCTACTTATTCAGACCAATCATTATCATTATATTGTTCTGTAGTCTAATCAAATCCATATTTAGAATGAAAGGCATTCCATTTTCAATTAATCGAACAAGAACGAGATGGTTTTATCGTTTGTATGCCTTGATTGGCATATCACAATTGTTAATTTTTATATTTTTCATCCCTTCCCTGCTTGTATCGTCAGATACACACAGGAAGGCGATATCTATTTCATTTCCATTCAAGCATGGCCTTTACTTTGTTGGTCAGGGTGGGTCAAATGAATCTATGAACTATCATTTTAAATATCCGACGCAAAAGTATGCTGTGGATATTGTAAAGCTCAATCCATTTGGACTTCGTAATAAACCATTCGGGGACAAAATGAAATTAGACAATTATGCGGTGTATGGGGAAACGATCTACAGCCCTGTTGAAGGAAAAATCGTTGCAACCGTTGATGGTATAAACGATGAGATTAGAATACGATCAACTACAGGTAAGAGCAACATGATTGTTATTGAATACGAACATGTTTACATTTTACTGTTGCATTTAAAAAAAGGCAGTCTCCAAGTAAAGGAAGGCGACATCGTAACAATCGGACAGCCACTAGCCCAAGTCGGAAATTCTGGCTACAGCACGGAACCACATTTGCATATTCATGCTATCCAAAGAGAGCCTCTTTCGAATTATTTAAATGGAGCTTCAGTACCTATTAAGTTTAATGGAGTTTTTTTGAAGAGAAACGATATTATCTACAATCAGCGGATTCTGTTTAGGTAGGAAAAGGGGCGAATTATGAACAACAAACTAGTTATTGCAGCTTTAGCCATAGTCATTATGTCCTTCAGTTCGTTATTTGTATATGTTTCGACTCATAGCGGTGCGAAAACAAATCAAGGGTGGACAGAGCAAGTCATCGAAGGAGCCAATAGTACAAAGATTGCCCAAATCTTCGTCGAGGGTGTGATTTCGCCCGAGTCTGATGGAAAACGACAAAGTGTCGTATCTCAGCTTGACACGGCAATAAAAGATCCACAAGTTAAAGGGATTATACTGGCTATAAATACGCCTGGTGGTGATGTGGTAACATCTGATCATATTTACAGGAAAGTACTTCAGGCCAAAAAATCCGGAAAAATAGTTGTAGCTAGCATGGGATCAATAGCCGCGTCTGGTGGTTACTATATTTCAGCTCCCGCGCATAAAATATTTGCCAATCCGCTTACGGTAACAGGGAGCATTGGGGTTGTTATGAGTTTTCCCAACTACAAAAATTTGGCCGATAAACTCGGTTATCATAAAATCCACATTACTTCTGGTGCACAAAAAAGTATGGGTAATCCATTGACTGAGTTCACGGAGGATTCCAAACGCATTTATCAAAATATTGTAAATGAAAGCTATGAACAGTTTGTAAACATTGTTGTCAAAGGTAGAAACCTAGATCGCAGCACCGTGATTAAACTGGCTGACGGTCGTGTATATTCTGGCGTACAAGCCAAATCCTTCGGACTGGTGGACGAACTGGGCAATTTAGAAGATGCAACGCTGTATGTAAAGAATGAGTTGGGGATAATCGATCCCAAAATTGTTCATTACAGCAGTGAGTCCTCTTTTTTTCAAGGGTTAGTTTCGAAAGCTGTACATACGCCAACGCTTGAACAGCAAGTTAAGGGAATAAAAGCAGAATTCGAGGATTCAACACCCCAAATTTTATATATGCTTAAGTAGAAATATACACGAAAACTCGCAGGAGGGTACAAGCAATGACTGTCCAACATGTAACTTATGCCGGTTTTTGGGTTAGAACGATCGCCTTTATTTTAGATTTGACGTTCATAATGTCGGTTTTTTACCTCCTCTTTGACTTTTTGCTTGGAGATTCAAATCATGAATTTTACATAACAATAAGTAAATTATGTTTATTTTGTTTTTATTTCTTTATATTCACCTACTTTTTCGGACAAACACTTGGCAAAATGGTTGTAGGTATAAAGGTAGTATCGAAACAAAATGAAAAAATAGCTTGGGAGGAGGTTTTATTGAGAGAAGTGATCGGGAAGTTTATATCTATCGCTTTGGCGTTTTCTGGTTTTTTACTAGTCGCGATTGATCCACAAAAACAGTCCATACATGATAAATTAGGAAATATGAACGTGATATGGGAAAAGCGATAATGTAACGTACAACTAAAACCTGAGGTGTATTTATGAATAAACAGCTAGTTTGGCTTATTCATATTCTAGCTTTGTTATGTGGAATTGCTTTTCCATTTGTTCATGTGATTTTGCGTATTGCTATGCTCCTTCTAGTTTACTTCATTGGTGTAGTAGTGAGCGAAAAAACTGAGAAAAATAATAAGTTACTGTTGTTCTGGGTTACTGGCCTTATTTTAGGGTATCTTTTTAAAGGCGAGATATTTTAAACAAGCAGCACTTATTCATAGTTGGACTTCCATCACTTCGCACCCTACAATGAACTGTAACCCATTATATGGACATTACAAAAGGCCCCCGGACACAGGCACCTTTTTAAAAAATGTCTATCCTACGGGTTACAGTTCGTTATAGTGGTTTCGACGATTTTATTGTTTGAAGGGTTAAATTCACTGCTTCCACTTTAGCTCACACGCAATTTCACACGAAACATCCTCTTTCCTTTCACACATCTTACTCCTACTCATTTAATTAACCAATGTTTAATAAAAATAAATCTAATAGGAATTAAATAATTTATAACTTAGTTGATTTTAATCTTGTTATCCAATTATTATTTACCATAATTTTCATCGAAACACTATATCGAGCTAGTATTTTTTCATCCAACGAGGAAAAAAGATTAGAGCGTATCTTCACGAAACCTTAATATTCTGACCGTTTCATCCTCATTCGTAGTGTTTACGTTCAACATCATCTTGTATACTAGCTTTAGAGAGACCATATTTTGGTTTCCTATTTTACATCTAACAGAGAGGCAGTGATGATACATGAGCGTACAACAAAAAACGATAAACTCATCTCGTTGGGGAAAGCTAACCTTACTTACTGTGATTGCAGTAGGAGGGATACTGGGCGGATTGGGAGAAAATGGTGGCAAGAAAGTGCAAGCACATGCTCCCAATGGAGCAAATGATAACATAGCTGTCAAACTAGTAAACAAAGAACCTAACAATCCTACTCATAAACCGCAAAATAAGCAGTTAAGCAAGCAGAAACAAGTAACTCTAACACATGAGTTACTCGGGCGCTGGATCGCCGAACATCAAGTGAAACAATTGTACACTTCTTTATCACCTGATTTTAAAAAACAACTATCTGAAGCCGAACTCCAACAAAGCATGCCCTATTTATGGAAAAAAGGCGAAAAACCTAGCCTGCTTAGCGCAACGACATTAAACAAGAAGTCCATGTACAGCTGGGAAGATAAGCATGGTCGTAGCGCTATTCAAATGTATGTCGTCAACAACCAAATTACAGGACTGAAGCGAGTTACGGTTGAGCAATACGCATCCGACGAGCAATTCGGTAAAACGACTTATCAGCTGCCCTTTGAAGATAAATGGTACGTCCTTTGGGGCGGGAGAAATGTCAATCTCAGCTACCACTATGAGCATCAAAATCAACGCTACGCATACGATATCATCATGACAAAAGACGGCGCCTCCTACAAGGGCGACCCAACCCGCAATGAAAGCTACTATGCTTTCGGAAAAGAGGTACTTGCACCTGCTGACGGCGTCATTGTCGAGGTCGTGAACAATGTAGCTGACAACAAACCTGGGGAACTACCGAATGACCCATCTAATCTTGCTGGCAACTACGTATGGATTGACCATGAAAATGGCGAATATACGCTGATGGCTCATTTTAAAAAAGACTCAATTAAAGTCAAAAAAGGCGAGCGTGTGAAAGCGGGGCAATTGCTCGGGTTGTGCGGCAATTCTGGTAACTCTAGCGAGGCCCATATCCATATGCATTTAGCAAACGAGCCTAATTTTCTTTATAGCTACTCCATTCGTCCACAATGGGAGAACAACCTTGATCCGACCAAAGGACAAACGCTAGAAGGTAAGGACAACGATTAACATTTTTAAAATGTTAAGAGATATTCTATAATGAAAGAATGACGCTTGGCGTTTAATCGCAATGAAAGCGGGATGGAATGATGAGTCTTCATCTATGTGAAGTAACAGCAGCCAATTGGCGCGCAGTCGCGGCCTTACAGGTGGCAGAGGAGCAGAGTTCCTTCATTGAAAGCAATGCATTTTCGATGGCGGAGTCACTATTCGAAGAAAATGGATTTTCAGTAGCACTATATGATGGAGAACTGCTAGTAGGCTATGCCATGTACGGCTGGTATTCCGAAGCTGAAAGTAGTATATGGCTGGATCGATTTATGATAGATCAGACATACCAAGGAAAGGGATATGCGAAGCGGTTTATTCGATTACTCCTTGATCATATGCAAGAACAGTACGGTACTCGCAAAACATTTTTGAGTCTTCACCCAGATAACAAGCTCGCTCAACAGCTATATGAGTCCTTTGGTTTCCGATTAACAGGAGCCATTGACGATGATGGGCCAGTTGTAGGCGTAGTGATGGAATTAGTTCATTAAGCTACTTAAGCTGTGAGACTACTTATCAAATTGCATCATCAAACAAAGAAGCTCCTCATCTGCTCGCTCAGCCATTCATGAGCGTTCAGTTCAAGGAGCTTCTTTTTCATGTTCATTGTATGCAAACTAGTGCAGCCTACCGTGCACACACTTCCATCAGTGCGTATACGCTGCCACGTTGCTATTATCCACGGCCTCATGCAGCGCTGCGTTCAAACCACTGGCAATAATGTTGCCCATGTCCTCCATGAATTCATCAACTTCCTTCGGCGTTACAATCAAATCGTGCCCGAGCGGCTCCAACACTTCCTTTACGAGCATGAGCCGTTCCTGCTCGTGAATATCGTCTAGCATGCCTAAAATATCGCGCGTGTTGTTCGTTTGCGTACTAAAATGTTCCTTCATCATCTCAATTGCGTTATTCACGATCGTCGAAGCGTAACACACCGTCGGCACACCAATCGCAATACACGGAATACCGAGAATGTCTTTCGTTAGGCCACGCCGTTTGTTACCGATCCCTGAACCGGGGTGAATGCCAATATCTGCAATTTGAATTGTTGTATTCACCCGTTCGAGCGCTTTAGAAGCTAAAGAATCAATGGCGATAATGAGATCAGGCTTCGTTCGGTCGACGATCCCTTGTACAATTTCACTGGATTCAATACCCGTTATCCCAAGTACACCTGGGGCCACCGCACTCACCTGACGATAACCTGGGCTCACTTGCTCCGGTGACAACTCAAAATAGTGTCGTGTGACCAGTACATTTTCCACGACTGTTGGCCCAAGTGCATCGGGGGTCACTTTCCAGTTGCCCAAGCCGACGATAAGCACCTTATGCTCCTTCGTCACACCTATTTCCGTCAAGAATGTCGCAAACTCCTGCGCAAACTTGGTCGCCACTCGATCCTGAAGCGTTGAATCTTTACGCCGCAACCCAGGCACCTCTAACGTCACATATCGTCCTTGCAAGCGTCCGAGCGCTCTTGACCCTTCCTCCGTCTGCACATGAATACGCGTGACTTTAATTCCTTGCCGATCCTCTATCTCTTCTACGACACCGGGAATAGCTACATTTAGGTCCGGCTGCGCGATTTCTCTTGCTTCTAACGCCAGATCTGTTCGCACCGAAAAGGCACGTAAATCTACAGTCATTCTGCTACCTCCTGTCTAGCACGTGCTCATACGCCCATATTGTGTACAAGTTCACCAATCTTATACGGGATACAAGCGGAAAGTAAGCAGTTGTTATAGGGGTAAATGTATTGCTTTTTAGTTGACACCATGATAAAATACTTTAAGTTGTGAATCTATTTCATTCTAGAAATCTGTGAAGAAATTGATTCTGTTGTCGCACTACGATGCAACGGAGGTGAAAATCAATGCCAAACATTAAATCCGCTGTAAAACGCGTGAAAACAGGCGAAAAACGTCGCATGTTGAACGCTTCCCAAAAATCCGCACTTCGCACAGCTGTTAAATCAGCTGACGTCGCTTTGACGAACAACGAAGTTGAAACAGCTAAAGCAGCTGTTGCTTTGGCTTCTAAGAAGCTTGACAAAGCTGTGACTAAGGGCTTGATCCACAAGAATGCGGCTGCCCGCAAAAAGTCCCGCTTAGCAACAAAATTGAACGCTCTTTCCGCGCAAGCGTAAGCTAGAGCCTTTCATACTTAGCTAGTAGCTTAAAGCGAAGAAGTGAAGCCCGAAGATAACACGCTAGCGTGTCTATCTTCGGGCTTCTTTCATAATGCCAGCAGCAATTCGCATAATGAACAACTCCAAGCCTAGCGTCTTGTCCACACGCCCTGACTTCATCTCATAATCAAGCTCGGCTGCTGTTGCCAGCCAACGCGCAAGCACTTGAGGCTCGTATTGACGTGCCTGCTCAGCCGCAACCTTAACCGCATACGGATGCAGACCAAGCTGTGAGGCTGCCTGCTGCTGGGTAAAGCTCTGTCCCGTCAACTCCTTCACTTGCAGCATAATGCGCAGCTGACGTACGATAAGCGCCATAATCTTAATGGGCTCCTCTTTTTGCTTCAGCAACTCATGCAGCACAGCAAGCGCACGGTCTGCACGTCGACGCACAATGTCCTCGACCAGTTGAAACACATTTTGCTCAGTCGTCTTGGCAATAAGCCGTTCGATCGTCTCGATTTCAATCGTTCCACCCGCGCCTGTGAACAGGCATAGCTTATTAATTTCAGCCGATAACGACTGCAAATGAGTGCCCGCACTATTGAGCAGCGCCTCTACTCCAGCTTGTGTAATCGAGCATCCTTGCTTCTCTACTTGCTTCACGACCCACTCGACCAATTCTTCTGCACTAAGTGGTAAAAACGACAGGACAGCCCCTACCGATTTCGCTAGCTTAACCGTCTTCTTACGCTCATCAAGCTTGTCCGCTTGGATAACAAATATGATGATACTCGTCTCCAGCGGCTGCTCCATATACGTGAGCAAACGATTCGTCTGGTGCTCTATTTTCCCTTCCCGTCCAGAGGCAAATATCGTCTGATCTTTGACGATAATACATTTGCGCTCCACTAAAAAAGGTGGCGTCTCCGCTTCTTCGATAACCGTTTCGATTGGCGTCTCAGCGGTATCGTATTTCGATAGCGCGAGATCGCGATGCTCTTCGGATACCGTATGCTGAATGATGAACTGCACAAATTCTTGCAGTCTGTATTTTTCCGTGCCGTATAGTACGTATATCGAGCGCGGATTTCCGCGTTGAATTTCTTTGACGCAAGTCTTTAAATCCACTGCTATTCCTCCCCTAAACCTTCGACCACCATCATAGCAAACTTTGCAGCAAAAACAAAGGGACTGCGCAACCGTAGTCGCGCAATCCCTTTGTCCCATATCATCTATGATAAACGTCTGCAACGGAGGCCTAGGTTCCTCCTAGCAACACGGTTACACGACGTACGGGAACGTCATTGCTTTCGTAAGCTTAACAACAATATACGCAATCATCACGCAAAGTGTGCATCGATAACACTCCATTTTATGGCGCGGAAAGCTTCGTCTTTATGTCGCTGCTCATACTTTATTTATCGTTCTGTTCTTGCTCCACACCAGCTTCTTGTTCTTGAACTTTTTCAACTTTTTCCTCGACAATAGCAATGCCTTGCTCGCTCACACGGAACACTTGCGCTTTGGCAGCGTCGTTCGATGTGGTGATCGTTAGCTGTGCATTGTCCGCTGACCAAGTCCAATCTACAGGCTCATATGAAAATGAGATGGATTGAACTTCTGTCTGCTGCTCATCCTTAATAGCGAATAAAATAAGCTTACCTTGATCGTACCGTACTAGCCATTTCCCATCCGCGGAAGTCGTTTGCACGGATTTCGTATCAAAAGTACTTATCTTTGCGGTTTCTGGAACAATGGCGGCCTCATCCGTGCTTTCTTGAACACCCACATCCTTATCAGGAATGATGGAAGGTTTGTGCGGCTGAACCGTAGCAGAGGCATCATTTCGTCCAGTTCCGTCTTTATCCGGTTCTTGCCCCTTTTTTACAGCTGGCGGCGTTACAACCGATTTATCATTCTTGGATGGATTCGTTGTCGTCTCTGGATGTATTTTGCTAACATAAGGAATACTACCCTTGTCTTCTGTCTTCTTCACTTTCACTGTACGCTCTTGATGTCCGCTCTGCTGCCCTGTATGCCCTGTAGTACCATCATTTCGTTTCCGGTCAGCTTCAACCTGGCTAGATGGTTGCCGATATACAGGCTCATCGTTCTTAGGTTGTTTCGGATTTGGTTTACCCGAATCAACAGCTCCCGTGTCTTGGGCCGTTTCTTCTTCAACAGGTTGGTCACCCGCTTTAGGTACAGCCTCAGGTTTACCATGATTTTGTTGCCCATGTGGGTTGTGAATAGGCTGCTGCTCCACCTGTTTCGTTGCGGGCAATTCATTATGCTGCTGTATCGCCCGATCCTTTAATTCATTAAAATCTGCACTTTCATGCACTTGCGGCTTGTATGAAACAATAAATAAACCGAACATAACGCCCGCAGCCGTTACAGCACCTACTGTTCGCCATTTGAAGCGATCCGTCCAACGTTTACGTTGAATCGGAAGAGGCTGTCCCGGTTGTTGGTCACGACTTGAATCAGTCTGCTTACTTGCAACTGACGAATCTATATGACTAACCTTTTCTGTTTCTGAATGAATCAATGAATGTTGCAAAACAGCAGGTGCCGTAGCCGAGCTTTGCCCTTCCATATCCAACCGATCAAGGGCAGGTAAAATGGAATCGACAATACTGAAGCGCGGCGTTACTTTAGGTAGCTGTTCCAACTCACTGCTTAAGCGCGCTAGACGCTCGTATATTTCAGCACAGGCGGGGCAATGTTGTGTATGTTCTGTCAGAAGGTCCGTCTCCGTTCCATCCAAATCGTTGTCTAAATGGCGCTGCATCATTTCCACCACCTCTGAACAGTTCATCCTCGCACACCACCTTTCTCATAATCTTGTAGCGTTGTCTGAAGCTGTTGTCGCGCGCGGAATAAGTAAGACTTCACCGTGTTCAAGGGTAAATTCAAGCTCTCTGCAATTTCATTATACGAAAAGTCCTGCAAATACCGTAAAACAACAACGGCTCTATGATGTTCAGGTAGGCGGTCGATGGCGTTCCGAATATCTTGAGCCGCATATGCGGACATAACTTCTCTCTCTACGTTTTGATCACCAAAAAAATCTAGATTGTGTTCTTCAATCGAGACGACAGGACGATTGCGACGAAATTTATCAATACAAATGTTCGTCACGATTCGCTGAACCCATGTCTTAAACTGCGCTTTTTCTTCATATGACTGAATTTTCGTATAAATCCGGATTAAAGCTTCTTGAGACGCGTCCAGTGCATCCTGCTCATTATTTAACAAATAATATGCGGTACGATACACATGTTGTTCAATATCCCGCAAAAGAGTAATTAAAGCGTCGCGATCGCCGGATTGAGCAGCCCGAATTAGTTCTGCCTCTGCCACTATGATCCTCCCCTCTTGCATAACCATTGACGTACCGAGTACGCAAATGGTTGCAGCTAAGTATGTTCCAATTTGTTCATTTTTCAATTATTTATGTAAATAATGTTATAAAATTAGGGTAACACGGAATAAAAACCTTTTTAAGCATACCAGACTTGCCATTCGTATTCATTTCAAATTTTAACTCTTTATCTTACCAAATCGGAACACCTGCCAAAAAGAGCACGTCAAAAGCGTGCTCTATCTTTTATATGCAAGAATACCAGCTGAGTTGCTGCGAAATCAAATCCTTATTGTTTCACATCACTTCCGCGCCTCGTTCTTACTTCTAATCCGCGTGAGGTTAAGCGAAATTCAACTTCGCCATACCGATCGGTACGCAACACAGACACCTGATGATTACGCAGCGCAGACATCACGAGTGGATGAGGGTGGCCGTAGATGTTTTGACGTCCGGCTGATATGACGCCGAATCGCGGCGACCAATATTCAAGCCACTCTGCCGTGGTAGACGTGCGGCTGCCATGGTGTGCTACTTTCAGCACGTCGATCTGTCGACGTTGTTCGGATCGACCAAGTTGCTGCTGTTCTTGCACGATGTCGCGTTCACCACTCGCGCCAATATCTCCCGTTAATAGGAACGACGCTTCGTTGTTGAACTTTGCTTCGGACAATGTCAGACGCAGCACGAGTGACGCTTCATTTTGCTCAGCAACGGGTACGATAACCGGGCTGTGCTCGCTCGACGGCGACGATTCGCTCGTTCTTGGTGTACCCGTTTGCCCCGCATTGATGCTAATTGCAGGGTACAACACCTCGATGTGGGCCGTGTCGTCGATAGCCCACATGTCCCCCGCCTGCCATTTGACGATAGGAATGTCACGGTTTATTGCAATCTCATACAATTCATTCATGAGCGGTGAAGATTTCCATGTCCCATTCATGATGAACTTGCGCGTGGGCAGCGACTGCATCACAGCACGTAAACCGCCAGCATGGTCAGCATCACCATGCGTCAAAATAACGGCATCCAACTCCCGAACCCCACGCTGCTTAAGTAACGGGACAAGCTGCTTTCGCCCGATTTCGAACGGATCTTTCCGTTCGCGCCATTGTTCACCTGGCTTTCGAAAAGATACCGTACCTCCGCCATCAATAAGGAGATGCCGACCGGCTGCTGTACGTACGAGAATACTGTCGCCCTGCCCTACGTCCAATACACTTACGCTCCCGTATGCTGCTGTTTGACCACGATATCCCCACCATAGCACCCCCAACAGCAACAGAACGGAACCACAAACAGCCATTACAGTTCCACGTCTAGGGACAAAGTTCAACTGTTCAAAATCCGGCAATGGCTGCGTTTCATCACGATCAGTAGGTAAGCGTGCTAACTGAGTACGCTCGCGCCATTGTAAGAGGAAATGAGTCAGCAAGGCAACCGTGCCAAAGTAACCGGCAATCCAAGCAGCAGATGTTTGCGGCCATATAACAGTCGCACCTTCTATATGGGCAAGCTTCTGTACAGTAGCGAACGTCACATCGTTCATCCATTGCACAATCCATACGAACGGCTTAGCAACTGGCTCGTAAACCAAGCCAATCATCAGCGCAATCGTGCCCAATGGAAGCACGACCAAGCTAATAAACGGGACTAACACAAAATTAGCGAGCACAGAAAGTTGTGAGACTTGGTGAAAATAAAACACCGTGAGTGGTAGTGAAACTACTTGCGCGACTACAGTAACAGACACCGAAGAAGTGAGCCAGAGTGGCCAATTATGCGGTAGCAAGCGCTGCATCCGTGGGACACCGAGAATGAGCCCAGCTGTAACAGCAAAAGAAAGCTGAAACCCTACATCCATTGCATAGTACGGCTCCCACCACAGCATCACGAGTAAAGCTCCAGCCAACAGATGTAAGCCATCACGCAGCCAACCGCGTCGTAATCCATACAGAGCAACAACCGACATGATGCCTGCCCGCACAATAGACGCTGCTGCACCTGTAAGCAGCACATACAGTGGAATGAGCCACATAATGATGATCAGAGACGTCTCGCGAGATAGGCGGAACAGACGGAAAATAACGAGTAAGGTGCCTACAAATACAGCGACATGCATACCTGAAATCGCCAGTACATGTGTCAGACCAAGCTGTGAAAAATGGCGATACGTCTCTGGGTCCAGGTCATTTTGCAAGCCTAAAATAAGCCCTTGCAAATACCCACTATGTGGCTCAGCAAACAAACGCGCCAATGTACCTGACAAATATGCGCGAAATGTATCCATTTGAGCTAACGTAAGCTGAACGTACGAGCCTCCTTGCGCATCAAGCACTTGGACGCTGGACGCCCCTTTTACTTTGAGGATCCAAAATATATGCTGCGTCCGCAAATAGTTCCGATAGTCAAAAGCACCGAAATTCCAAGCTGGCTGTGGACGCTCTAACTGACCTGCAATGCTCACTTTGTTGCCTCGTCGCCATTGACCAGCCGTTGAAAGTTCCGCTTGTTTACTCAAACGCACGTTCACAAGCACCGTTTCTTCGCTATTTTCAATTTCATCACTATTTTCGATTTCTGCGATGTGTTCAACTACTCCGTCTTCTCCACCCTTTATATTGCGCTGCTTCTTTTTACTATTACCCTCATCTAGCAACTTCCACGCACCGACGCGCAACCGAAACTGAACACGATCACCATCTCTTTCAACAGGAGAAATAATCGTGCCGCTCCAAATCCCGTTATATGACCGATCTATTTCTTCCGTCGTCATGGCCCATATACTCGTATTCATGCGATCGTACACGACAAATGATCCAGCAGCTAGCAACAAAGCAGCACCATAAAGCAAAGCTCGCTTAGCATTACACCAACTCATCAGCACGCATATTGGCAACAGAGCAGCAAGTGCAAATGACGCTACAAGTGCCGCAAACGATGATAATGAGGCTCCTAAATGAATTCCAATCACCCAACAGCATGCCACCATAACGAGTGGCCGTCGCTGCATCATACACGTACCTCCAATCTTATGTACAAAAATAAAAAAACCTCTGCTGCGCATTATCGAGCGCGAACACCTTAGAAGCGTAGCTTCTATCCGATGTTCACGCGGCTTGCGCCTACAGAGGTTCTTCCTCATTGGTTACTCGCAGCGTCCATAATCTGCGCTTATGCATTCAAATCACAAATTTCTGTTTCACGTGGCGGTTGATAATGTTCTAACTGGCGAAAAATGACACCTTTTTGCCCCATCATCGCGGTAACCTTATCGGTATCTTTCAAATAAGGACGGTGAAACACAATTTCAACGACACCGCTATTGGCCAACATATTAGCACACGTCCAGCAAGGCTGATCGGTGACATACACCGACGCTCCCTCACGGTCGATCCGATCCGTGAATAGCAGCAAATTCTGCTCGGCATGAATCGTTCGAATGCAGCGCTGCTTCTTGACCATTTGCTCCACTCCGTTAACGATAACGAGCTCGTATTGTTCCGCAATCATGCAGCCTGCCTCGCTGCAATCAGATACACCCATCGGCGCACCGTTATATGCGGTGCCAAGCAGCTTTTTGCCTTGTACAAGCACGGCGCCTACATGCCGTCTGGAGCAGCGTGACCGTGTGGAAACCATATAAGCGATGTCCATGAAATAGGTGTCCCAATCTTTACGCGATGTTGCTGTCGTCACTGTCGCTGTCGATGTCATGGCTCTCACATTCCCCTGCCTAAAATAGTGTGGTCAATATCTATACGTTCATTGTATTCGCCTTAACGCTTGCATGCAATACAACTCGCTGTCGCATGTTCACGCAGCTTGGCCAACATTTTAGACCCGATCCCTTTCACCTTGTCCAATTCGTCAACCGATTGAAAAGATCCGTGTTTATCACGGTAAGCGATAATCGCCTTCGCTTTGCTCGGGCCTATGCCTGGCAGTGTCGTCAATTGCTGTTCATCCGCTTCATTAATATTAATTCGGCGGTCATTTTGATCACTAGCTTCGGCCACAGGCAGCTTGCCATTTTTCTCAATCTGTACATCTGATGTCTGTACACCCGACGTCTTTGCACCCGATGCCTGTAAACCTCCTGCCTGTGCTCCATCTGTTAATGGGATTTGTGCAGTCTCCTCTTTCTCTTGAGCCACCTTCGGCTGTTGCTCACCCGCGATCACTGAAGGCTGCTCAAGAGCACCTTTTTCCGTCGCTGATTTTTGTCCATTTTTCTGTTTGTCCAACTGCTGCTTCTCTTTACTCCCCTGCTGCTCATCCTCCAACAGAAGCTGCTCCACCTCCTCGTTCAACAAGAGCCAATCTCCTTCGGCTTGCTGCATTTGTGGGCCTAACCATAACCATAAAAATAACAACATAGCGAATATAGCCAAAGTCATACAAAGCTGCCATACTCTGCGGGAAACATGCCCTACACCCCTCCGCAAATTGATCAACTCCTTCATTTGAGTACATCCTTTGTGTAATTGTTCATGTGTGAAATCAACCAAACCGCATATTGGTCAACCATTCAAGCATAAGCTTTGAAGAATAAGAGTTCGTGCCTGTTTGCCACGCGGCATGAAAGATTGGAAACGGCTCACTAACAAGGAGGAACAGCTCGTGAAAGTCGGGTTTATAGGTACGGGTAGCATGGGTTCAACGCTCATCGAAGCGCTTATTCGATCAGGAGCATTAGAACCAAGGCAAATCATTGCCAGCAACCGCACAAGCGATAAGGTGGAGCAACTCGCAGCCATTCATCCTGGCCTTATCGTCTCGCGCAGCAATGCAGAAACCGCACAACATAGCCAGATTGTGTTTCTTTGCGTAAAGCCATTAGAATTCAAACACGTGATTGATGAAATAAAAACCGTTGTTCATCCGGATCTAATTGTTGTTTCGATTACAAGCCCTGTGCTCATTAAACATTTGGAAAGTCGCTTAAACTGTAAGGTTGCCAAAATTATTCCGAGCATCACGAACTATGTTTGGAGCGGTGCATCCCTATGTATGTACGGCAAAAAAATTAAAACAGAGGATAGATTGCTACTAGAACAATTGATGATGTCCATCAGTAGCCCTCAACAAGTATCCGAGCAATTTACACGTATATCGTCTGATTTATCAAGCTGTGGTCCGGCATTTGTAGCGTTTTTTTTACAAAAATGGGTTCAAGCAGCAGTTAGTGAGACTGGTATTGATGAAAAAGAGGCCGCGCGGCTCGCGTGTGAAATGGTGTTAGGAACAGGCAAGCTGTTAACCGAAGGAGGTTTGACGCTTGAGCAATTGCAGCAGCGCGTAGCGGTCCCCGGCGGCATAACCGCCGAGGCGCTTCGCTTGCTGGACAGAGAGCTAGCAGGTGTATTTCACCAGCTCATCCAGGTCACTCATGCGAAATATGAGGAGGACTTACAAAAAGTCCACGCTCAATTTAACGATGAATAATGGAACACTTCTTATTAGCCGACTACAATATTGACGAGGCGGCCTTTGACCGCGATGACTTTGCGAACGGTCTTACCTGCGATAGCAGTTTGAACGTTCGGCAGGGACATCGCTTTTTCTTGCATTGCTGCTTCGTCCGCATCAACAGCCAGCTTGATACGACCGGCAAGTTTACCGTTCACTTGTACAGCAACTTCGACTTCAGCATCAATCGTCAACGCCTCGTCGTATGTTGGCCATGCTACATACGTAATCGATCCTGTATGGCCGAGACGCGTCCACAGCTCTTCCGCAATATGCGGAGCAAGCGGGGACAACAATTGAACAAAGCTTTCCATCGCTTTGCGTGGCAGCACGTCTACTTTATACGCATCGTTGATGAAGATCATAAGTTGGCTGATTGCTGTATTAAAGCGCAGCCCTTCAAAATCATCTGTTACTTTCTTAACCGTTTTGTGCCATGTACGCACAAATGCGTCGTCTGCTGGCGCATCGGAAATTTTCTCATTTAATTGACCGTTATCGGACACGAACAGACGCCAAATGCGGCTTAGGAAACGATACATGCCCTCGACGCCATTCGTATTCCAAGGCTTAGTCGCCTCAAGCGGCCCCATAAACATTTCGTACATGCGCAACGTATCTGCACCGTACTCGTTTACGATAATGTCCGGATTGATGACGTTACCGCGGGATTTAGACATTTTCTCGCCGTTTGTGCCGAGAATCATACCTTGGTTAATGAGCTTTTGGAACGGCTCTTTCGTTGCGACAACACCCAAGTCGTACAGCACTTTGTGCCAGAAGCGTGCATACAACAAATGCAATACCGCGTGCTCAACGCCGCCGATGTACAAGTCAACCGGAAGCCATTTTTGCTGTAATTCCTTCGAGCAAATTTCGTCGTTATTTTTCGGATCGATATAACGCAAATAGTACCAGCAGCTTCCAGCCCATTGCGGCATCGTGTTCGTTTCACGACGTGCTTTCATACCCGTTTCAGGATCGATGACATTAATCCAATCCGTCACGTTTGCAAGTGGAGATTCTCCCGTTCCAGAAGGACGAATCGCGTCGATATCAGGCAATACGAGCGGTAATTCGGACTCTGGCACTGTCTTCATCGTGCCATCTTCCAGATGGATGATCGGAATCGGCTCGCCCCAATAGCGTTGACGGCTGAACAACCAGTCACGCAAACGGTACGTAATTTTGCCTTGACCTTTGCCTTCTGCTTCAAGCCACTCGATCATTTTAGCCATAGCCGCTTCGTTCGTCATGCCGTTCAGGAACTCCGAATTTACATGCTCTCCGTCACCTGCATAAGCTTCCTTCGTTACATCGCCACCTTGAACGACTTCCACAATAGGCAAGTCGAACTGCTTCGCAAACTCCCAGTCACGCTCATCGTGACCTGGAACCGCCATGATAGCGCCTGTTCCGTAGCCTGCCAACACATAGTCCGCGATCCAGATCGGCAACTTAGCTCCGTTTGCTGGGTTAATCGCGTATGCACCCGTAAATACGCCTGATTTGTCTTTTGCCAAATCCGTGCGCTCAAGATCACTCTTGCGGGATGCTTGCTCCTGGTAAGCTTCGATAGCTGCTTTTTGCTCAGATGTTGCAATGCGTGCCACTAAATCGTGCTCAGGCGCAATAACGCAATACGTTGAACCGAACAACGTATCTGGACGTGTTGTAAAGACAACGAGTTCTTCGCTATGTCCATCAATGGCGAAGCGTACTTCAGCGCCTTTCGACTTACCAATCCAGTTGCGCTGCATATCTTTAAGACTTTCAGGCCAGTCCAACTCATCGAGATCTTCGATTAAGCGGTCCGCGTAAGCTGTAATTTTCAACATCCATTGGCGCATCGGCTTACGAATGACAGGATGACCGCCACGTTCCGATTTACCATCGATTACTTCTTCGTTCGCAAGTACAGTACCAAGTGCCGGACACCAGTTCACTGGTGCCTCTGACACGTAAGCAAGACCGCGCTTGTACAGTTGGACAAATATCCATTGCGTCCACTTGTAATATTCAGGATCAGTCGTGCTAAGCTCGCGATCCCAATCATAAGAGAAACCGAGTGATTTAATTTGACGGCGGAAGTTGTTAATGTTCTTTACCGTAATATCACGTGGATGTTCACCTGTATCTAATGCGTGCTGCTCTGCTGGAAGACCAAATGCATCCCAGCCCATCGGATGGAGAACATTGTAACCACGCATACGTTTGTAACGTGATACGATATCCGTTGCTGTATATCCCTCTGGGTGACCAACGTGCAATCCAGACCCTGATGGATATGGGAACATATCGAGCGCGTAGAACTTCGGCTTGTCTTCTTCCGTTGTAGCGAAGGTCTTATTTCCATCCCAATACTGCTGCCATTTTGGTTCAATTGTTTGCGGTTGATAACCGTGCGTCTGCTTCATTTCTTGACTCATAGACGGGCCTCCTAAATTTGCGCGTAATCATGTAGTAAGATTATTAGCCTAAAAAAAGCATAACTTGTCAGGTATATACCTACTAATGCATAAAAAAGCCCCTCATCGCTAGCGCATAGGCTAGGGACGAGAGGCATCGTTTCCCGTGGTACCACCCTAGTTAACAGCGGTATGCTTTACCTCTGTTCACTCGACACCCTTAACGCGGGTCATACGTCACCATGTAAACGCCATCGTTCAAGCTAGAACGATCACGCATCCATCGCGCAACTCCAAGGCGAGTTCACTTCCATCCCTTACCGACTCGCACCACCCGTCGGCTCTCTGGTTAAATTCAGGAAAGCTACTGCTCCTCTTCACGGTCTTTGCAAATTAAAGTAGTTATATCATATGAAATTACGTAACCATTGTCAATATGCGTAACCGCGCCAATACGACACTAGTCACCTGGGCTGTACACAAGATTAAGCGTGCAGCGCTAAGCCTTCACCGCAACGATGAACAATCGATGTGATTGTTCATCAGGGCTTGCCCACTTAAAGTCGGCAAACACGTTCACTTCCGTAAACCCTGCTTCTGCCAAGCTAGTGCGCAGCCATTCAAGGTCATAAGCACGCTGGGTATGACTTTCGTCAATACGCTCGTACATACCGCTGGCCTCATCTTGGACGAACAACGTCAGCTCATGTTGAATTTGGCTTAGCTCCTCATCATAGTCGCAAAACCAAATATAAGAAACGTCACCCTCATCATAAGCAAATGGCTGCGTCTCCGCATACTGCTCAAATTGCCGCACATGATGGACGTCAAAGACGAATGTTCCTCCTGCACGCAATTGATTGTACGTCGCTTGAAACACTTTTTTCACATCGTCCGGTTCCGTCACATAGTTCAGGCAATCACAAAAGGACACGACTGCATCGACTGGCTCTGGCACAGCCCACTCGCGCATATCTTGGCATACCCATTGCACCGTACCTCTGCTTGGGGCTGCCGAATCATATTTGTCGCGTGCAATAGCAAGCATCGTTTCTGATAGATCGATGCCTGTCAGCTGATAGCCACTTGCCGCAAGCGGCAGTGTTACATTACCCGTGCCACAGCCGAGATCAACGACGGTCGTTGGCTTGCCGCTACCGTAACGGTGCCAAGCCTCTGTCGCGAAAGATACCCACTGCTCATAAGGCATGTCTGCCATTAGACGGTCGTATACTGTCGCAAAGCGACCGTATGATTCCATCATGCTCTGCACTCTCCCTGTCTATCCACTTTGCCTGTCATACCGTCCGTAATTACTTAAACGAAGGGCGAGAAGGGCGAGAAGGCCGTGGCGAAGATGACGGATTAGGCTTTCTTGCTGTTAGGTCATCACGTTGCGTATTCCGGTTCGTTTCGTGCGCAACATTCGAACTGCTAGCAACATCCCCGGCATTTCTTGCATTCCCCGCACCAGATGGCTGTGTACCACCTGCACCATCTGCACCCAATTCTTTCGGCTTGCGCGGCTCTGATTGCATGATTTTCAGCACATCAGCCAACTGCTCTGAATCCATGGCAGCTCCGGCAGGAGTAAGCTCCGTCCAGCTGCCCTTTTGCACGATGACTCCCGCTTTTAGTAAACGGCCAAGCGAACGCTTAAAGGCAGACTTGCTCATCTCAAAGCGCTGCTTCACGACGTCAGCAGGACTCTCATCCGAATAAGGCATCGCCCCATTCGGGCGCTCCTTAAGTGCGCGGAACAGACGATCCGCATCTTTGTCCATGCCGACTTCTTTTTGTTCCGCCAACGTGACGTTTACACGGCCGTCTTCACGGACGTGCGAGATACGTACACGCACACGCTCTCCAACACGAAGCGGACGCGGGCGCAACGATTCGTGCAGGAAGCCAATCGCACCGAAGCCGAGCGGGCCTCCGTCCACGATAAAGAACGTACCCATTCGGAGTGCGCGATATACCGTCGCTTCATGCCACGTATTGCGCCAAGCATAAGGCGCATGAAACACAAGCTGATCCATATCAAGCTCGCCGGCAATCTTGGCAACAAGACGACCGACTTTGTCGAGCGCCATTTTCACATAGACACTCTCGCCGACTTTAGGATGAAGATCTTTCAGCTCGGGCAATTCACTAATCGGCAGCAGCAGTTGACGACCGATGCCCATTTCGAGAAAGTAACCGAAGCGGGGGTGGAAGTCAGCAATTTTCAGCAGGGCCACTTCTCCTAGCGTCAATAGCGGACGCTTCATCGTAGCGGCGAGACGGTCTTCGGTATCGAAGAACAAAAATACGTCGACCTTGTCGCCCGGCTCTACCTCACCCGTAACTTCTGTGTAGTGAAGCAGTACATCCTGCTCCCCATCCGTCAAAAAATAACCGTAAGGTGATTTTTCACGATCGATTATTAATTGTTGTACTTTTCCTGCAGCAAACGTCATGCCAATTCAACAACTTTCGCATCCGACCAAAGTTTTTCAAGGTTATAATATTCACGCTCATCGCGGTGGAATACGTGAACAATGACATCTCCCAAGTCATTCAGTACCCAACGTGCAGAATTAAAGCCTTCTGTTCCGCGAACAGACATACCTGCTTCGTGAGCACGCTTGCGAATTTCAGTTGAAATCGCTTGGACTTGCGTGTCTGAATTACCGTGACAAATAACAAAGTAATCCGCGATTAGTGAAATACCTTGCAAATCGAGCACGACTACGTCCATTGCCTTTTTATCTTCTACCGCATCAACGGCCAATTCCATGAGTTGTTTTGAGTTCAACGCCATTAATAAACCTCCCAAAAATGTTCCACTATATGATTTTTATGTTCATTATCTTGATCGAACTTGATCGAAATCTTTTACTTTTGCTTCACTAAGCTGTTCCGCGCCATTACAGTAAGAGGATAAATTGATTTCTGCTGCAAAATTAAGAACGTAATGGTCGAATCAAAGCCCGCCATCAGCGCTGCATCTAAATCGTGCTCCGCTCGTTCGCGGATATGCTCGACGCCCGGAAAATCACGTCCCGGTTCGATATAATCAGCAAGGCAGACGATCTTATCCAGAAGCGTCATCTCTTCACGTCCAGAAGTGTGGTAGCGAATCGCATCCAGCACTTCCTCATCTGTAACCTCATACTCGGTCTCCGCCACATAGGCACCAACAGGTGCGTGCCAGAGCGGCTTATCGTGATCCAGCAGCTCAAGAGCGACGCTGTGTTCACGCATGATCCGTTCCATTTTTTCAATCGGCCAATATTTAGCTACATCATGCAAAATAGCAGCTAGTTCTGCCTTGGCAGGGTCAGCTCCGAAACGTTCAGCAAGCTGAACGGCTGTAATCATAACGCCTTCTGTATGGGTCCATCGCTTAGCTGGCATTTGCGCCTTGACCGATTCAATCAATTGTTCGCGATTTAGCTTCATACAATCCCCACCTTGCCATATATTGTACGACCGTATCAGGAACGATATAACGAATGGATTGATCATTCGCTAGCCGTTCACGAATCGCCGTTGAAGAAATGTCCATTTGCGGCATTCGCGCTATCGTTAGGCGCTCTTGCCACGTTATCGGCCATGTTGACGTGTCCCATTCTGTTCCTGGCCGGTGTAGGCCGACAAAGCGAATACGCTGCATAAGCTCATCTATCCGATGCCATTTGGGCAAGTAAGCGACCATGTCGCCACCGATAATCCACGAAAATTGTACATCTGGATAGGCAGTCTGTAATTCGGTCACCGTATCATACGTGTATGATTTACCTGATCGAACCAGTTCCCAGTCGCTTGCATGAAAATGGGGGTTGGCATGTACAGCCAGCTTTACCATTTCCAAACGTTGCTCCGGAGAAGCCGTCGGCTGCTTCGGCTTATGCGGCGGCACACGTGTAGGCATAAACCATACTTCATCCAGCGACGCATCTTCTCGCGCACATTCGGCTGCAAAAAGATGTCCGATATGAATCGGATCGAATGTCCCGCCCATGATACCGATTTGGCGCATTCGCAATGCCTCCTGACTTACGCTTTCGCTTTTGGCAAAATAATTTCTTTATGCTCGCGCGACTCTTTGTACAAGACGATTGTCTTTCCGATCACTTGTACAAGCTCCGCATCAGCACGGTTCGCTAGTTCAGTTGCCATCTCGTGACGGTCATCTGTGTTGTTGTTCAAAATCGAGATTTTCATAAGCTCGCGCGTTTCGATCGCCTCTTCAATATGTCGAACCAGCTGATCGTTTAGACCGCCCTTGCCGATTTGAAAAATAGGTTGAAGGTGGTGCGCAAGCGAGCGCAAATGGCGCTTTTGTTTTCCTGTTAACATAGTAAAACCTTCCTGTCCGTCTATATACGATAGGTTACGTCAGTGATGACGCACCTATTTGTAGACTCATGTTAATGTTTGTATCATTGTAATGTTTGTAATACCGTATCCCGCATCACCTGAATCGGTGCTTTGCGATTCGTCCACATTTCCAGTGCAATCGCACCTTGATGAATGAACATGCCTAGTCCGCTATGCGTGCGACAGCCAATACGCCTAGCTTCGCGCAGGATAGCTGTTTCTAACGGATTGTATATAATATCACTTACGATCATATGGGGCCTAAGCCAGCTTGCTGTAAAAGGCAAATCGTCCACGTTCGGGTGCATTCCGACCGAAGTCGTCTGGATGACTAGGTCGATCTGCTCTGGATCGATAGCAGGCTGATCGTGAAGTGCAATTGCATCAACATACACGGGTGTTCCCACAGAGGCTGATGTAGGTGGCAAGGGCGATGCACCCGAAAAGCTCGGAACGCTAGGCACGCCTGCAAGACCTGCCAAGTCGTCGACTAGCATGTTAGCCCGCTCTATCGTTCGGTTGGCAATGTACAACCGCGTGCAGCCTTCACGCAGCAACGCATAGGCAATCCCACGCGCCGCTCCGCCAGCCCCGATAATCAAGATGCGTGCCTGTGCCAAGTTCGGCATAACTTCTTCCTTCAAAGCACGCACATACCCTAAGCCATCTGTGTTATAGCCAATTAGCTTTCCGTCCCGATTCACGATCGTGTTGACCGCGCCAATAATGCGCGCACTCTCATCCAACTCATCCAAGTAGGACATGACGGCTTCTTTATGTGGAATCGTCACATTCATCCCTTGGATGCCTAACGCCCGCATCCCATCTATCGCTTGTTCCAATCGCGCAGGGAGCACGTGAAATGCAGCATATACCCCGTTCATCCCGAGATGACGCAGCGCTGCATTGTGCATAAGCGGCGACTTCGATTGGCCAATCGGGTCACCTATGACCGCATACAGTGCTGTCGCACTGTTGATGGAGCCTGAATGTTCCTGTTCATTTCCATGTTCGTTAGAGCCAGCCATAGTCATGACCCTCCCTTAGCGCAATGTTAAATCAATGAGCGGCGCGTCAATACTTTAACGCCTTTTGGTACATAAACGTCGATCAAGGCTCCATTTAAGCCGTTGCATTTAATCCAGCCTAAGCCGGAGATGAACACGTCCGTATCGCCGCCACGTCCGATACGGAACTGGTGTCGCGACAACGGAGGCAGATCTTCCAGACGCTCACGCGTCGGAGGAGCTAGCATCTCGCCACGATGTTCCGCATACAGCTCATTTGCACGTTCTAGCTTCGTGCGATGAATCGGCAGACCGCTAGAGACGTAGCATGTGAACGATTGACGCTCACCCTCTACAAAGTCAAAGCGTGCCATCGCGCCAAAGAATAGCGTTTGCCCTTCATTCAGTTGATACACGAATGGTTTCAACGGCTTATCCGGCAGTAAAGAACCTAAATCTTCACGTGCGACTAGCTCTGTAAGGCGGCTCGAATATACGATTCCTGGCGTATCGATAATATGTTTGCCGTCATCAAGCGGGATATTAACGATGTCCAGCGTCGTACCTGGGTAACGGGAAGTCGTCAACTCCCGCTCCATGTCGCTGTAATCGCGAATAAGGCGGTTAATTAACGTCGATTTACCGACATTCGTCGCTCCAACGACATACACGTCACGCCCTTGGCGCCATTCGCCTACGTCTTCAAGCAAACGTTCAAAGCCAAGGTTGCGCTTCGCACTAACGAGCGCGACATCGACAATGCGAATACCGTGCTCCTTCGCTTGGCGCTGCACCCAGTTCTTGAGGCGATTCCAGTTCGTCGCTTTTGGCAGCAAGTCGATCTTATTTACGACGAGCAGCACGGGGTTCGTACCGACAAAACGCTGCAAGCTAGAAATAATACTACCGTCGAAATCAAACAGATCGACGATATGAATAACGAGCGCATCCTCTTGGCCGATTCGTCCAAGCATGCGCAAGAAGTCATCTTGATCGAAAGCGACAGACATCGCTTCGTTGTAATTTTTAATACGGAAACAGCGCTGACAAATAACTGGCGTCCGTTCCAGCGCTTTTTGCGGCACATAGCCTGGCAGCTCAATAGCTTCGGTCTGTAATTTCACTCCACAGCCGCTGCATTTCAATGCCGATTCGTTCTGATTCAATGTTGTTCCTCCTCATGCCACAAACCCTTTTTGCGTAAACGTGATGTGACAATACGTTCAATTCGTCGATTCACTTTTGTCATCCAACCTTCATCTCGTATAGCGATCGGTTGAACGAGTATCGTGTACATGTCCATGCGATTGCCGCCGAGAACATCCGTGAGCATCTGATCTCCGACGACGACTACTTGCTTCGATGGGAGCCCCATAAGCTTTACAGCTTGATGAAAGGCTCGTTGGGATGGCTTCCGCGCTGCGTGTACGAATTGAATATTAAGCGGAGTCGCAAAACGCGACACACGGGTGAAATTGTTATTGGACACAATAATAACGTCAAACCCTTGCCGCTTCACTTCTTCCAACCATGCCGACAGCTGCGGTGTTGCCAGCGGATCTTTAGCGCCGACTAGCGTATTATCCAAATCGGTAATGATACCTTTGTATCCTTGTTCCTTCAGCAGCTGAAGGTCTATATCATAAACCGTGCGTACCCGCAAACGGGGTATAAGCCCTTCAAACAAAGTGGTCACCTCATTTTCATACGAAAAACTATACCATATTCTTTGTTTTTCGTGCAAAAAAAAGCCGTTCCTGAGCGGAACGGCATGAAAATGTACCTTTTTCTGCAAATTTTACGTGTTAGCATGTACGTTTGAACTGCTTAATTGCCATTTTTAGCTGTACAAGATCGCTATCAGACAACTCGGCTGTACCATACTTTGCCTCTTCAAATAACCGTACAATAATCTCAGCAGTCGATTTCCTTAATAGGATATTCTCGCTCCAGCGGTGTGCAGCTTCTCGAACCGTCTCATAGGGTTCCTTCTTCAACCCACGCATGCGGCAATAACTTAGCCACAACTCCGTTTCCAGCACGATTCGCTCACGTACAGACAAGTTCCGCCGAAGCAATCGTACCCCACGAATGGAAAAACCGATAGAACTCCACCGCCATAGCAGCATGCCCATACAAGCTGTAACCACAATCAGAACAATAACTTGAGCAACACGCTTTATCCAAGTAGGAAGACTTGTTTCTTGCTCTGGCTTGTTCAACTCTTGATCGCTGTCCTGCTTAGGCTTGTCTTCCTCAGGTGTATGCAGCGGTTGCTTCTTTTCTTCCTCCTGCTGTTGTAGCGCAGTCATCGTAAATCCAGGTGTTGGCTCAAACGCGACCCAGCCATAATCACCAAGATACACCTCTACCCATGAATGCGCATCTGCATTAGTTACACGAAAAGTACCACCCGCATGCTCATCTTGCGAACCTGTCATTCGCTCCAATATTCCATCTCTTGTACCTGGGGCATAGCCTTTTACCCAGCGAGTAGGAACACCTATAGAGCGGAGCATAACAGCCATTGACGTCGAAAAATAGTCACAATAGCCTTCTTTACTATCGAACAAAAAGCTATCTACGAAATCGCGACTTGTCGCAAGATTGTTGGTCGGAGTAGTCGTATACTGAAAATGCGTGCGCAAATACGTTTCAATTTTTTTGGCTCGATCATAATCGTTGGTTTCACCAGCGGTCAATTCATGAGCCAATTCCGAAACCCGCTTAGGTAGTTCAGGAGGTAACTGCACATACAAGCCCTTGTCAGCTTGCAGCGCTTCAGCTTGGTTATGTTTGGAGGCCTCTCTCAGTTCCTCTTCTGTTGCTATTGGCACTTGAGAAAAAAGGGTGTAGCTCTCTGGATACAACGGTATTTCGGAAGCCATCAGGCTCATTTCGCCGTCCCGCTCGTTCCACAGCCATTTATTCGTCGGTACCCCTTTAATTTCGTGAACAGACTGGATCGCTGACATCCCGAACAATATGTTATGAGATGGAGCTTTCTCCATTTGAAACGTTTGTTTAATTACTTTCGTTGGCACTTGTGAAGAAGGGCCATGCAAATGATCAAGAACTTGACCCTTTTGAAAAAGATTGTTACTTCCCGCTCCTCCATCAATCCAACCGAGGCCTGTATAGACGTCTTTCGTTTCACCTCGCCAGTACCCACGTGCATCGCTTGAAACGGTCATTATTGGTGTATAATCCAACTGAAAAGCGCCGCCAAGCTGTCCATCGTTCTCACCGTATCCTGATAAGGAAGGAATAACTAACCCCTCGTCTCCTTCCATCTCGCTCGGATTTGAACCATCCATGTTCGATTCAGTTTGTGTCGTTTGTTCGGCCTTTTCAGTCCAAGCTGTATATGGATCAGTCAAAATCGGCTTGAAAGTCGGAACGCTTATCCCTAACGATATAATGAGAGAAATAAGGAACAGCGCGCTAAGTCCCATTTGGAGCGGATAACGAACGGAGCGGCTCCTCACGTGCGGAAACTGCTGTGTCATTGTCCGTACGTGTACCGCAATCAAGGCAATAAGCGTCGTACCGACTAACCATGCCACTTGCTCCCACAACATAACATTCGTAAAAGAGTCCAAGATGCCGAACACTGTAATTTGGAGCAATAAAAAGGCAACGAGACGCCCGCTCCCCTGTATGAGCAAAAACAACACTTCACAGCACAACCAAAGCCCAAGCAAGAACCAGACGTAAGGATGATAGGCCGTTATTTTAGAAATAAAAGCGGATTGCCAACTAGAGGTATAGAAGAACATAGGCCATAACTCATATGCTTTTAGCTCTACATACGTTAGCCACCCCATTAAAGGTACGCCAACCACTACTCTTCCAAGCAGCTGAGACGGGACAGGGAACAACATGGAACCGCACCACAACGCGCCTAGCACGGAGCGCGACATCTGGATCGTTTCTTCGTACCAGTAAGGTTCGAACAACGTGATCCATTGCCAAAGCATCACATACAGGCATGTCCAAATGATTCGCAAATCCCAATTCGTGTGGAATAATAGGCGCAGCTTGCTACTCATCTTCGCCCACCCCCGAGCAATAAAGGCAAGTGGCGAAGCTCCTTGAGCGGAATGTAGCCATAACGATATTTCATTATTTCTGCTTGAAATGCGGCGGAATGCTCACTGTGAACACCGTGGTCACCGTCAATATGAATATAGCTACCGACGCAGCTATAACGTGCCAGTTTCTGCAAAGCGTGTGTATTCGTATAGGAAGTGCTGCCGCTTATCCACGCTACGACCGTACCTTGCTGCCGTTCGATGATGTGATAGAGTTGATTGAGCCATAAGGGCTCATTAGCCACCGCCCCGCTATACGTGACCGGATCAGACTGTACGGACGCAAACCAATGTTTATACGCAGTAGACTCTGTACGGATAGAAACGTTATCCCAAACTGTAAGCTCTTGCCCACTAGCTATGATGCTTACGGGCCGATTCAACCGCACTGCAAATTGGACAATCGACGCTACAGCGGACACAGCTAGCTCAAATGCCTCTTCGCTGCGATAAGCCGTTGCCGTGCGGTCTAGCACGATCATGATCGGTGTGGACGCCTCTTGTTCAAATTGCTTTGACTTTAGCTCGCCAGTCTTTGCCGTAGCATTCCAATGAATGCGTGATAGGCGGTCACCGGGAATGTATGCACGTGTCCCACTTATTTGCGTAGATTCGCTTGCATTTCGATAATGGATTCGGTTGATGCGACTACCACCATGACCGCTATTAGTCACATTCCATGATCGGATCGGGACGGTCACGGGCTGCACATAAAAGGGTTGACCCAGTGCACACTTACCCTGCGCCTCAAACAGTCCGAACAAATCGCGTGACGTGCATGTAGTCGTTCCGAATTCGTAGTAGCCTCGTTGCAATGGGGGCAGCACGTATTGCATTTTCGCTATCCGTGTTTCATCTAGCACAACTACACTATGCTGCTGGTGCACTATTTTATCGAATCGCCGCAGCTCATCACGTACGATCAAATAAGGCAGTGGCAGCCAGCCTGGAACGTGCAATCGAACGTCGACTGCAAGACTTGACTGCGCAAGTATCCGACCTTTTGCGCGTCCACCTATTATTCGATTTCCTTGTACACGACGAATCCCACCATAATAGACTGCAAGCCAATAAATGCCTAATAAAGAGGACATCGCGAGCAGCATAACTGAAGTTTTTCCACCTTGAAACAAAAAGTAAAACAGACAACCTACATAAATGACCAACGCTATAATAAGCTTCTTTTGCGAAGACAATTGGGGTGTGCGACATAACAAATCGAACCCTTTCATGCTATACCCCCAAGCGTACAGGCACTTTCACGCGTTCAATGGATTGCATGACAACTTGTGTCGCCGATACACCCTCCATCTTCATTTCCATCGCTAACGCCAGCCTGTGCGCGAGCACATAAGGAGCCAACTCCTTCACATCATCCGGTGTTACATAGTTTCGTCCTTGCAGCCAAGCACGGGCCTTTGCAGCCTGCATAAGCGCAACAGATGCGCGTGGGCTTGCGCCAAGGATAACGTGCGGATGCGTGCGGGTTGCACGCACGATGTCAACGATATAGCCGCCGATCGCTTCGTCCATATGGACAGCTTTCACTTCCGCCTGCATGTCCTTAATCGTTGTAATATTGGCAACAGCCTGCACGCGGTCAGAAGGCTGGCCTTCGACATGGCGTGCTAGCATCAAACGCTCTAATTGCTCGTCGGGGTATCCTAGATGTATTTTGAGCATGAAGCGGTCAAGTTGTGCTTCTGGGAGAGGAAAGGTGCCCTCGAATTCGATCGGATTTTGGGTTGCGAACAGAACAAATGGGGACGGGAGATCGAACGTCTCTCCGTCAACGGTTATATGATGTTCTTCCATGGCTTCCAATAGTGCGGATTGCGTCTTCGTCGTGGCCCGATTAATTTCGTCAACGAGTAGGATGTTGGTCATTACCGGCCCAGATCGATACACAAACTGCTGTTCTTTGGGATGAAACACAAACATGCCTGTAATATCTGTGGGCAAAATATCTGGGTTGCATTGGACTCTGCGAAAAAGTCCGTTCATTGTGCGGGCGAGTGATTTTACGAGTTGAGTCTTGCCTGTTCCAGGCACATCTTCGATGAGGACGTGACCCCCTGCCAGCAATGCAGTAAGCAGCAGGTCAATTTCTTTCGTTTTTCCGAGGATGCATTGATCCAAGGCCGATTTCATTTGCTTCATGACTCCAAGTAATTCAGAAGATGTGGATGGCATTTCAACGACCTCCTAGGACATAGATGTGCAAAATGAGTGGCAAAATATGCGCTTACATTTTCTCATTTTACACCATTACAGGTAGGAGGTACACGCGTGATTCATTTTACATTAAAAGTAAAAAACCAAGACTCCCTCCGCGTGGCTTGGATGAAGTCTTGGTCGAAGTCTTGGTCGAAGTCTTGGTCGAATTCTTTGTTGAAGTCTCGGTAATAGCTGGACACCTTGAGCGTGATCTACTTGTACAACCACAGCGAGCAACGAGATCGTCATTACCCTTTCGGTCTAATAAACAGCGCCGCCAAAAAGGAAAATACGATCGCCGCAGAAATACCTGCGCTCGTCGTCTTAAAAATACCAGTTACGGCACCAATCCAGCCGTCAGACTGCAAATCTTTAATCGCGCCGTGCACGAGCGAGTTGCCGAAACTCGTAATCGGCACGGTAGCACCAGCGCCAGCAAAGTTGATGAGCGGCTCGTACCATCCTAAACCATCAATGATCGCACCAGCCACCACGAGAATCGTCATCGTATGCGCAGGTGTCAGCTTCGCAACGTCAAACATGAGTTGACCGATAACGCAGATTAGACCGCCAATAACAAATGCCCAGAAAAAAATCATCGGTTACCCCTCCATTTCAAGCGTGACGGCATGTGCAATACACGGAATCGTTTCTCCCTGCTGAAAGGAAAGCGGGGACAATAAAGCACCTGTTGCCGCGATAAGTACGCGTTTCAGCTCACCTTTTTTCATCTTTTTCAAAATATGCCCGTACGTGACGACTGCGGAGCATCCGCACCCACTTCCACCAGCCTGAACAGCTTGTTTAACGAGATCAAAAATCATGAGCCCACAATCGTTATAATTCGCTTTGTCCATCGGCACGCCGGCTTTTTTAAACAAGTCGTTGGCAATACCGAATCCTACGCTGGCTAAGTCGCCAGTGACGATTAAATCGTAATCTTCTGGCTTGCGATTGAGGTCAGCCAAATGCGTGACGATCGTATCAACCGCCGCCGGAGCCATCGCTGCCCCCATATTAAACGGGTCTTTGATGCCCAGATCGACGATTTTGCCGATCGTTGCGGCAATTACACGCGGACCTTGGCCATTCTTCGCCACGATAGCCGCGCCAGCACCTGTAACGGTAAATTGTGCCGTTGGGGGCTTCTGGGATCCATACTCGGTCGGATAGCGAAACTGCTTCTCCGCCGTACAGTTATGGCTGCACGTCCCAGCCATTACATGTTTGGCGTTACCGGAATCTACGAGCAACGAGGCGATGGCGAGCGACTGCATCGATGTGGAGCACGCCCCGAATACACCGATGTACGGCACGCCGAGCGCACGCGCTGCAAAGGAGTTGCTAATGATTTGGTTCATTAAGTCGCCACCGACAAAATAGTCGAGATCATCTTGCGTAATGTTGCCGTTCACCACTGCGAGCTGTGTCGCCTGCTCCAGCAGTTTGCGTTCGGCTTTTTCCCAGCTTTTTTCCTGCATATCCAAGTCATCGTGCACGAAATCAAAATCATCTGCCAGCGGCCCTTGGCCTTCATCGGGACCAACGACAGTCGCTGTGCTAATAATGACAGGCTTATTCGAGAACCGCCAAGTCTGCTTCCCTACATGCATGAATGCGCCTCCTACCTATGTTGTCGCTTGTCGCGCAAATGCTGCGCTGTCATGAAGATGCGATAGGCCTAAATGTCATCGTTCATAATTCGTTCATGCTTACTTCATGCTTCTTTCATGCTGCGTTAATGCTTAATCGGTATGCCAAAAATTAAATAGACGATCGCGACAACAAACGCTGCCACCGTTCCGAATACGATGACCGAACCCGCCATCTTGAACATATTGCCCCCTACACCGAGTACTAATCCTTCGCTGCGATGCTCTAAAGCCGCCGAACACATCGAGTTAGCAAAACCCGTTACAGGGACAGCCGAACCTGCTCCTGCCCATTGTGCGATTTTGTCGTACACCCCACAAGAGGTCAAAATAACGGACAACAAAACGAGGACGACCACGGTCGGGTTTCCAGCTTGTTCTTTATTCATTTTGAAGTAGGTGATAAACAGTTGTTGGATGCCTTGTCCGATCAAACAAATGGTGCCCCCAACAAGAAAAGCTCGCCAACAGTTCGTGAATACAGAACGCGGAGGCTCTTTCTTTTGTGCCAACTGTTTGTATTCTTGCTCGGACATCGTCAGCTTACCGGTCTGCCATGACGGCGTCTGCGGTTGTTGTCCGGATTGCGATTGTGAACCAGACTTCGTTCCAGATTGCGACTGCGCTTGGGATTGCGCTTGGGATTGTAATTTTTGCTTCGACTGCTTTGTATTCGATTTATTTTTAGATTTTGAGTTAGATTTGGCGGATGACGCCATGTGCACACCTCCTCAGCCATAGCGATTGGCTGGACTCATTCGTTAACAGTATCTGTTGATATTGTCGGAATTATGAGAACCGTTTCTGGTGAAAGGATATGTCACATTTTTCTATCTGAACAAAGGACAAGCCGGTGAGAGATCAAAATGATCCCCACCGGCTCTAGCGTCAATTGCAACATGCAATTTCGCATAATTGACGTTTAAATATGTCCTTTATTTTTGTAAAATTCGTGATACAGCTTCATTAAGGCTCGCTTCTCTATCCGAGAGACATAGCTGCGGGAAATGCCGAGTTCACGCGCGATTTCGCGCTGTGTTCGCTCCTCCCCGCTTCCGTCCAATCCAAAACGTCCGCGAATGACCTCCTGCTCGCGTTCGTCCAATATATCTAAGTTGCGATAAATTTTACTCTTTTCAATTTTGAGCTGCACCTTATCAACGACTTCATCGCCTTCGGTCCCAAGAATATCAATTAACGTAATTTCATTCCCTTCTTTGTCCGTCCCGATTGGGTCATGAAGCGATACATCTTTGCGCGTCTTCTTCAATGATCGGAGATGCATCAAAATTTCATTCTCAATACAACGAGCAGCAAAAGTGGCAAGCTTCGTGCCTTTGTTCGGCTGAAAGCTCTCGATCGCTTTAATTAAGCCGATCGTGCCGATGGAGATGAGGTCTTCCAGACCTTCTCCGGTGTTGTCAAACTTCTTAACGATGTGTGCCACCAGTCGGAGATTATGTTCGATGAGCGTATTGCGCGACTGGTCATTGCCCTCCGCCATAAGAAGCAGATGTTTCATTTCATCTTCTTCGGCCAATGGTTGTGGAAAAGCGTTGTTCTTCACATAAGACACTAGGAGCGACAATTGCTTGATGAACAAGGCAATCGCCGCGAACAATCCGGTCATGCCATGCCACCTCCTGATGTATCACGACGTCCTTGCTGCGCACTGTGATACATTGTATGTGGGCATCGGCCTATTTGTGCCTGTACGGAAGTATTGATTTAAGGAGTATTTCTCTCTGTTACAACATACATGGCCCTAGATTTTTTTATGGACTTTACCACTCCCTCAATCTAGTATTCAATGGCGCAGAACGTACACTGTTTTCTCATGCTGCGCGTCGAAATCGTGCCAGCATTTATGTATGTCATCCGACCTTGTATGTAAATCATAGAAGCTAATAGTAACGCTATATGCCCGAAGCAAACAAAAGGAGTATCCAAGAGAGATCAATGGTTTTGTAGAGTGGAGCGCACCTGACACCGATGCATGGCAATCGTACTTTGGCTATGGAGTGCACCTTATCGCTTATCTTTTACCTCTAACGGTCACAATCGTCGTTATTCCTAGAGATAGACGCAATTTTAAACTGTAACGGTTCAGGTAGCGCTTATTCTAATGAAATTAGCTGAAATTGCATCCAATATGTCAAATAAGCTTTCTGATAACCGTTAGAAATCAACATCGATGAATATGGGCGAAATAAGCTCTGTGAGGCTCGTTAGCGGCGGGTGCCATAAGAATCAATGCTACGATGAAGGTTTAAGGGTGACTGTCTCACTTCATCCCCGTCATCGCAATGCCACGCACAATTTGCTTTTGGAACACGAGAAACACCGCAATTAACGGCAGCACCGACACAGCAGCACCCGTCATAATCAACACCCAACTGCTACTATCTTTTAGCTCACTTGATAAAAAAGCAAGCCCTACCGGAATCGTCAGCAATTCGGGGGACTGAATAATGATGAGCGGCCAAATAAAACTGTTCCAGTTACCGAGAAACGTTAAAATGCACAACGTAGCAATCGCGGGCCGTACTAATGGCAGCACCACACGTTGAAAAATACCCCATTCCCCCATCCCATCTATCCGTGCCGCATCCAATAAATCTTGTGGAACCGAATCCATAAATTGTTTCATCATAAAAATGCCAAATGCCGAAATGACGCCTGGAAATAAGACTCCCCAGTACGAATCTACCCAACCAAGCTGTGCAGACATGAAGTACCACGGGATAATAAGCATTTCCGTCGGAATCATTAATGTGCTTAAGATGACAGTAAAAATAAAGGCCTTACCCGCAAACGTAAATTTTGCCAAAATATAACCGACCAACGTTCCAAAAAAGCTCACACTCACCGTTGTAATTGCCGCCACAATAAAGCTGTTTAGCGCCCAATTGCCAAATGCGGTACTGCCGAATAAATCCACATAGTGCTGCCATGTAACGCGGCTCGGAATCAGCTGTAACGTAAACGTATCCTCTGTATACTTAAGAGAAGTCGCGATCATCCACACAAAAGGAAACAACATGACCACTGCGCCGCCTGTTAACATCACATAGTTCAGCCACGTCAGTATCCGTGAGCCAATTACCGCAACTGGACGCGTCTCTTCAACTATCGAACGATCACCACGCGCAGCGTATTTTACCATCGCAAAGTGCCCCCTCCGCTTTAGTAGTCCATTTTGCGATTTAAGAGTTTCAGTTGTAGCAATGACAGCAGCAAAATAAAACCGAATAAAATGACCGTTGCTGCTGACGCCAGCCCCAAATTAAACTGTTTGAAAGCAAGCTCGTAAATGTACAGCACGACCGAGATCGTTGAATTGAGTGGCCCGCCCGTCGTCATATTCATGACTTGTGTGAACGACTGCAAATAGTCGATGCTGCCAATAATGACCGAAAATACGAGCACCGGCCGTAATAACGGCAGTGAAATATGGACAAACCGCTGCCATGCATTCGCGCCGTCTATGGACGCAGCATCGACATACATCCGCGGAATCTGCTGCAATCCGGTTAAAAAAATGAGCATCTGAAACCCGATGCCCTGCCAAATCATAGCCGCGATGACGAGATAAATCGCCTGCGTCGGTGAACCGAGGAGCAGCTGCGGATCTACACCGATGCTGATGAGCATATGGTTAACGATGCCATTCGGCATCAGCATCCAGCGAAACACCCAACTGACCGCGACGACGCTCGTTACAAACGGGATAAAATAGATCGTGCGGAACAAAGTCCGCCAACGAATAATTCGATGTAGCAGCAGCGCTATAGTCAGCCCAAGCGCCATTTGCCCAGGTACGCCGACCAACACATATACCGCTGTATTGCTTAGCGATTGTACAAACACATCATCCTTGAACAACGCAGTATAATTGTCCATTCCGACCAGTGTCTGCTCTGACGATAACAAATCCCACTCATGGAAGCCCACATAAAAGGAATATAACATCGGCAACAGCCGAATCGCTGCAAAAAACAATAGCGGGATGAGCAAACAGCTGTAAATAAACACGTATTTTTGCTTTTTCACGCTAAACCATGGATTCATCTCGTTCCATCCTTTCCTCCTACTATCAAGAGGCGGGAAACTTTCGCTCGCACACTATTTCTTCTTATCCTGCTTCGCCCAATAATCGTCGTACAATTTTTGCGTCTTCTCCACTAACTGCTTGAACGCTTCCTCATAGGGAACACCCTTTAACAGCACGAGATCAACCGCTTCAATAAAATAGTCTCGCTCCAATTTTTCATCTACAAAAAAGTGGGCATTCGCATAAGAAAGCTGCTGAATAAACGGGCCAAGTATTTCATCCTGTACATATTTTTGCTGCAAGGCAACATCCTTCTTAGCCGGTAACTCCCCGACTTTTTCCACCCACTGCTCCTGTACGTCCTTGCTCGTCAAAAATTCCAAAAACAGCGCCGCGGCCTCCAACTCAGCCCCTTGCGCATTTTTCGTAATCGCGTTCGCCCAAAAAGAAGCCTGCGTCGCTTTCTCCTTATAAGCAGGCACGGGAGCAATCGCAAACTTCAAGTTCGGCGCGTCTTTACGCAAAGCCGCCAAATGGAACGATCCGCCGATATTCATCGCCGCGTGTCCAGTCTTAAATGCGGTAATATCATCCGTATAAAAATTGTTGATACCGACTTTGTGTACGATTGCGAAATCTAGCAAATATTTAAAAGCTTCCAATCCCGCTTCCGTTTCTCCCCACAACACACGCCGTCTATCATCGCTAATATCTTGCCCGCCTGCCTGATGCACGAGCGCATCGCGATACCAATGATGCAGCTGCGCATTAGGCTGCCACGCAAAGCCTTCAATGACGAATTGACCATTGGTATCCTTAACGGTCAATTTTTTAGCGGTATCGACCAGTTCAGCCCAAGTCGCTGGCGGCTGCTTCGGATCAAGCTTCGCTTGCTTAAACAGATCCGTGTTATAAAATAACGCCAATGTGCGCACAGCCGTAGGAAGCGCATAATAGTTCCCGTTCAGCTTCGCTGAAGATACGAACGGAAAGAACTCTTTTTCCACCTGCTCTACCGAAAAAGACTGTGCTGGAAGCGGCTGTAAATAGCCTGAAGCCACATATTTAGGCAGCCAGCCGTAATACAAATTGATCATATCGGGGCCTTTGCCAGCAGGAATAAGTGCAGCAACCTTTTCGTTAAATTGATCGTACGGAAAATTCGTTTGCTTCACTGTTATATGCGGATGTCGCGCTTGAAACTGCGCAATCAGCTTGTTCATCAGCTCGACCTTAGCCGGAAACTGATACTGCCAATAGTCGATCGTTACTTTCGGTTTGCCGTTCGCTGCCAAACCTCCAGCGTCTCCGGCACCCTTTGAACCGCCTACTCCTACTCCGCCTCCCGTTCCGCTACCTGAGCATCCGCCGAGTACGGTAAGTACGATGAGAAGCACGGACAACCATGCAACCCAGACAAATTTCACGAACTTTGTAGGCACATCCTCCGTTTTGCACAATATTTTTTTCATTGCTAAGCCCCCCTTTTTCACCTCAAAAATCTACTTCTCCTGTCCAATCAGCTGTCCATTCAACCCAAGCAATCTACGCGCATTATTTCCGAAAATGAGTTCAATTTGATGCTCGCTAAACCGCAGTTCCCGACATACACGCACTTGCTCTTGCAAATAACGATGCACAAAACCGCGTGGAAAACCACTTGAATCCGTACCAAACAAAATGCGCTCTGGGCCGATTAGTTCGGCGCTTTTGCGAAATAGCATTTCTAACGTAAGCTCGTAAGGTGTCCAGCGCATCCATTGATTGGAGCCAGAAGTGTCAATATAAATGTTGGGGCAGCTCCAGCATAAATGCAGTAGCTCTTGAAAGTAGCCTGCACCAAAATGCGGAATGATGATGGGAATTTCGGGGTATTCACGTGCCACATTAAAAATAGACAACGGGTTTATGTTCAAATGTTGCACAATGCCACCTGTGTGGCCTAATAAGCCAAAATGGATCAAGACAGGCAGACGGCGCTCCGCCAACACACGCCACACCGCTTTCAAAGATGGGTCATGCAGCGGCCGCTGTATAAGCGGGCCGAACAGCTTATACCCTTTTAACCCGAGGACATCTATCGCCCTTTGCAGCTCTACCGCGGCGTCAGGCTGTTCGATATCATGATGAGCAAAGCCCGTAAACTTGGACGGATATTTGCTTATTTGTTGAGCCAAATCATCATTTCCATATGCCGTTAAAAAGTTCAACCCTCCGATGCCATGGCGCTCCAACTCGTCCGCCCACCGCTCAATTATAGGGCGCTTCGTCGCTTCTTCATCAACCTCCTGATGCGGAAAATTCCACGTCAGCCGCATTCGTTCGGCGCGTTCCGCATTGGCTTGTGTAATCGTTTCATGTCTCATCAAAAAAAGCTGTTTATACGGCAAATGGGCATGAATATCAAACACCTGAAAATCCGTTGAAAACATTTCGCACTCCCCTCCTGCTGTCTGAATAAAAAAAGAGATGCGGGTTATTCTTTAGGGGAAGAAGGTCCGCATCTCTAGCTGCATGTCGAAAATGGTTTCAACAATTATTCCGATGTTTTTAGTCGATTTTAATGATTAGAGGCATTATAGCATCGTAGCAACACTGCTGTAAATCCCTTTTTTTGAAAAAGATGGGCATCAACTTGCGCACGTAAGTTCTAGCTGTGCCCCCTAATAGGTATGCTTCTACTCTATTCTTACTCTCGCTATGGAGTAACAACAACGTGCAATTATTCCGCCCATTTTCCAACAAGCTGTCGCCCGGCTTCCAGAGCTTGAACGAATTGGTTCTGTGTTTCATTAAGCCATCGTTCCGAATTAGCGAGCCGTGTTGTCTGCTCTGCCAGCGCGCGCGTCATTTCATCCTTGTTCGGCCCACCAATCAGCGCGCGCACGGCAATAAAACGCGCGGGCTGCAACGCTTCGATTACCTCAGCCTCGCTTAGCGCCAGCGGGCGGCCAATCAGATCTTGCGCCGCTTCGTTGAGCAAGCGAATCGTAATATGCTGCACTTGTCCGTCGACATGCTCGCCGCTATTCGCACCCTGTGGCGCATGCCCGTCACTACGTGCGGCCTGCTGCACAACACGGCTAACAATCGTATGCGCCGTGCGGAAAGACAGCCCCTCCTTGCGCACAATCGTATCTGCAAGCTCCGTAACAGTTGCAAAGCTACTCTCCGCTCTTGCAAGCAATTTCTCACGGTTCACGGTAAGCGAAGACACAACCCAACCGAGCAACCGATACACCTGCTCCAACGTGCTTAAACATTTCCATGCATAGGGTTGCATATCATCTTCGGTATCCACGATGTCGCCAAACGGGGTATTGTGCAGCATCGTCAGCACCGTTTGCGCGTTGCCTGCGCAGCGCGACAACAAGGATCGCATATGCTCAATCGATACCGGATTACGCTTCTGCGGCATAATCGAGCTCACTTGGACATAAGGGTCCGCGACGCGAATGGCCGCGAACTCCTGCGTGCACCAGAGCAGCAGCTCCTGCACGAATCTGCCCAAATTCAGCGCAGCCAACTGGACAGCAGTCGCCACCTCGCCGACATAATCTGCTCCGCTGACGGCATCATACGCATTCTCGATGATGCCATCAAAGCCAAGCAGCTCGGCCATGCGCTCTCGGTTGAGCGCAAAGCCGGAAGTCGTCAAGGCCGCAGCGCCCATGCTGCTGCGATTACAATTCGCAAACGCTGCACGCAGCCGCACGATATCGCGCTCCAGCGAGTCGATAACCGCTGCCACATAATGCGCCATCGTCGTAGGCTGAGCTTGCTGGGTATGTGTATACCCCAGCATGATCGTGTCCGTGTGCTGCTTGGCAAAATCAATAAGCCGACGCTGTACGAACAGTGCCGCGCGCAGCGTCGAAGTCACCTTTTCCCGCAGCACCATCCGGTACATCGCAATGCCCATATCGTTGCGGCTGCGTCCAATATGTAAATGGTACGCAGCGTCCCCTACGAACTCAGACAACGCATGCTCAACATGAAAGAACAAATCCTCAAACTGTCCCGTATAAGGCTCCTTGCGCAAGCTTTGCGTATCAAGCAACATCAACCCACGCGCGATACAACGAGCGTCAGCTTCCGTAATAAGCCGCTGCTCGTGCAGCATCACAAGCTGCGCCCGATTGATTGCCATCATGGGCTCTAGCAGCTCTGCTTGCGCCTGTACGTATGCTGGAGCCAGCACCACTTCAGCGTACGTGCGTCCTGGAAAACGGTCCCCTTCAAGTTCGACTTGCTCCTCATTTGTCATTCGCAGCCTCCATTACGACCAGCGGAGAAACTTATCCGCTATATGAATAAACAGCCTCACACCATTGCCTAGTGAATCCTCGTCAATCGTAAATCGTGGATGATGATGCGGGTAAATAATGCCCTGCTCTTTGTTCCCTGCGCCGATATTAAAGAACGTTCCCGGTGCACGCTCCAAAAATGCCGAGAAATCCTCCGCACCCATCGACGGATTATGGCGAATGACCTGTTCGCTGCCGAACAGCTCGATAGCTGCATCTTCAACGATTTTCGTCGTCTCATCATTGTTAATGACAGGTCGATATCCGAAGGAGTAGCGTAGTTCGTATTCCGCTCCATGCGCCTCCGTTATGCCGCGCAGCAACCGATGGAATTTCTCCGGCATCGCTTGGCGCAGCTCCGGATTAAACGTGCGCACCGTTCCCGTAAGCTCCGCGGTACTTGGAATCACATTGTGCGTCGTACCCGCATGAAACTGCGTGACGGACACAACGATCCGATCGAGCGGATCCGTACTGCGGGACACAATATGCTGCAAATTCGTAACGATTTGCGCCCCGATCGCAATCGGATCTATCGTTTGATGTGGCGCCGCAGCGTGCCCGCCCTTGCCTTTCACCGTGATGTTAAATCCGTCTGGTGAAGCTTGCATCGCTCCGTATACGATGCCGATCTTGCCTGTTTCCATCAATGCTGCCAAGTGCGCACCAACGACCCAGTCCACACCGTCCATAACACCGGCATCCACCATTTCTTGCGCTCCGCCAGGTGCAAGCTCCTCCGCATGCTGGAACAAAAAGCGCACTTCGCCATGCAGACGATGCTGCCACTTCGACAAGATCTGGGCAACGCCCAGCAGTACAGCCGTATGGCCGTCATGACCGCAAGCATGCATCACACCAGGCCGTGTAGACGTAAATTCAAACTCATTTTCCTCCTGAATCGGCAGTGCATCCATATCGGCACGCATGGCCAGCACTTTTCCGGGAAATGGCCCAACTAGCCGTGCAACGACACTCGTTGCGGTAGGACGATATACGTCAAGATTACCAAATGTCCGCAACGTATCTTCAACGAATTGCGCCGTCTCCACCTCGTGAAAGCTCAGCTCTGGATGCTGATGCAAATACCTTCTCCATGCAATAACTTGTGCTTTTATCGCTTCCCATTCAGACGAATCAATTCCATGCTCCAACAATCTTGACATACCCATCCCCCTCTGATGTTGTATAAAAGGCCTCACATGAGCGATGGTTGTATACGCACCGTGCAGGGAGACCTGTAGCTTGCTAGTCGGATATTTTATTATAAATCCGATAATTTCGATATGAATTTATGTAATTTTATCATATGTCTACTGATTGTCAACGAAGATTACAATTCCACCGCTCTTACACCCTGTTCAATCCGCTCTTTCATGACATGTAAAAGGTGACGTTCTTGCTCACTCCAGCCGTCCATCGAGCGATGTGTCGTATGATACATATAAGAATAAAGCTGGCGATACCATAGCAAAAAAGGAAGCTGCGCCCTTTGCTCAGCCGAAAATGGATGCTCCTGCTCGTATCCTTCCAAAAAAGCGCCCAAAAAGCGGCGTGCAAATTGCGTTCTAGCTCCAAATGGTGATGCATCTACCGTAACCGCGGCAGCGTGCACCGCAATTGCTACATCATATGCAAACCAATGATAAATCAAATCACCAAAATCAAGTACCGCAAGCTGCTCTCCGTCCACTAGTATATTTCCATGATGCATATCGTGATGAATGAGTCCAAACTGGGAGCGATCCTTTGGCCATGCTTGCAATTCGGCTACCGCTTCTGCCCATTTTCCAGCTACTTTATTAGATCCATGATCGTTGCTCCCTGCCAATCCAATGACAGGCTCCTCGCTCCAATCCCGGATTGAAGCTGGTTGTTTCGCCTGATAACTTCCAGCTAACCGATGCAAGCTCCCCATCGTTTTGCCCCATTTTTTAAACAGCTGGTCGTTCCAAATCGCTTGTTCCGTTGAGTCAATTGCTGTTCCGTTCCATTTCGTACTGACCGTAATAAATGTTTCCGCATCCAGCGAAGCCGTCCATTGCCCTGAAGCAGAACGGAGGGGCGATGCCACACAACAATCATGGTCGTGTAAATAAGCGACCCAGTCCATTTCAGACTCGACTTGCTGCCGATTGTCGCGTTCTTCGTTATACCCTTTCACAACAAAGCAAGCATCTGAAGTCTCGTAAACTTGCTTATAATATCCGCCTAGCAATTGTAAATCACCTGTTACAATGTTATATTGCTGCGCAACGACCGCTTCCATCTTCAATGTCAGATTACCGTTTGGCAATTGGCTCACATCGCCCTCATTCTGTAATATATTTCAAACGTGTCACCCGAATGCTATTTTCGGAAGATTGTATCAGTTCATCGTTTCCTTTTTGCCGACGAATGGCTAACGCCTGTTCGAACCACGTTAAAGCTTCGCTATATTTACGTTGATCGAACTTACTTTTCCCTAAATGCTGACACACAAAATCCTCATAGCCCTGTAAAGACTCCTCTTGCTGTACTTTGTCCAACGTTTGTAAGAGTAATTGATCCGCCTCATCGAATTGATCGGCCCAGTGTAGAGCATTGGCCAGTCTAATCTGATTCGCTACGATTCCAGAATCGTTGCCTGCCTGCTCATGAAACTGCACCGCCATGCGCAAATAATACTCAGCATCCTCTAAATCTCGTACGATGCGGGAATAGACACCGATCAACCCGGCCGTTTTCCCATCTGCGACAAGCTCGAATTGTAGTTTAAGAAAGGCAATCCCTCGTTTCATAGCATCCAAATCGACAGGCAACTCTCTTAATTGATGGTCAAATTCAAAGTTCATATTGAACGGAATCTCTCGAATGTCCACGTGCAGCATCCCTCCTATGATATAGAAAATATTGTAACTCAAACTTGTGTTATTTTCCAATCCATGCGTTCATCATGCGTTCATTTTTCATGTGTATACTTGGCACGAGACTTGGTTTATGGGGGCCATATACATGCGAAATTTAGAAACGGTGCTTGCTGTGTACAACATACTACTGGTCGCCTTAGTCGTCATCGGAGGAACAAGCAATCGTCCATTTATAAAAGGATCTGTCAGCATTGCCCTTCTATTAACTGCACTGCAAATGGTAATCGAAGGCATCCGCTGGGAAATGCTGCCCACTTATGCAGCTCCGCTGCTCGTGATCGGCATTTCCGTTAAACGGCATTACAATCCGCGTAGCCATAGACGTATCCATACCGTGTCAGGCTGGAAGCTACTTATGCTGACATTAACCATTGTGGCATACATCCTTATTACGATATTACTGCCTACTTTTGTGCTTGTATGACACCTAACCATGTACCACAGGTTCATACTCCGTTCATATTACATACTTATGATGTGTTTATCTTATATTGAAACCCAATTAAGGAGTGATCATACAGATGGCCAACGAATTAACAGGTGAGCATTACGCACGAGCCGAAAAAATGTTTTTCTCCACATGGACGGATTACGTTGAGAACAGCCGTGTTATTCCGAACTGGATTGGACAAAGCAATCAATTTTGGTATAAACGCGATTTTCGACTTGGCACGGGAAAAGGCTCCGAGTTTGTCGTCGTCAATCCCTCTCTTAACACGGTTAAGCCTGCTTTTGATCATCAACGTTTAGCATCAGCTTTAAGTACCGTTCTGAACAAACCAATCGACGCAAATCATTTGCCCATAACGTATTTAACTATTCACGATGAAGACCAAAGTATTCAATTTGATGCTGACCAAGTACGCTGGGAATGTAGTTTGCTCAACTATATATGTATCCGCATGGACTCCGTCCCACGTCCAGCTCGCAACGAGCTGTTATCTCCAGATGGTCAGTGGGCCGCTTTTACGGAACAGTTCAATTTATTTGTTCGCCACCTGTTAACAGGAGAAATTAGACAGCTCACATTCAACGGTGAACAGCATTATGATTATGCGGGCGAGACAGATCCAATGAAAACGATCACGAACGAATCACACAAAAGTTCCTCACCGCCGAACGTCATTTGGTCACCTGATTCAACCAAATTGCTCACCGTACGACTTGATCAGCGAGCTGTTCGAGAAACACATCTTGTTCAATCCGTCCCTTTTAACAAACAGGAAGTTCGTCCCGTGCTACATTCCGCACGGTATGCGATGCCAGGAGATACACATATTCCGCTTGAAGAGTTATTTATTTGTCACATACAATCCCAAGATACGGTTAAAATTCAGACAGATCCTATCCCAGCTCAAGGAAGGACCATATGCAGTCCTGATCTGCCACTAGCAGGGTGGTCGGCAGATAGCACGCAAGCTTACTATATTCATATTTCACGTGATCATAAGTCAGCACGACTTATACTAGTAGACTCCAATACAGGAGCCACACATCCTGTGATAGAGGAACAAAGTGATACGTTTTTGTTCTTCCATCTATATCCTTATGGCAATCTAAATATCTCTCAACCATCTTCCGAGCTATTACCACTCAATTTCCGTCTGCTGCAAGACAACACTTTTATTTGCCATTCGGAACGTGATGGCTGGGCTCATCTCTATGTCATCCATGCAAATACAGGCCAAATTATACGATCTTTGACTGCTGGCAAATGGAATGTACGTCGCTTAGTAGCTGTCGACGAGGACAGCGGTTGGGTCTATTTCACAGCTAGTGGGCGTGAGCTCAAACGCGATCCTTATTTTCAACATGTATATCGAGTACGTTTGGATGGTACCGATTTGTCCCTGCTTACACCAGAAGATGCCAATCATACAATTGTGTTTGCACCTGACTTGAAATATTTTGTGGATACGTATTCTCGTGTTGACTTGCCGCCCATTAGCGTACTATGCGAGGCAGATGGAAGCGTTGTCCGCGAATTAGAACAGGCGGATATTTTGCCACTAATGGAGCTAGGATATCAGCTCCCCGAACGATTTACGGTCAAAGCTCACGATGGTGAAACCGATTTGTACGGAATTATTGTGCGTCCTGCTGAGTTTGATCCAGCACGAAAATATCCGCTTATCGACTGTTGCTATGGCGGCCCACAAATAGCCGTAACCCCTAAATCTTTTATTATGGGGGATGCACGTATTGGAGGACTGCAAGCCTTTGCTCAATTAGGCTTTGTCACGATTATTATGGATGGTAGAGGAACGCCATTCCGCTCACGAGCGTTCCATGATTATAGTGCTGGCAATTTAGGAGGCGCGGCAGGTCTAATCGATCATGCTCATGCTGTCAAGCAGTTAGCGCAACAGTTCCCTTACATAGATACCGAACGAGTAGGCATATGGGGATACTCTGGAGGCGGCTACGCTGCTGCGCGAGCAATTTTAAAATATCCTGACATATACAAAGTAGCAGTATCAGGAGCAGGAAATCATGAACAGTTAATGTATACATGGATTTGGGGCGAACACTTCCAAGGCATGGTTGACCCTCAATACCCTGATCGTTATGCGGATCAAGATAACACTCGCTTAGCTGCCAGCTTGAAAGGCAAGCTGCTGCTTGCGCACGGGGATATTGACAACAACGTATACGCCGCGCATACGTTAAGGCTCGCGGATGCGCTCATTAAAGCGAACAAAGATTTCGATCTGTTGATTTTGCCCAATGTGGGCCACAATATTACATCAAGTCCATATTTTGTGCGCCGCAAATGGGATTATTTCGTCAAACATCTGCTAGGGGTGGAACCGCCTAAGGAGTATTCATTTCGCACGCTGGACGCGGAACCTCCTGCGCCAAGCGAGCTGCCGGATATTACGCTCAAAGAGCCGACTGGTGCGTATCAGGTAGGAACCGAAACGTACTATTGGATCGATACTTTGCGTGCGGACACTTTTTCAGAAGACTCCGCTGATAATCGGGAACTCATGGTGCAAGTGTGGTACCCTACACACGATAACGTTTCTCTTGAACGGCAAGTCTATTCCGACCATCCTGAACTGTTCGCGGAATCGTATGCAGACTATATCGGCTTGCCAGCAGCTATATTAACCAAACTGGCTGAAGTTCAGACCAACTCTATCCCAGGAGCCCCGATCGCGACGGAGGGACAACAGTATCCTGTCCTTATATTCTCACACGGCTTTGGGGCAACGATGAATTCGTATACGTTTTTGACTGAGCAGCTCGCAAGTGAAGGGTACATCGTCGTAAGCATTAATCACACTTACAGTGCGGCGTTCACCTTATTCCCTCATGGCAGGGTTGCTCGCATGGTGAAACCTGAATTAACGAACATTCCGTACATGGATCAATTAAACGTCGAAGTGTGGGTTAAGGACGTCCAATTCATCTTGGATCAAATCGAGCAGTTATCTGGCTGTTCAGCGAACCCGGTGTTCGAACGTATGGATATGAATCGAATCGGTATACTCGGTCACTCTTTCGGAGGCGCGACTGCCGCTCAGGCATTGCTGCAAGATACTCGTTTGAAAGCGGGACTTAATATGGACGGTGGCTTCTTTGGCCATCCGATTCCAGATGCCGGCATTGAACAGCCTTTCTTGTATATGTATACGAAAGACGTGTTGCGGGATAACTTGCCGAAATGGATTAGTCAGATGGAGCAAATGGGGATTCCACACGCTGAAGCAGAACATTTTGCGGAGGCGATACTCATTCGCTCCGAACGAGTAATCGACAGTAAGCATCACTCCCTTCTGCTTGAGCAATCATCGCATATGAGCTTTAGCGATATTCCACTAGCTGCACCACAGTTCAGCTGGCATGGTAGTTTTGATCATCCCGATGCTCATGACGTGAAGCATGTGCAGCAGACGCATCAAGTCATTCAAGACTATGCGCTCGATTTCTTTGATCACTATTTAAAAGGCAAACAACTGCGATTGTTAGCCGACGAATCGGCTAAATACGACGACGTTTCTTTCATTAAAGTCAAAGCGAAATAACGAGCCTTATTCAAAGTTTAGTTCTATATCTCTGCAAATCATATAAAGCAGTCCGGTAGCTCACTGACGTCAGTACATGTAGCACTGACCTCATTCAAGCTGCCGGACTGCTTTTTGAACATTTCTATGCTTTGCTCACTTATGTACCACTCGTGACCATCATCCTGTAATCGGGAAGAAATAACCGGCCAACATCGCTCCTAAAATCGCTCCACCGGCAATCGGTTTCTTATATGCATAGAAGAGCGCCGCTCCAATCGTCGCGCCAATTCCTGCCGGAATCGAAGCCGTCGCAGCCGAAATCATAATGAGTGGGCCAAGGTAGCGCCCTGCCGCGTTGCCCGCTCCCATCATGACGTCCGCACCGAACGTCGAATTCGCTGCATTAATCGTAAACTTACGAATACCGATAATGATACCGCCCACAGCCGCACCAAGCGCAGTCCCTGTCATAAGGGCGACGACAAAGTTCTCCATCGGTAGCGTAATGCCGGCTGCCAGCAACATCGCGGGCACCCCGATACCGAGTCCCGTTTGTAAAGCTCCACCAATGTCCAAAATACCGACCAATGGCCCCTCCAATATACGTGCAAATAAGAAGCTGGCACCGAACGCCGCTGCCGCACCATATGCGCCGCCATCCATACCTGATTTCAACATGGCCACAACGGCAATATCGTTAAATGCCCCTACTTGATACACATAGTACATATGTGTACCGGCAAATATGCCAGCAGAGGTCAGTGCTACGAACAACACAAATGACCACTCAGCGAACCAAAAATTTTTTTTCAATTCCATCACGTTATCCTGCATCTCACTTCACCTCCGAACCGAAAAAGGCATGTAAATCGATGAGCCAGTGCGGAATTTCCACATAAAAACTGTGCAATAGCTTCACATCGAAACCACGGAAGAAGCCACTCAGCAAGAACAACAGGACAACTGCGCCGACGAGCGATTTTGTAATTCGCGTCCAGCCGCCGTCGTCTACTCCTTTTCCGATCAAAATACCGAGGACGATACCTGGCACAGCATTGCCCATTACAAGGTGTGACAGGCCACCGAGGACGGTTGCCCACACGCCTGTGCGCTGTCCAGCATCCATGGCTGCCATCCAGAACACAATCGGCATAATCGGATTAATAAGCCAGTTAGCCGCTGGGACGAGCACTTGAGTAGCGACCGCTTGCAGCGATTCAGGCACAGATGCCGCCGTCGAGTTGAGCAAACCGACAACCGCCGCCCCTACAATGGCACCGGCAAATGCCATTTTTTTAGGATTGTGGAGTGTGTCTTCTACAGAGCGGTTTTTGACTAGCAACACTGCCGCTGCCCAATTCGGAATGATGCGATGCTCCACATCTTGTGTTAACGCTCCGGCACCAACAACCGAAGCCCAAGCATTAAATAAGAAGCCTAAGCCGAACGAAAAATGAGCGACCGCATCTCCTTCACATGCATTTAATTCGCCAAATGTACGAAATGCACCCATGCCTTGCACGTTCGGGGCATGGAACATGCGAGCGGCTCCAGCACCGATGCCGAATCCAGCCAATGCGCCGATAATAAGGGATTTAAATAAAATAATGAACGTCATATTGCGTTTCACCCCTTCGTTAATAAGCCTATCAAGCGAAGAAAGCTCTCAAACTCTCAAGTACAGCCTATCCGCATACTTCGGTCTACTACAGGTCTATTATCGCATTCGCAATACGCGCTGCACCTTAGTCAACGACTCCTCTTGCGCTTCAAATTCGATGTCGGACAAGCTCACATACCGTAGCTGCACCTTAACTTTCACACTCAGCTCATAAATCGTACGACGGCGGGGAAACAAGAACCCTAAGAAGCGCTCCGTGTACGACAACGCCTTTGCCGACACCACTTCTACATCCATCGGCTCAATGCGTAGCAGCACATCGGGATTTTGTTTAGCTACCGTTGTTTTCACTTGCGAAAAAATACTTTGAAACGCTTTCAGTTTCGTATCCCCTTTGCCCGTCAAAGCCAACGTGAGTTCTTTTTCCCGATACATGGCTTACCCCCGATTCAATTTGATATATTCTTCCGTCAAACGACGGCCCAGCTCTTCTACATCCATAAATCCGAAGCCCACTACCTTTTTACCTGCGCGAATCGCCGTAATGCCCGAATCAATCGAACGCAAGCCAAACTCGACTGGCCATTTGTATTTGTTCGCTGCTTGCAATGCACCCGCACCGCCGCTACCGCAGAACGAAATGCCAAAGTCAGCATTTTCTTTATTCATCACATCACCAAGCCGCATATCTGCGCCTGGCCCTGGAATGACGATTGCGATCCCCCCTGCTGCCTCTACACCTTTTGCCACGTTCTGCCCTTTACCTAGACGGTCCCCGATGACCACTTTCACTTTGTTTTCATTTTCCATGACGATCGCTCCTCTTTATATGTAATGGTTTAGATGTAATCGTTTAGATCTGAGCGTTTAGTATGTTATCGTTAAGCATTCAACTGCATAATCGCCTCAAAATGTACGGCCAAAAAAAAGATTTCCGCATCATCCAGCAGCCTTGCGCCCATACGCGGATACTGCTCAAGCAGCTCTCGACTCAACTGCACACATTGTACATCGATCGCTTCCAACATCCCTTCATCCAGCGTCGGGAGCCATTCATTACGCGCCACTCTTCTAACAAACGCTACCAAATGCGCCGCAATCATAACCGCTCGATCCTGTGGAATATGGAGCTGCGTCTGCTCTGCCAACGGCTGCAAGTGTGCCATTAACGTACTTACTTCAGCCGCTTCAGCTGGTTCCACAGCCAAATGCTCGCCTAGCCCTGCCATGACTTCATTGATGCTGTATAAATTGGTTTGCATGCGAACGCCCCCCTCCTTTTTGCAATCGCTTTCAACAAGACTTATCTTACCCCCATCAATTCGTCATCTTAACGATGCCAGCTTAGACGAAGTAATGTAACATCGCTTGCATTTCCCCTTCGGTCACTGTTAATTCTTCCTCTTGAAAAATGTGCTCCAATTCGCCGCGAATTGATGTTGACCTTGGATCAACAGACGTGTGGCGTTCACTTCGGTCAAATTGTGAGCGCAGCGCAACTCGCGACATAAATAACATGATATGAAGGGCTAATCCTTGCGCCCTTTCTTGACTTAGCTGTGCACCAAGACGGGTGTTAATTTTTTGATTGAGCTCATAGCCACGGACGATAACCGACTGCATCATCCAACCGACGTGATGCCCGTAACCATCCAAGCTGGCCGTAGAATTAGAAATCATCGCATTTGGCGGCAACGAAATGGCCTGCTGTTGAAACGAATGGCCAAACTTGCGCTCCTCCACCTGTTGCACCGCTTCCATAATCGCTTGAAAGTCCTGTTCGCTCGGAATCGGATTAACCGTCACAACCGGAGGAATCGGGTCTCCATTAGACTCTAACGGGAAAATACTAATAATGATGTCAGCATCAACTGTCGGCAACACCTTACTCCATTCCAACACGGAGCAGCACGTCACAATAAACAACCGCTTCACATGATGGGAGAGAACCGTTTTTAAATATTCTGACGTTCCCCGTCCGGTTCCGCACACGACGAGGGCGGGAACCTGCTTCATTTCCCGCTGACATTCATACGCGGTCTGAAAATGAAGGGCAATAAAAGCAATGTCCGCATCGCTTAAACGAACGTTGTACTTGCCGAGTACATCGGTGCAGCACATTTTCACAGTGGTGAACATATGCCTGTATGCGCTCACAATTTCTTGCAGTAGCAGGTTGGGCTCCACGACACCGCATTGATATTTGGTCAACTTGCTTGATAAGTGATTAAACAAGTTACTGAACAGCTTCGGGTCATCCACTACCCGAATGCCAAGACGTTCGCTAACGCTGCGGATTAGCTCGCCTGTTACTATGTAAGAGTCGGGAATGCTGACAGCCTTTTTTAAGGCAGCATCGCCGGGACGCAGCGCGACACTGTCCGTCGCCTGCAACGATACAAACCAGATATCGTATGGTGGTAACGCAACACCCCCGCCATGGTTAGCGCCCAAAGCGACGAGTGCGTCCTGCACCGTCTCGTACACGACTCCCATTTCCCCCGCTGGAGCCGAGCTATCGTTCGGCAGCTCAATTTGACTATACGCACGCTGATGACCATGCTGACGCTGAATCACAATACAAATACGGATAAATACCCCGATGATTTGGTTGTCTGACAGCAGTGCATCTGTCTTGCGTTGGAGTTCCTTAATAATGCGGGCAGTAGCGACAAAAATACCGTCTAAATGATTAAACGAACCGAGTAACTGATCAAGCACGCGACTTAATAGCTTCGGCCGCTCCTGCTTGACGACACCTAAAATGATGCGCAGCATATCACTACCGTCTAACAGCTCAATAATGCGGCTCTCCAACATCATACGCTTATCCATTTCTGTCCCTTCGATGCAAAGACCTTGAGAGCCTCGCTCAAGCTTCAGACTATAAGCGGTTAATAACGATTCTGCTTGTGCTAAATCCGATAGCACCGTATTGCGGCTCACGCCGTATTTGCGCTCAATCGAGCCGATCGTCCTAAACGTATCGGCAGCAATCAGCCCAATAATAATAAAATTAATTCGTTCTTGCGGCGTCATAACCGCACTTTGCTCATCCTGATCGATCGCTTGCAGCAATATTAGCTGCGCCTCTTCGCTGCACGTAATCCAGACGCCCCGCTTGGGATGAGACTCAATACACGTGCCTCTGCCTGCAAGCCATGCGCGCATTAACTTTAAATCATTTTTTATCGTCCGTTCACTCACATTAAAATCTTTAGCCAAATCTTTAATAAGGTAAGACACTTGTGTGCGTATCAGCTTTTTTAATAAAGTTCTGGAACGCATTAACAGCATGCTGATTTACTCCTCTGGTGTCCGACGTTGTCTGCAACATGGTTGAGCATAAATACGCTTTCAAACCAAGACGGAAACATGATATCACTCACAACCTCTCACCTGTTTTAAGCATATCGATCAACGTATGCTTTGAGAAGATTCAACATCTTGCACGGTTAACCGTGCATATCATTTGTGATCAAATACGAGAACTGCCCAGATAGAGTAGAGGTTAATAGAATAGACAGAGGTAGATTCGTAAGTAGTGTTACTATGAAATGTATTCGTAGAATAGGAAGGTGTAAAATAATGCAAACGAGCATGAGCGCGGTACTATGTGCTGCTCATGCTCGTGCTTCTGCTTCTGCCTGTGCTTTTGCTTGCGCTTGTGTGCATCGCTTACCAGCAGCTATACCTTTTATAGACGCGTTCTATGGGCCGGCTCCATATGTTGAATCCAACGTTCAATCAACATATTCATAGTGTGAGCATGCTTGGTCGGAATTTGATGCTTCGCTCCCGCGATCCAGACCAACTCACTTTGCGGTAACACGGACTTTAATTTATCCGCATATCGGAAAAATCGCTTGTCCCGTTCGCCATAAATCATAAGCACAGGTGCCGTAATCGCACTTAACCTAGCAGTACTATCGTACAACAGACTCGAACGATAATACTGCTGCCAATTGTCCACGCAGCCTTGTCGGGCTGTACGTAGCAGTGTATCAAACATCGCACGATTGTTCGCATTGCCCCACACAATAGCAAGTGATAGCAACTGCTTGGCTTTCATCGCCGTAAGCGCAACGGCAAGTGAAATCCGGCTGCGCAGCCGCCAATCGCTCGCTTCTGACATCCCACTAATGACGACTGCCCCGCTAAATCGCTCAGGGTAGGAGAGCAGCGCTTCAAGTGCGACACCTCCACCTGTGGAATAGCCGCACACATAAGCCTTTTGGATGCCTAAACTGTCCATCAACTGTACCATATCTTGCACGATCAGCGGATACGTAACCGCTTCATTCGAAGCATCGCTATAGCCATGTCCGCGAATATCGAACGTCACAATTTTATACTGCCTAGACAACTGCTCAGCCTGATAGTTGAAATTATCGGACGTAAGTAGCGGCGGATGAATAAATAGGATCGGTACACCTTCTCCTTGCACACGATAGTACAAGGCACCGCATTTGCGCCTCAGTAAGGGCATCGTATTCACCCCTTTATTTTACTCACTAACCATTGGTAAAATATGCCCCTAAACATCTCGTTTTATCCTTTGCGCACACATTCCGACTAAAAGGCAAACTAAAAAACCCCTTAACAGAGCGACGGCCACCGTGGGCCAATCAACCACTCCATTAAGAGATTTTATGTATGTCATCTATATAAGCTCATGCTGTTCCATATATTGAATGAGTTGCGCCACCGATTCATTGACAGTTTGCTCATTAGTGTGCAAAGTAAGCTCCGGCTGTTCGGGCCGTTCATAAATCGTCGAACCCATTAAACCTAGCTTCGAGCGCCAGTAAAATCCTTTCGGATCACGCTGCTCGCATACTTCAAGCGGGCAATCCACAAACACTTCATGGTATTGTTTACTGCCAAAGATGGACCGAGCCATCTCTCGGTTCACTTTATTCGGTGATACGGTCGCCACCACTACAATAAAGCCCGCGTCAACAAACAGCTTTGCTACTTCGCCGATACGACGAATGTTTTCGGAGCGATCCGCAGCCGTATAACCAAGGTCTTGGTTCAAGCCCTCCTGCAACATTTCTCCATCCAACACGTAGCATTTCACTTTACGATTTAGCAAATGCAACTCCAACTGGGCCGCAATGGTCGATTTTCCCGCTCCAGACAAGCCGGTAAACCATAACACGCAGCTGCCATGACCGTTTAAGAGCTGCCGATCCATAATCGTTACAGCTGCTCGTTTGGTTAGCTTTTTTATATGGTCTTGCATTTCATTCCCCCTCTAGTTAACAGCCTTTACAAAGGCTCTGGATGATCGTGTTCTGGACGAAATGAAACGTTTAAATGTTGCATTGGCTGCTCCTGATACGCCTTATGAATACCGATTGCCCCAGCACGTACTTTCGACACGACTTTAAACGGTATCGATGTCGTAAAGGAAGACGTAAACGGAAATGAACTCAGCTTAATATTGTGCTCATCCACCCATTCTGCGACAATCATCGATTTACGATCGTGATGAAACGGAATGGAATTTTCAATTCCATCTTGATACCATACAAATTCGTCCTCTTTACGAACGCCTGGCTCATTAAGACATACATATAAAGACAGATCATCACAAAATTGCAACAGATTTAAATGATTATGTATAACTTCCTCTTTCATGTCAGGCAGCAATTGACGAATGCGCTGCTGACGTTCGCGTTCATGGGCCATAAATTGTTGCACAGCCGGAAGTTTCTCCACATGAAAAAAGGAGGAAAAATGTAAGCTGTTCAATAAAGCAGCGTATATACTCTTTTGCTCAACTTCATCTACTCCTAAGCGATAAAAGGCTACTTTCAACGGTAACGGATAATCCATAAATGAGAATGGCACCTGGCTGCATTCGTTCCATATTGGAATATTATCTAACCCCATCCAACTGCAATCATGCTCGTTAACGGCATACACCAATTCATCAAACCGATCTGTTCCGACAAGCAATTCCCGTTTAAAATGTGTAGCCATTACACCTGACAGCTTCCCATGTTCATGCTGCTCAATCATGACAAAATCGTGTTCTCTCTCTCGAACGATCATGGATATCCCCCTTTTTCAAACCAAGTTGTCGCAATTGATCATCACCAATCGTTGGTGGGGTGTTGAAAATTTGGCTCTCCCGCATTAAGCTATACATATGCACTTTCAAATGCACACTAGGAGGACGATGAAATGAGTAAACGAAGCAAACTTAAAAGAGACCGGCTCAAAGCCGAACGTGCAGGTAAGCTTAACCCCGAAATAAATCGAAACGCGTGGACACGCAAGCCCCGCACGCAAATTGTAGCCAACAAGAAGGCTGAACAGCGCCGAACACTATGCCGGAAAATAGGTATAGATGATGGCGCTGTTTTTTTATGCGCATAGTATTTATATTAAAGAACGTACGTTTGGAAGTAAACTACTTTTTCTCATTAGGCTTGCACAATTCCAGCAAATGACTGACCGTTACAAAACGATATCCCTGCTCCGTTAACCGGGGGACGATAATCCGCAACGCTTCTACTGTCTGCATACGATGATTACCACCTCCATCATGGAATAGCATAATGCCGCCATTAAAAGCCTCTTTTAAAGCTATCTCTACTAATACATCAACACCAGGACTTTCCCAATCTCTCATTTCCAACTTTTCCGACCACATGACGACACGGTACCCCATATCATGCAGTACGCGTAGATTTTGATCGTTATATTCTCCGTATGGTGGGCGAAACAAGTTGTCCACTTTTCCTGTAATCGCTTCCAACAACGCTGCTGTGCGGATCACCTCCGCTCTGACTTCGAGCGACGTTATTGTCGGAATTGAAGGGTGTGTATACGTATGATTGGCCAGCTCATGCCCCTCGTCCCTTACTCGCCTTGCGGTATCCCCATGTTTTTCGAGCTCTTTTCCGATCATGAAAAAAGTTGCCTTTGCGTTATGTTTAGCAAGTAAGTCGAGCACTAGTGGTGTGTAAGTGGGGTCTGGTCCGTCGTCTAACGTCAAACATACATAGCGATTGCCGTCATTCGGGACAGGCAATTGTTCGATTACATCGCTTTCGAGCCGATTAATAAACATCCATTTCAACTCCTTATTCTTAATGAACAAGCATGACTTTTGGAAATAGGGCATCGTGCTGATAAGTTAGCATCTATCTGTAATGATGTCAATGCTCACGCTACGATTTGCAGGCCAAGTTAGAGTTCGATACAATATAAGGAGAGGAACGGAAAGGCCGGAAAGGAAGGTTATTATGGCGAATACGCATACTTACTCTCGTGGCGAGGAAATTGCCAACGCGATTACGCATGGCATAGGCGCACTATTAAGCATTGCTGCACTTACTATACTTATTATTTATGCTGCTATGTTCGGTGAAACGATTCACATTGTTAGCTTTATCATATACGGAATATCCATGTTGGTGTTGTATACATCCTCAACATTAGTGCATAGCTTTCCTGATGGGAAAATAAAAGATCTGTTCGAAACGTTTGACCACGCTTCGATTTATTTATTCATCGCAGGTACATATACGCCATTCGTCCTTATCGCCTTACCCGATGTGCTTGGCTGGTCCATATTCGCTTTTGTCTGGACGATGGCAATCGGCGGTGTCGTATTCAAAGCGTTCTTCACAAAACGCTTCATGTACATTTCCACCCTCCTTTATATTGGGATGGGGTGGATTATCGTGCTGGTGTGGCAACCATTAGCCGCCTCTCTTACACCTATGGGTTTGAATCTGCTTATAACAGGTGGCGTGCTGTACACGGTTGGCACTATATTTTATGTATGGCGAGGCTTCCCTTTCCACCATATGGTGTGGCATTTATTCGTGTTAGCCGGCTCTGTCGTACACTTTCTCGCTGTGCTAACCTTGCTACACATCTAATGTCTAGCAGCAAATAGCGTCAACGCGCCCCAATCGGGCAGTATGCGTTGGCGCTTTCTTTTCGTCTTTTTCATTTACTTGTGATGTTCACTTGCATTTTTTAGGATTAAAATGGGCGAATATCCAATCACAAAAACGAATCGGGACATATGCTATCATGTCAACTCCCCAATTTCGGGAAAAGGAGCGATAAAACTACATGACAAATTATACGCGCAACAATTTCTCTGGTTATAACGTGGGTAACGTAGGTGGATCCAACACAGCTTACCCAGCTAATGTAGGCGGTGCCAATGTAGCATATCCAACCAATGTAGGTGGTGCTAATGTAGGGTATCCAACACCAGGCCCATCACCTTGCCACCATACTAAGCCAATCGTGCAACCTATTATTCAACCCATCATCCATTATCCAAAACCACCTAGACCGCCAATTCCAACTACGAATGTTACATTCGTTAGACCTTGCCTCATTGAGCATCTGTACAAACACGAAGGCTGCCCAATCGTAGTTGTTACAAAATGCGGTGAACTTAAAGGCACGTTATGCGGTGTTTTTGTCGACCATCTTGAACTGTCAGCAGGTGGCAAAAAGCTGCATGTCCTCTACGATCATATTTGCTACGTCGTTACCTAACATTTGCCCTTTTGTGGGCCTCCTCCCCCAAAACATATAAAAAAAGCGCCCGCAATGAACGGTTATGTATACCGCTCTGGCTGCAAGGCGCTTCTTTTTTTACTTTATACTATTATGCTTCATATGAGCTATTTCGTTGTAATGAAGCGTCCCGCAAAAAAGGTGTCACTTGCCGTTCTGCAAGGAATGTTAATCGGTGCAATGCACGCGTACACACGGTATAGAACAACTTACGGTCACTTTCATGTGCGTACGTGCTTACATCTGCATCAAACACGATTACGCTGTCAAACTCTAGCCCCTTCGCTAAATACGAAGGTACGATCCATTGACCCGATACGAACTGCTTCGTATGCTTCGTCACACGCCGCAAATCCGGGTGCTCCTGTTGCAAAGCGGTGTGCACATGTTGCGCTGTCGCTTCATCCTTCACGATAATCGCTATCGATCCCACATGCTCGTTCGAGATTTGGCCAAGCACTGCTGATGCTTGCTGTACTTTTTCAGCCATGTCGTTCACTATGATTAGCTGCGGCTGCTCACCGCTACGGTTAAACGGCTCGGCCATTTCTCCTTCAGGCAATACCGATTGAGCGAGCTCCATAATATTTTGTGTGGAGCGATAGCTCTTCGTAAGGCGAATGACACCTACTTTGCGATCAGCGAACATATCCGCAACCGTACCAATCGTACCAATGCGGTTCGCTTCGTAAATAGCTTGGTTCCAGTCACCCAAAATCGTGAAGCGACTGCGCGGAAATAAGCGTGCGATGAGCGCATATTGGAATTGGGAATAGTCCTGTGCTTCGTCGATGACAACATGACGAATATGATTAAATGCATCAAAGCCTTCAATGCTTTCAATCATATACAGCAAAGGTGACGCGTCTTCGAACGGAATCGTCCCTTCTTCCAGTCGCTTCAACGTGCTTTGCCCAACCTGTTCTAACTGTTCAGGCAGCAACGTGCGTTCCTCCGCCTGTTCTGCCCAATGAGGCAGTTGCCTCATCATATCCGCGTACATCTCTTCCCACTCCACGAACCGTAAAGCACGAGCTTGAGCACGCATCGACTTCAGCCACTTTTTCACTTGCTTGCGACTCATAGCCCGTAGCTCTTCCTCTGTACCTAAATAGTTCGGTCGCGCAAGCAACTTGCGATACACGCGCTTCTCTTCACGTTTCGCCCAGTCTTTCAGTTCGTTAAGCACCCAATCTTTCAACTTGTCCATCCGTGCAGGCATCGACCAGTCCGCAAACGAACCGTAAAATTGTTCAGCCAAGCGCTCAGGCCCGATAATGACTCGCTTAGGCGTACCAAATGACAAAAAGCGCATACCTGATTGCTTCAATGAAGCAATATACGCATCCATCACGCGCATATAGTCATTTGAAGCCTTCCAACTTGCAGCTTGACGCTCCGTTTCTTTAACGAGTGACTGCGTATCCCGTTGCGGCTTATCCATAAGACGCTCAGCTTGATCGTATACGTCTTCTATGTTCCGAGAAGATACAAGACGGTGCTCAACGTACGATTGGTACGTTGTTTGCGTCATATTGGCCTCGCCTAGCTCTGGTAATATGTTAGACACATAATCGTTGAATAGATCATTTGGCGAGAACAATACGACCTGTTCTGAACGAATACTGTCTCTATATTTGTACAGCAAATAGGCAATTCGCTGCATAGCAGCCGACGTTTTACCACTGCCAGCAGCACCTTGTACGATGAGTACATCATGCTCATCATCACGTATAATTGCATTTTGCTCACGTTGAATCGTGCTAACGATGCTTTTCATCTTCGTATCGACGCTGCTGCGCTTTAACATCTCTTGCAGCATGTCGTCACCGATTTGAATACCCGTATCAAACACCGACTCTAAGCGGCTACTGCGAATTAAATACTGGCGCTTTAACGTCATGTTGCCATAGATCGTTTCAACTGGTGTCCGATACTTTACCGGACCTGGTGCATAATCGTAAAATAAACTGGCAATCGGTGTACGCCAGTCGTACACAATGTGTTCACCTGTGATATCATCTGATACCGACATCAGCCCGATGTACACAGGCAGCAACTCGGTATCTCCATCCTCCACAAAATCAACCCGCCCGAAATAAGGGGCATGAATGTGCTTGCGCAGCTTTTTCACCCATTTTGCTGCATGCGCCTGCACACGTTCGTGGTTGGCTAAATCTTTGGCTTGCTGCATGATACTGACATACGTCTCCAGCAATTCGTCTTGGTCGACCGTTACTTCATCCCAAAAATGACGCTTCATCTCCACGATTTCCGTGTTACGATCGGCCGCTGTCTGCTCAAGAGCGTGAATTTGACGATCCATTACTTGTAGCACACGCTGCAAATATTGTTCTTCTTGATTCATATTAGGAACGGTTCCACTCATGCGGCTGCTCCTTTCACCTTAGTATTGCGTTACTTAATGAAAGTATATATTATAACCACTTTTGCGCTCCATGCAATGGGTTGCTTGTTGAATAAGCATGAATCGCTCCAATTACTTCCTTATATTAGGTTCCGTACTTCGCGTATTATGCTACATTAAGCCCCGTGTAATGTACCTGCGCTTTGTGTATGATCCTCTAAAGCGTGTACATGTTTGACAAGCGTTCGTAACGCCGTCACGACACTTGATAGCGACATGCTTGGCGAATTCGGGTATGAAGCCGCTTGTTCAGGTAAAAATGGAATATGTACAAACCCAGCTGCACAGCTTCTATCCCAGGCGGCTGTCTCATGCATCAGCTCGTAAAAAATAGCGTTACACACAAAAGTACCTGCTGTATAGGAAATCGAACTAGGAATCCCTTGTTCATGCAAGGCACTGCGTATCGTTTTTACCGGTAAGGTCGTCCAGTAAGCAGCTGGTCCATTCGGGACGACGGGTACATCAATTGGCTGCTCCTTATCATTGTCCGGAATACGGGCATCTATTACATTAACAGCTACTCTTTCAAGGGTAATATCCGGTCTGCCTCCCGCTTGTCCCACACAGATGACCGCATCGGGCTTATGCTGCTGCATCGCAGCCCGCAACGTTGCTGCTGAACGGCGAAACGAAGTCGGAAGTTGGACCGCTCTAATGATGTAATCCTCTACCTGCTCGCCATCCAACTGGCGTACTGCTTCCCACGAAGGATTGATCGTCTCCTGACCGAAAGGGTCGAAGCCTGTTAGCAAAATCGTGTTCATACGTGCAGCTCCTCTCACATGCTCACATGTTTTTATTGTAGAAATATGGTATCCTTGTCCTCGTACGAAAGGAGTTCATCAGATGACACAACTAGATACTTCATCCTTATTACTGCTTGGCTTAGCTGGACTTGGCCTCTTAAGCGGCAATTCCGCCGTTACGATTGCCATGCTCGTGCTCTTATTGGTACGCGTAACGAATATGCACACCTTGTTTCCGTGGATTGAAAAATATGGCCTAACGATCGGCATTATCGTGCTCACTATTGGCGTGATGGCCCCGATTGCTAGCGGCAAATTGTCTGTCGAAACGATGCTGAAATCATTTCTGCACTGGAAATCAATCTTAGCCATAGCCGTCGGCATACTCGTTGCCTATTTAGGCGGTCGAGGTGCAAGCTTAATGAATGCTTCGCCAACGGTAGTAGCCGGACTACTCGTCGGCACCATTATCGGCGTAGCGTTGTTTCGCGGTGTACCTGTGGGGCCGCTTATTGCTGCTGGTATTTTATCTTTATTTATCGGAAAGTCGTGATCCGAATCTAAGTACATTTGATTGCGCGTTATGTTAATAGAAGCATCTTACGTGGGCAGTATCCGTATACTTTTATCATACTGCCAAATGAAGCCGCTCACAAATGTATTCTTTGATTTTCTTCGCATCTCACTTTATCCGCATTCGCACAAAAGTCATTTTTTTCAATTTAGCGGTTGACAACGCTTTAAAAACGATGCTAGAATCAACGAGCGGATGTAAATGAACTTATTACCAGTTCATTCATCTAGCTACTTTCGCAGAAAGGCAGGTGACTACCATGTTGTTAGTTATGATTAATTTGATTAACGTCGACGCACGTCAGACGACAATAACTAAATTTAATTATGGAGCCCTGCGGCGAGTATCAGATTGGCATATCCATATGCCAGCTTGATTCACTGTATCATACGCACACTACTCGACTAACATCGAGCATCAATGCGTACATACCGAGTGACTAACACTAAGCAGCTACGGGCGACATTACGCTCGTACGCATATATCCTTGAAGCAATAGGTATATCGTTCACGGACGATATGCCTTTTTTGTTTATAAAGAAATGAACAAAAGGAAGTGAGACTTTATGTTTGCGGTAATAGGCAAGCTCGGCTGGTTTTTTAAAGAGCACAAAACGAGGTATTTGATCGGATTAACAATGCTCATCGGAGTAGGTGTACTCGAACTTGTTCCGCCTCGATTGTTAGGTCAAGCGCTTGATGACATCGTATATGGAACGATTACGTGGGAATCACTTACTCGATACATCGTGTACATTTTACTCTCAATGGTGCTTATTTATGGGATTACGTACGTTTGGATGTATAACTTGTTTGGCGGTGCTTTTCTCGTTGAACGCAAGTTGCGTTCCAAGTTGATGGGACATTTGCTCAAAATGACGCCAACGTTTTTCGAAAAAAATCGCACTGGCGACCTGATGGCACGGGCAACGAACGATTTGCGATCCGTGTCTCAAACAGCAGGCTACGGCATGCTGCTTATTACGGACTCGACCATCTTTTTACTCACCGTCTTTTTTGCCATGATCTTTCTTATTCACTGGAAGCTCACGTTGATGGCGCTTCTGCCACTCCCTATTATTGCAATCGGGATGAAAGTGTTCGGTAAAAAAATTCATGAGCGTTACACGATTGCACAAGATGCATTCGGTAAAATGAATGACCAAGTGCTTGAATCGGTCGGTGGCGTACGTGTATTACGCGCTTATGTGCAAGAAAAACAGGATGAGCAACGGTTCCGCGACACTACACATGACGTGTACAAAAAGAATATGTCCGTCGCCAAAATCGACGCGCTGTTTGAGCCTACAATTAGCTTCTCTATTGGTTTAAGCTACATGATCGGTATCGTATATGGCGCTTATCTTATCATTCATAATGAGCTTACACTCGGACAATTGTTAGCTTTTAATATGTACCTAGGTATGATGATTTGGCCGATGTTCGCAATTGGCGATTTAATTAACGTCATGCAGCGCGGTAACGCATCTATCGACCGCGTTAATGAAGTATTGCATTATAAGCCGGATGTGCAGGATGAACAAGGAACAACGGATGTAACCGTTCCAGAAACATTCGTGTGGAAGGACTACCTATTCCGCTATCCTTCCTCTACAGTGAACAATTTGGAGCAGTTCTCATTGTCACTGCGCAAAGGACAGACGCTCGGTATCGTTGGCCGCACAGGCAGCGGGAAGTCTACCTTTATGAAGCAGCTCCTGCGTGAATATCCAGTAGGTGAAGGTCAGTTCCGCATAAATGGGGTTCCAGTTGATCGCCTTCCGCTTGATCGAATTCATAGCTGGATCGGCTACGTACCGCAGGAACAAATTTTGTTCTCTAAAACAGTGCAGCAAAATATTTTATACGGTAACACGGATGCTGATACCGAGACCGTTCTGCAAGCGATTGAAACAGCATCATTCACTCAAGATTTGCCGACATTGGCTCAAGGCCTAGAAACACTTGTCGGAGAAAAAGGGGTTGCCCTTTCTGGCGGTCAGAAACAGCGCGTATCACTCGCACGTGCATTTATCGCCAACCCTGAAATATTATTGTTAGACGATGCGCTATCAGCTGTAGACGCGCGCACCGAAGCAAACATTATTCGTAACATTCGTGAGCAACGCTCAGGCAAGACGACACTCATTACGACCCATCGTCTCTCTGCGATTGAACATGCAGATTGGATTATTGTGCTGGATGATGGCCGCATTGTGGAGCAAGGTACGCATGAACAATTGGTCGCTCATGGCGGATGGTACAAAGAACAATTTGAGCGTCAACAAATGGAGTCCAGCTTGTAATTTCGTCGGAACGACTGATTACCCTGGAATGAAAGGAGCTTTAACTCATGGTTGAGGAACAACAGATCGTCAAGCCGCGCAACGTCGGCAGGCGATTGTGGAAATATGCATTACATTTTAAAAAGACGTTTATACTGTCTTTGATCATGCTAACCGTTGCCGTCGGTGTTGGACTTTGCGGTCCCTTTATCGCGAAGACTATCATTGACCAACACATTTTAGGCATTGAGAAACCGTATTATGAGCTGACATCTTCATCTGACACGGAGGAATCCGTATCTTACGACGGGCGCACTTTTAAACGCGAAGATCGTTTCGCAGCAGGTGAAGCACGCGGTAAGCAAGTGCGTGTCCTACAAATAGGTACAACATTCGTGTTCGTTGACCGCGATGTACCTATATCAGGTGAACGTCAATATAATAACGGGACATTAACGATACAAAAAGACACCAAAACATGGTCAGCACCCGCTGTTAAAATGAGCTTAGACGATACGTTAGCCTTTTATCAGCCCGAAATTAAAGGCATTATGAAATGGACCGCTGTTTATGCACTATTGCTCTTATTTAGTGTCATTTTAAGCTTTGGTGAAACACTAGGCTTGCAAAAAGCTGCGAACCAAGTAATTCAGAAGCTGCGTGGCGACGTGTACGCTCACGTACAGCGTTTGCCGATTCCATACTTTGATAATTTACCCGCAGGTAAAGTTGTCTCCCGTATTACGAACGATACCGAGGCTGTAAAAGAGCTGTTTACATCGGTATTGACCCAGTTTGCGAGCGGCATTATTCATATTACAGGTATTTATATTGCACTCTTCATTTTGGATGTACAATTGGCTCTTATTTGTACCTTTTTAATTCCGATGATCGTGTTATGGATCGTGCTCTACCGTAAATTCGCGACACGCTACAACACGGTCATTCGCTCACGTTTAAGTGACATTAACGGGATGATCAACGAATCGATCCAAGGGATGCCTGTCATCCGCTCTTTCCGACGTCAACAGCAAACGATGGATGAGTTCGAACATATGAACAACGAGTATTTGACCTATCAAAATAAAATGCTGAACTTGAATGCGATTACGTCCCACAACTTGGTTAACGTGCTTCGCAACGTCGCAATCGCTGTCATCTTATGGCACTTTGCTGGCGCTAGTCTTAGTGGCAACAGTGCAGTTACGCTTGGCGTACTATATGCTTTCTCCGATTTGATCAATCGACTATTCCACCCGGTTACAGGAATGGTCAACCAACTGGCTAACCTTGATTCGTCGCTCGTATCTGCGGGTCGTGTATTCGAACTGATGGATGAACCAGGAGAAAGCGTAAAAGATGGAAGTATGCCGCGCTACAAGGGTCATGTAGAGTTTGATCAAGTATCGTTTGCTTACAAAGAGGATTATGTGTTGAAAAACATTAAGTTTGAAGCAAAACCAGGTCAAACCGTAGCACTTGTTGGTCATACGGGTTCGGGCAAAAGCTCCATTATGAACTTGTTGTTCCGCTTCTATGATCCGCAAAAAGGTGAAATTCGAATTGATGGCAAGTCAATAACGAGCATTCCGAAGCAATGGTTGCGCCAACATATGGGTATCGTGCTTCAAGATCCTTATTTATTTACAGGAACGATTGCTTCCAATGTTAGTTTGAACGACAAGAGTATTTCCCGGGAAAAGGTCGAAGCAGCGCTACTGGCTGTAGGTGCTGACCGTGTATTAAAGTCACTTCCTAACGGTTTTGATGAACCTGTTGTCGAAAAAGGAAGTACATTGTCTGCTGGGCAGCGTCAGCTGATCTCGTTTGCTCGTGCACTTGCTTTTGAGCCTGCTATCTTAATATTAGATGAAGCAACAGCTAACATTGACACGGAAACAGAAGCGATTATTCAAGAAGCACTTGAAGTGCTTAAACGTGGACGCACCACCTTTATGATCGCACACCGTTTATCGACGATTCGCAGTGCCGATTTAATTCTCGTCCTTCATCGCGGTGAAATTGTAGAGCAAGGCACACATGATGAACTGATTGAGATGAAGGGCCGCTATTATAAGATGTCTGAATTGCAGCAAGGTGGTACAAATGGAAAGAACGGGACGAATCCGACGGTTGGTTCAAATGCAAGTCCATCGGATGCTAGTCCTTCCTCGCCTGTAACAACGCTATCAGCTCCCCCTGTAGCCCAACCATCCGTTTAACATGAAGCGCCGCAACGATTATCGTTGCGGCGCTTTTTCCTATCAGCGATGAATTAGCTCATTATCGTAGCGAGCATTTATTTTTCACAAAATGGATTTGATTTTCCACTCTGTGCAGTTCTTGTTCGATTTCATCCGATAGCCCGCCCAGCGCTTTCGTCTTCAACGAATGGTACTCATCCTTTAACTTCGGCAAATCTTCATGCGCATTCGCACAATCGTATTCGCTGTTCAAATCCAATTATTCAGCCATTATTTACGTTTTCCTTTTGCTTTGTTGGCATCAGATGTACGTGTGCTCGTATTTTGGTTTGCGTGACCTTGTTGTTTGTGCGCCATATCGTGTATCCTCCTTATGAATGTACTTATTTTGAGATTCGATTCAAGCTTGGTGCTCGATGTGCTGCTTTTCTTAGCTTTAAGGTTGTGCTCGCTTCTTTAATGCTGGCATGATTTTGTTGGTTATGAATGCGTTCTGCCTTGTTATATGGCATCGGTAATTCACCTCCAACGTTAGACTGCCCCGCAGCACACATTTTATGATGATGCGCGGTCGTCATTTCTCTCCAGCTGTGCCTGCGTCATTCACATTAAAAAAGCAGCCCCATCAAAGGAGGCTGCTTTACAAACTTCATACTTATATTTCGTTATCCTATTCGCTAAAATCCCATGTCTCTTTGGACTAACTTTCCAACTTAAACTTGGACAGCTGATTGTCTAGATCTTTGCTAAGCGAGAGCAAACTGTCTGCAGAAGCAGCCATTTCCTCTGTTAACGCAGACTGCTGCTCTGTCGTAGAGGCTACTTGCAGCGTATATTCATTTGAACGCATAGAAATATCACTTAGCTGCTCCAGCAATGAAGAAACTTGACCGCAAGCATCTGCGATTTCCTTCGACACCGTTGTGCTTTCATGTACCTGCTCCGTTGTTCGCTGCAACGCATCAGCAATGACTAAAAACGCGCCATCTACATCTTGAACGGCTTTTAAACCGCGCGAGACAGCTTCTTGCTGGCGTTGTGCCGCCGCTTCTGTAATCGAGCGCTGTGCCTGAACACCAACGATCAAGTCCGTAATTTTCACAAGGGATAGCTTGGAGTGTTCAGCTAACTTTCTTACTTCTGTAGCTACAACTTGGAATCCTCGACCATGCTCTCCTGCACGCGCTGCTTCGATAGATGCATTGAGCGACAACAATTCGGTCTGCTTTACAACACCTTGAATAAAATGAACCGCCTCACTAATTTGCTTCATGCCCTCAGACAAACCTGACAATGCTTCATTCGTATCATCTGAAGCAGCGCGGATCGCTTTCATTTGATCAACCGTATGTACAACCACAACTCGTCCATCTTCTGCTTGACGGGACGATTGCTTCATCCAATCGGATACTTGAACAGATGATGCCGCAATTTGCTGCACACCAACAGCGATCTCCTGCATAGCACGCTGTGTCTCTTCCGTGCTTTGCATTTGCACGCTTGCGCCGTGTGCAACTTCAGACATTGCCGCACTTACCTCCTGTGCCGACGAGGCCGTCTCCTCCGCACCACGCTGCAACTCGTTGGATGCTGTCGCTACGTTGCGAGAAGCTTGCTGAACCTCACGCAATAGCTCGCTTAACCGTTCAATCATCTGATTAAAGACAGCTGCTAATCGACCGACTTCATCGTTGCCTTTCACACTTAGTGTGATCGATAAGTCACCTTGCGCAGCTTGTTCACTTAGTTTATGAATGACATTGAGTCCCCGTAGCTTGCGATGAATGTACCATCCAACTACCACGATGACGATCAATCCTAATGTAAGACTAATCACGATCGCATCGATCAAATAATCTATTAATTGTGCTTTGACAGTGGTGTAATCATAATCGATAACGAACAATGCCAGCATATTTCCAAATTCGTCACGCAGCGGTACCATACCTGTAATAAGGGTCATATCCGGATCATGCACATCAAATTCTTCCGTCATACCAACCTTATCAGTCAATGCTACTTGATAGGCTTGTAATAACTGTTCATTGAGTGGAAACGACTTATTCGAAGCTTTATCTTCCTTTTCAAACGCATCATTGCCTGCTAATATCCGAAATTTCTGCTCCTTACCTTCAGTCGGCTTCGCTTCAGGAATAAGCAAAAAAGCGTTTAGCACGTCATCCTGCGCTATTCCGTTTAAGCGGTAACGCAACAGATTCAGCAAATCATTCTTCACAGGCTCATCCGCTTTATGGCTCAGCAACATTTGTGACGCTTGTCGCATGGCACCAAGCAAATCTTTAAATTCCATTTTAGCAAGCAAGTGCTGCTTCTCTTGTAGTAAGAACATATAAGCGCTGCGTTCACTTTGGTATTCCCGAGTAATAAAAAATGTGCTCAAAGCCATAATAAAAATGGCGAGCACGGTAATTAATTTTGGCACTAAGCTGCGACGATACCAATCCATTAATGTACCCCCTAGATATTACGTCCTATTTATATCAATATTTGTATGTTCATATACATAGATGTCGAGATATGAAGGACCATACACTAATGGATTGTATCACACTTTAAACTAGCCGCATAGGTAAAATAAGCCTACTATAGGCCTATTTAATCGCATATTTTTTTGTGTAATATTTACATTATTTTTCAGTAAAATAAAAGATTCTTCTCGTTCTTACTTGTTCTTACCTGCTCTTACATGTTTCTACTTATGCCTTCTTATTATTCTCTGTTACCCTCCGAGTACAACACGGTCATCCACGAACTTGACGCCACGCACTTTTTCAAATTCATGTAACAAAGATTCAACCGTTAACGACTTCTTTTTTTCTGACGGAACATCAAGTACGATCCGCCCTTTATCCATCATAATGAGTCTGTTGCCAAGCCGGATCGCTTGCTCCATATTGTGTGTAACCATCAGGGTTGTGAGCTTCGTTGAAGCTACGATGTGCTCTGTTAACCGAGTAATCACTTCTGCTCTAGCAGGATCGAGTGCAGCTGTATGTTCATCTAGCAACAACAACTTCGGGCTCGTAAAAGTAGCCATTAACAAGCTTAGTGCTTGCCGCTCCCCTCCTGATAGCAACCCTACTTTAGCGAATAATCTGTCTTCTAGACCTAGACCTAGCGTGGCGAGCTGCTCACGATACCATGCGCGGCGCGCTCGATTCACTCCAAATCCAAGCCCTCTGCGTTGACCACGTGAATGGGCAATTGCTACATTTTCTTCGACGGTCATCGTCGGTGCTGTACCTGCCATCGGGTCTTGAAATACGCGCCCAATATAGCGGCTTCGCTTATGTTCAGCAACGTTCGTTACATGCTTACCATCAATAAGAATGGTACCTAAATCCGGTGACAATACGCCCGAAATCATATTCATTAAAGTCGACTTCCCTGCACCATTACTGCCGATTATCGTCACAAAGTCACCGGGAGACAGCCGTAAATCAATATGAGATAAAGCCAGTTTTTCATCTACCGTATTCGGATTGAAAAATTTGCTTACTCGCTCCATGTGCAGCATGTCTATCGTCCTCCTTGCTCTGCCAAGTCCTGCGCACGCTGCCGACTAATAGCGCGCTGCTTAGCCGAGCGCCTAGCCATAGGAATAATCAGCGCCATAATCACGATAACGGCGGTCAACAGTTTGAAGTCTACCGAATTAAGCTCCATTTGAATCGCCACCGCCATAATGACGCGGTACAACACCGCGCCAAGCAGTACAGACAGTGTGGCGTGGAATATGGTCCGGTGACCAAATACGGCTTCGCCAATAATGACTGACGCGAGCCCAACCACGATCATCCCAAAGCCAGACCCGATATCCGCAAAGCCTTGATATTGCGCGACGAGTGCTCCTGCCAACGCGACAAGACCGTTGGACAAGCTGACACCGATAATAATCGTATGATCGGTGTTGACGCCGAAGCTACGAATCATGCGCGGGTTGTTGCCCGTAGCTCGCAGCGATAGGCCAATTTCGGTGCGCAAAAACCAATCTAAGGCTAGCTTGATTGCTAGCGCACCGAGCAGCATGGCGCCGAGCAATCCAAAGCCACCGGATAGCGGAGTCAATAACGTTTGCTCATTGGAAGATAGGCCGATGTTCGATCTGCCCATAATTCGCAAGTTAATTGAGTACAAGGCAATCATCATTAAAATGCCTGACAGCAGCGCGTTTATTTTACCCTTGGTATGAATAAGTCCGGTAATTGCCCCCGCTATCGCTCCGCCTACGAAGGCTAAGATTGTACCAATAAGAGGATGGACATCAGACGTAATACAAATGGCTGCAATTGCTGCTCCCGTCGTGAAGCTTCCGTCAACCGTTAAATCCGGAAAATCCAATATTCGAAACGTAATGTAAACGCCGAGCGCCATAATGGCGTAGATGAGGCCGAGCTCAACTGACTTGAGCATCGCTAGTCCGAAGCCTGACATGTGAGTCCCTCCTTTCAAATGTGTGCACTAGCTATCCCTTATTCAAACAAATGATCCGGTTTAATCTGCGCTTTCAGTTCATCCGTCACGACAAATCCTTGCGCAGCTGCAGCTTTCAAGTTCAACCCTAAATCTAGCGTATCGGCATACTGTACGGGAATGTCAGCTGGCTTTTTCCCATTTTTCAAAATGTCGACTGCCATCTTTCCTGTTTTGTAGCCTAGTTCAAAGTAACTGAACCCAAATGAGGCCATGCCACCTTTTTTAACCGAATCGATTTCAGCAACAAATAGTGGAATCTTGTTATCGTTGGCAACAGCAACAACCGTATTTAAGGCGCTCACAACCGTATTGTCGGACGGCACGTAAATCGCCTGCACCTTGCCCACTAACGACTCCGCCGCTTGCTTCACTTCAGACGTATTTGTAACAGGCACCTTCTTCACTTCGATGCCCAGCTTCTCCAACGCGGTTACTGCCTGATTCACATTCGTTACCGTGTTCTGTTCCCCTTCATTGGCAAGAATGCCAACCGTCTTGACATCTTTAACATGTTTCGCAACAAACTCCATTAGCTTTGACACTGCTTCGGGATGCAAATCAGATGTTCCTGTCACATTAGCTCCAGGCGCCTCCAAGCTTTGCACAAGTCCTGCTCCTAGCGGGTCCGTTATCGCTGTAAATAGGACCGGCGCGCTCTTTATTTCTTTTGCCGCCGCTTGTGCCAATGATGTTCCGATCGCTAGTACGAGCTGTTTGTCATCTGTTGCAAACTTTTGTGCGATCATGACGGCATTCGCCTGCTCGTTTTGCGCATTTTGATAATCGATTTCTAAGTTCTCGCCTTCTGTATATCCACTATCCTTTAACGCTTTAATAAATCCAAGGCGCGCTTCATCCAATGAAGGATGCTCGACGATTTGCGCAATGCCGATATGAACTTTGCTCGATTGAGCTTGCCCGCCAGCGCTACCGTTGCCTGCCTTATCACTCTCCCCACTGTTACTACCTGGGCTATTGCCTCCTGCTTGATTTCCGCCTGTTCCGCAAGCGGTTGCAAACAGAAGAAGCAAAGACATCATCATCACTAACATGTTAAAGCGGGTCGTACCATTTACCTTGCTGTTCATTGTGCTCGCTCCCCTTTGTACACTGAATAATGGTCAATTTACATGGCATCGTCGTTCCAGCTAACAAGTTGATCTGTCCGTCGCTATAATGTTTTACTACATAAAAGCATAAACTCAGTAACGCATTGTTGTGATATATTGTACCTAAATATTCCATACAGTCAATAATAGCAATTTATAAAAATGTTATATAATGGGTTTATCGATCAAAAACGCACCTCTTATTCCCCCATACATGAAATCAACACGAAAAAAAGAGCCGCCCAAGGCGACTCTTTCTATCTCACTATACATAAAAGGGATCGACACTTTATCCACAAACGCAGGATATCAGATTGGTGCCTAAATACACCGCCCCTATCCCTTCGATTTATCGCGATAATCACGACGGCGTGCAACCCCGTCTAAATACGCAGCGTCCACGACCGCGTCGCGAACTTTTGGCACCACTTGCGTATTAAATACACTCGGAATAATGTACATCTCGCTTAATTCATCCATCGGCACAACTTCCGAGATCGCTTTAGCAGCAGCCAACTTCATGCGCTCTGTCACGCGCGATGCACGGCAGTCAAGCACGCCACGGAACAGACCAGGGAAACAAAGCACGTTATTAATCTGGTTCGGGTAATCGGAACGCCCCGTTGCAATGATGCGTGCAATGTCCTCAATTTCTTCAGGATCTATTTCTGGTGTCGGATTTGCCATCGCAAATACGATCGGATCAGTAGCCATCAACTGCACATCAGCACGCTTCAGTACACCTGGACCCGATACGCCAATAAAGATGTCTGCATCACGAATAACATCGGACAGCGTCCCCGCTTCTAAGTTCGGGTTCGTCATGCTTGCATACTTGTTCCAAGCTTCATTTTCATACGCATTTGTACGTACTAGCGCACCCTGACGATCAACACCGATAACATTTGTAGCACCAGCAGACAGCAGCATTTCAGTACAAGCAATTCCTGCCGCTCCGATACCGCAAAGTACAATTTTGCAATCTTCCAATCGTTTGCCCACAATACGCAATGCGTTCAGCAAGCCTGCCAATATGACGACTGCTGTTCCGTGCTGATCATCATGAAATACAGGTATATCAAGCAACTCCGTGAGGCGTCGCTCGATTTCAAAGCAACGCGGCGCTGAAATATCTTCCAAATTGATGCCACCAAACGTGGGAGCTAACAATTGAATCGCGCGAACAATCTCATCCGTATCTTGTGTATCCAAGCAGATCGGAAAAGCATCTACACCCGCCATTTGCTTAAACAGCATTGCTTTTCCTTCCATAACTGGCATAGCCGCTAAAGGACCGATATTGCCAAGTCCTAACACCGCCGACCCATCCGATACGACAGCGACCGTATCGCGTTTAATCGTCAACGTGTAGGCCCGATTCGGGTCTTCATGGATCGCCATGCACACACGCGCCACACCCGGCGTATACACACGAGATAAGTCATCACGGTTACGGATAGGTACTTTAGGTTGCATTTCGATTTTGCCACCCAAGTGCATAAGAAAGGTTTGATCGGAAACGTTGACAACGCTTACACCATCCAGTAAGCGCAATCGTTGGACAATTCGATCACTCACACTACCGTCGTATACATTTACAGTAATATCACGCACCGTCGTTGTCGCCGTTCCGCGGATCACGTCGATAGCTACAATATCGCCGCCGCTTTCGCCGATGGCGGCAGCTACTTGAGCAAAGCTACACCGATTTTTATCGATTTCTAACCGAATAATTATGTTTGTACTTGAGCCTAACGATTTTGCCACTGCATGCACGCTCCTTTTTTATGTCAAAAAATCAAGCTGTTAGCAACGCCTGTCACTCGGCTGCATTTACACCTACTCATAAGTTACTACATCGGGACGAAATTTCCTGCTTTCTATGCATTTCATATGTAAAAGTCCGTCCTCAGGAGACGGCTAACCTCCATGTGCGAATGCACGTTCCACAGTGTTCCACATTTGGCATAAAAAAATAGACCGAAGGTTAAGCACACCACCTTGCGTGCTCAACACTTCGATCTTGTATCCATGAACGATTACGGACGTTCGATTACAACGTAACCTTCTTGTACTTTTGCTTTCGCGCCAAGCAGCTCGGCTACTTCACGCAACGGCACGTATAGCGTTCCTTCTTTTACAAAAGGAGCTTTCGATAACGTTTTTGTTAATGTTCCTACTTGTGCTTGCTTGCTGCCTACTTTTAGCTCAATCCGCGTTTGCGTAATATCATCAATAAGAACAGCTTGCTTGTTTGCGGCGTTCCACTTAAAGTCAGCGTCAAGCTCTTCGCTCAACTTGCGGAGTGGAACATAGGAGACACCTTTTTCAACAAACGGCGCCGGTTCGTTAGCAAACCACTCATCATACTGTCCAGCAGCTAATGGGAGCCAGACCGATTTAGAGGTGATGTCCATTTTATTAAGCAAATGGTATACAGCCGATTTCGAATCAAAGTTGCGCAGAATCGTACCTGGTGATGGTGTATCCCCCGGGCTAATGCGAATCGCATTCTTGGTATCGATCTTGTCTATGTTAACTGGACCGGTTACGTTCTTATACTCTTGAGCAAGTTGAATCGTAAACGAATCTACCGGAATTTCTTCCGATATAGGCAATTGCACATGCAGCTTCGTCTCCATCTTACGAACCTTGAACTGACTATCCACGTAGTAGTCCAAAATCAGTTTCGTATTCGGTCCGAAAATCGCTTTTGCCTCTGGCGTATCTTTTAACATTTCATCCAAGCCTTTTTCCATTTCCTTCAAAAACTCATCACGATTGTCTTTAATCTCTTTATGAACCTTGGCCGCGAATAGTTGTTCATCTTTCAACCATTTTGATTCGGGATCAGATGCATTAAGCTCTTCTCCAGCAAAATCCTCAATGGATTTGATGGTAGGTGCTACGATCTTTCCGACTTCCACGAGCCAGGCTTTGAGTCCTTCATCATCTTTCAATAATGATGTTAGCAACCCTTTCGTCCAGCCAATCAACTCGTCACCAGCAAGCTCAATATGTACTTTGTTCAGTGAAATCGTTTCGCCAGCCACTTTCTCCGAAACGGCAGTCGCTGTCGCAACTTTCGGCATTGGAGCGTGCTTAACTACAAAGTCAGACGTTGTTTCAGCGAGTGTGTAAAATTTGCTTGTGAGCTCTTGTACCATCTCCAATTGTTCGCGTGTCAATTTCTCCGCTTCAACGGCAAACGGCACCTTCGCACCTTCAACCCAAATCACTTGCTCACCATCTTGTACAGCGTACTTAAATGGTAATTCAACTCCGCCTGCTTTCCATTTTCCTACTACCGAGGTGTTGAACATATCGATAGCCTTAGTATCCGCCGTCACTTGGATGTCGCTTACCCATCTTAGGACTTCTGCAGCTTCTTTATTTTCAGGCTTGTGCTTCTCACTAAGATTCATCTTAAATGAGAGCGACTGTGCTAGCTCCTGCGGCTGAACTTTCATTTGCTGCTTGATTACCTTCGTCATATCGACAGTGCCAATCGTTTGACAACCACTGACGATCATAACGATAGCAGCTATTCCTAACGCAAACCATTTCCGCGTACGCATGTGACCCCTCACTCCTCTTTCTAATTGATACTTCAACGTTATTATGAGGGTGCCTATGCTATGTGTAAAGATGATAAAGACCTATTTATTATGGAAAAATTTACTCCGATCCATATCCATGAGGCTGAGATTGATGCCACTGCCACGCACTTGCGATAATAGTAGCGAGCGAGCGATGCTGTGGTACCCAGCCAAGTACGGCGCGCGCTTTGTCCGCTGAAGCGATAAGCACTGCCGGATCGCCCGCCCGCCGCTCGTGAATAGCGGTCGGAATCGCTCTTCCCGTCACTTGTTCAACGGTCCGGATCACTTCTAAGACCGAGAATCCTTGCCCGTTACATAAATTAAAGACGTCGCTGCTGCCCCCGTTCCGCAAGTAATCAATCGCGAGTAAATGCGCATTACACAAATCACTGACATGGATATAGTCACGGATACACGTTCCATCTGGCGTAGCGTAGTCGTCGCCAAAAATCGCCACCTCACTGCGCTGGCCTAGCGCAGCCTGCAACACAATCGGAATCAGATGCGTTTCTGGACGATGATCTTCACCAATCTGTCCACTTACATGGGCACCCGCAGCGTTAAAATAACGAAGCGAAACGTACTCCATTCCATGTGAAGTCTGGAACCAGCGCATCATCCGTTCAATCGTCAGCTTCGTCTCCCCATACACACTTGTCGGATCTAATCGGTCTGATTCGCGAATAGGTGTACGTTCTGGCTCACCATACACGGCCGCTGTCGAGGAAAATACGATTCGCTTTACGCCATTGCGCTGCATCGTCTCAAGCAGAACGAGTGTCCCTTGCACATTGTTGTCATAATATTTCGCTGGATTCGCCATACTTTCACCAACAAGCGAATAAGCTGCAAAGTGGATGACCGTGTCGATACGCTGCTCACGAAACACCCCTTCCAGCCACGAACGGTCGCGAATATCCCCTTTATAAAAGGTGCCTCCCCGTACTGCACCAGCATGTCCTGTTTCTAACGAGTCAACAATGACTACATCTTCACCGCGTTCGAGCAAGCCCGCTACAGTATGCGATCCGATATAGCCTGCCCCGCCTGTCACTAATACCGCCATCATTTATTCCTCCATTATGAGCATTACTTACATATTCTTGATGATTGGCTACTACACCTGCTGTTATAAGCAAAAATACCGCCCTAGGCCACGCTAGCTTTGCTTCGCGTGCCGTAGGCGGTATACTTTTTGTAAATACATGTAAATGCGTGTAAATGTGCGTTCGCGCAAATCAGGCAGATGCTTGCTTGTTGCTAATTCGTGGTTGCTAGCACTAGAAACGATTACCCGATTTGCAGTGCCTAGTTTCCAGCTTGTAGCTTGTAGTTTCTATTTACTAGAAACTAGTTACTAGCTTCTAGATACTAGCTTCTGCTGCCTGCACGTTATGCCCGCTTAACTAAAACGGCGCAGCTGTTCGGCCAACGGCTCGTATTTTTGTTCAAATACTTGACGATACGCGTCATGACGCTCTGCCACTGGCTCAATCGTCTTAACGCCGCGGCTTTGCATAGCAGCGCGCACCTCGGCCGCGCTAGCAAAGTATCCTGCGCCAAGTGCTGCTGCGCAAGCAGCCCCAAGCATCGTCGCTTCCTCTACAGGCGGTATCGTAAGCGTAGCGTTGGATACATCCGCTTTCGTTTGCAGCCAAGCGGTCAAACGAGTACCTCCACCTACAGCCCACATTGCACGAATCGCATGGCCTGACGTCTGCTCTGCACTGCGGCGGATCATTTCAAGCTGATACGCTGTACCTTCCAGCACAGCTTGCAGCAACTCCTTCTTGCCATGCGCTTGCGATAAGCCAATAAATGCCGCACGCGTACGCGAATTCGGATACGGTGCGCCGCTACCCGACAAATACGGGAAGAACAACGCGTCACCTGGGCCGTCATTAATATCGCTCATAAGCTCACAGATCACTTCATACGACAGTGCGTCATCAGCCAGTTGGCGGCGAATCCACTCGATTGAACCGCCAGAGGACGGATTGCCTCCCATCCAGAAGCTATAACCAGGCACGACGTGGATACCATACGATAATCCGGTCGCAAACTCGGCTTCACCTAGCGGACGCTTCGTAATCGTGCCGACCAGTGTCTCAGCCGTTCCCATGGAAACGTACACGTCACCTGGTGCAACAGCTCCGACAGCTAACGCTGCGCATACATGGTCATGTCCACCGATCGCGACTTGAGCCTCTTCCGGTAATCGTAGCTCTTGCGCGATGGCTGGCAACACCGTACCAAGCGGTGCGCCACTCGGTTGCACTTCAGGGAAAATGTCGACGCTCAAGCCAAACTGCTCGATCCATGGACGATCCCAAGATTCACTAGCGATATCATAAGCGAAAGTACGCGTTGCCAAAGTCGGGTCACAGGCCATCGCTCCACTTAAGCGATAAGCAATGTATCCGGAGACAGACAACCATACTGCGTCTTCGAACATGTTCGGGTCGCGGTCCTGCAACCAGAGCAGCTTCGGCAAACCATGTTTAAATGACAAATGAAGACCTGTACGTTGAAACAGCTCCAAAGGTGTACCCGCCTGACGAATTCGCTCCACTTGCGGTGATGAGCACGTTTCAAACCAGGGCAGAAACGGCGATTGCACGGCACCTGTGTGTCGATTCACAAGCAAGCCACTCTCAGCCATGCTCGTAATTCCGATATGTGCAATATCGTCGCTGCCATGTTGCGCCGTTACTTCTTGAATCATTTGCGCAACGTCCTGCCACATTTCTTCCGGATCGTATACAACAAAGCCTAGACCCGTATCAACCGTTAAAGTCGGTCGGGAAGCCATCCCAATCAGTTCTCCTGTTTCGGTAAATAGCCCGACCTTACGGTTTGTTGTACCTAAATCAATTCCTATCATCCGCATTTTATTTTCCTCCATCTCTTGCTGCATGGGGTGACTGGACACCCTCTAACTCTACGTTGTCGTGTAATCTGTGTAAGCTTGCTCCATTCACCTTGTTAACAGGGTTCAGCGACCGCTGGCCTAACCTTCCTAACTTTCCATCAACCGTGCAACTTAGCGTAGGCGCGCTCCAAGAGCGCTCCCATCGGTGCGCGATATACCGCATCCGCATATGCATCCACACTCGTTGCTGAGCGGTTCAACAACACGAGCTTTGCCTTCGTTGCCAAACGAACAAAGCTGGCCGCTGGCTGCACCATTAATGAAGTGCCGCCTACAATGAGCAAGTCAGCGGAGCGAATTCGCTCCACCGCGCTAGCAATAACAGCGTCGTCGAGCGATTCGCCGTACAGTACGACGTCAGGCTTCAACATGCCGCCGCATGCCGTGCAGCGAGGCACATTGGCAGCACTATCGAGCACCGCTGCTAAAGGATAACGAGTACCGCAATCTAAACAATCATTGCGGTGAATCGAACCGTGTAGCTCCCACACTTCTCGGCTGCCCGCCGCTTGATGTAATCCGTCAATATTTTGAGTTACGATGGCGTGTAATTTTCCATCCTGCTCTAATTGTGCTAATACTTGATGAGCCGCATTGGGGACCGCATCGGGATATATCATTTTGGCACGATAGAAGCGATAAAACAACTCTGGGTCCTGTTGAAAAAAATGACTACTCAGCATCACTTCCGGGGGGTGAGGAAACTGCTCTCCCTCTTCTAATATCCCACCCGCCGAACGAAAGTCGGGAATACCGCTTTCTGTTGACGTCCCTGCACCGCCAAAAAAAACGATGGCAGCGCTTTGCTCTAACACATGTGCCAATTCCGTGGCATGCTCGTCCAGCTTGCTTAGATCGATGTCCTGAAGAAACTCACTCATCACCTAACCTCCTAAATCCGTTTCCTTTGCTACATGATGCTTCTAAGTATAACGTACCTGTTTGTACAGTAAAAGTCAGCCTCTCCTAGCCATTGATATAGAGGGCGTACGTGAGCTATGTATTCTTTTTCAAAAAAGCGACCTTCCTCAAGGCACACTGTGGCCATCATTACTCTAGAGCAGGCTATGAATATTCGATTTCAAATGGCCTTGCAAGGAAGGTCGCGCCTTATACTTTATACTACTCCTCCATTTCCTCTATATTAACGGTAGCTGAGGCACTCAAGCGTGATGCAATCACCGTTCCATCGGCTTGGAGGAAACCGAACTCTGCTGTTACCACGTTCGTGACCGAACCTCGCGCTTGCTTAATGCGCGCCTTATACGCAACACGCGCCTCGCCTCCCGGTGGAATTTGAGGCAGCGGAATGCTCGTTAACGACTGATTCGGAACGACAACACCATTTAACGTCAATGTGCCAGGAATAAATTGAAGCCCTGCCGGTAAGCGATCATTGAGCACTGCTTGCACGATCGTCGTGGATCCGGTATTTCGCAGCGTAATGATGTATCCCACCAGCATGCCCGTGTGGACGAGCCCTGTATTGACCATTTTGGATAAAATCGCCTCATTGCGTCTTGTGAACGCAACTGTCACCGCATTTGACGCAACGGTCTGCGTAATCAGTTCACCTGTCAATGATACAGACTGGAATTGAACTTGCGCCTGATTAACAAAGCTGGAACTTACCGGTTGCTGCACAACCCGTACTTGGAACGTCACCGTAACACTCGCGCTAGGCAGCAGCGTCCCGAGCGGGATACCCGTTAGGGGGGACGCACCGCTAATCAAACCACCTTGCACAGTAACACTACCCGCTACAAACTCTGTACCGCTCGGTGGTTGGTCGACGATGACGGTGTTAATCGTTTCTACATTGCCTTGATTCGTGACTACGATGCTGTACGTAATCACGTCTTGCAAAGCTGCACTTTGCGTGTTTGCGCTTTTTTGAACGACAATATTAGCCGTTGGTACTGAAATAACAGGCGTGATGACGGTGTTGGATGGGGTTTCTATATTAGCTACCCGTCCAGTCTGCGTCGTAACGAGAGCTGATAATACAGCCGTATTCGTAAGTTCAGGCGGTGACGGCAATGATACAACTTGTATCTGATACGTAATCGTGGCCTCTTGGCCTGGAGAAAGCGAACCTAGTGAAATACCTGTTGACGGACTCACGTTCGGCTGCGTCACACCATTCACCGTAACCGATCCAGCAACAAACGCTTCTTCTGGATTTAAGGCATCACGTATCGTTATATTTGTGGCTGTCAAGCTGCCTGAATTTCTTACATTAAGCGTATACGTAATGATGCTGCCCACTTGCGCTTCAGTCACGTTCGCCTGCTTCCGAATCGTAATCCCACTCGAAGCCACTGGGGTGATGATCGTATTTGAGTCGATCGTACTCGGTATTTGCGTGCCGCTTGGTGTAATAATCGTGAAGCTTGCTGTGGCCGTGTTCGCAATTTGATCCGTATCCGGCAGCCCTGTCACTTCCAATACGTACGTTACGGTTACGGACGCCCCCGAAGCCAACGTACCGAGCGAAATGCCTGTAGTGGGGTCTGCATTTGGCGCAGCGATACCATTTATTACAACTGTCCCCGCTACAAAGCGAGTTCCGTTCGGAATGGAGTCCGTCAATACGGTATTCGCTGCTGTATTGCTGCCATTATTGGCTACGACGACCGTGTACTGTAACGTTTCGTCTACAAGCACATCCTGCTTATTTGCCGATTTGGTGACACGTATTCCTGAATCGATTACCGGAATACGAACGACGTTCGATGCCACGCGCACATCTGGTACGACCTCGCCTGATGGCGGAATAAAGGTAAATATTAAATTTGCGATATTAACCAGCTCAGGAGGCTCCGGCAAAGCGGTAACTTCTACTTGGAACGTTATCGTCACGGATTGGGTCGGTGCTAAGTTGCCAAGCGGAATGCCTGTATCAGGCCGGATCCCCGGCCTAATGCTCCCGTTCACCGTTACACTATTCGCAACGAATCTTGTGCTATCTGGAAGCGGATCAACTAAGGCAACCGCCGTTGCGAGTACATTCGCCGTATTGTCCACCACAATGGTGTATGTGACCGTTTCACCGATGAACGCTAAACTGGCATCAGCAGATTTGACAAGGATGACACCTGTGTTCACTACGGGAATGACGACCGTATTGGAGTTCGTCGTTTCCGGACCGACACCTTCGCGAATGTAATTGGCAGTAGCCATATTCATCAATTCAGGCGGTATCGGGGTACTTTCAACCAGTACCTTATACATAATAGTGACCGATGTTCCAGACACAATCGTTCCTATACTTACGCCCTCAACCGGATCAGCCCCGGGTACGGAAGTTCCATTAACCGTGACACTGTCCGGTACAAGACGCGATCCATCAGGAAGCGGATCAACGACAACTGTGCTAGTAAGCGTATTAACACTTGCATTTTCCACAATAACGGTATATGTCAGTGTTTCGCCTACGAATGCTGTCGTGCGATCCGCACTTTTTGTGACCGTTACGTCGAATTCAATAGGGCTGTTTACCGGAATAATAACGACGTTAGAATGAATCGTATCGGTAACGACATTGCCGCCAGGAGACACGAAATCAAACGTCGCTTGGGCCCGATTCACAATTTCTTTTGGATTAGGAACCGATACGACCGTGAGCTGATACGTCACCGTAATCGAATCTAACGGTACAATCGTTGCTAACGGTATACCTGTGGCTGGATTGGCGCCAGGCTGCGGTATGCCATTAATCGTCACACTGTTGGGCACAAACGCCGCCCCGGCTGGTAATGCGTCTATCAACACGCTGTTCGTCGCGGTTAACTGACTCCCATTATTAATGACAAGCGTGTACGTGATTACATCTCCCACATTTACGAGCGCAGGTGTGCCCGACTTCGTAATCGTCAAATCAATCGCAAAGACAGGTATGACGACCGCGTTGGAATCCATCGAACCTTGTACGATACGTCCAGACGGCAATTGGAAATCAAAGTTAGCCGTCGCACGGTTAAACAATTCAGCGGGTGTCGGCAGCGCATCAACTTCCACCGTATACATAATCGTAATCACCTGTCCTGGTGATAACGAACCCAGAAAAATACCGTCCTGCGGATTTTCACCTGGCTGCCCCACACCGTTAATAACGACACTATCGTCTACAAATCGAGACGCTGCTGGCAAGGCGTCCGCCAATACGGCATCCGCAATAATCGTATTCCCTGTATTCGTCACGACTACGGTGTAAACAACCTCTTCACCTACAAATGCTTCCGTCACATTCGCAGACTTTGCAACATCAATTCCCGGCATAAATACAGGAATGACCACAAAATTGGAATCATTGTTGGTCGGTACTTCACGGCCATCAGGCGTGAGTAAAAACCCTGTCGTCTGTGCGACGTTAGTCAACGTTCCGCTAGCAGGTAAACCGTCTACCACAACGGAGTATACGACGGTGACCGACTGTCCAGCAGCTATTCTGCCTAGCGAGACACCCGCTTGAACTTCCGCCCCAAATTGCTGCACACCGTTAATAAACACACTATCTTGCAGCTGGCGCGTGCCATCAGGCAGAGCGTCTGTCAATACGACTCGATCGACTGGAATCGAGCCTTGATTCGTATATACGACGGTATACGTAATGGTTTCACCTACAATGGCATCTACCGAATCCGTCGACTTCGTCACCTGAATACCACTCGTTCCAACTGGCACGTTCACCGTGTCAGACTCGGCAGACCCCGGAACAGGAACTCCGCCGACAATAAATTGGAACTGCGCCCGCGCCATATTCATAATCGCCTGCGAAGGCGGGATCCCCATAACCTCCAACGTGTACGTTACAATACGTGTCACACCTGCGGGAACCGTACCGACGTTGAAGCCATTTGCCAGATTCGCACCTGGCTGTGGTACGCCGTCCAACGTCACACTATTGGGAATAAAGGTTGCGCCATCAGGTAGCGGATCAGTCAATATGACGTTAACCGCATCTGCCGTACCCGTATTAATAATCCGAATCGTATAATTAATAGGTTCACCTACGAAGGCAAAGCTCATATCTGCTTCTTTGACAAGGTCAACACCTGTTTGCAAAATGGGAATAACGACTTCATTAGAACTATTTTGCCTAGGCGTCATACCTACCGTAAATTGAACAAATCCACGATTTATAATCGCTTCCGGACTTGGCAGAAACGCGACTCGAACCTGAAACGTGACCGTAGCTGTGCCGCCTGGCGGTAGCGTACCAATAATAATGCCACTGACCGGGTCAGCCCCCGGCCGATTCACCCCGTTTACGAACACACTGTTCGTTACAAAGACGGTTCCATTTGGAATGTTGTCTGTTACCGAAACATTTGTCACGGTCGCATTTCCACTACTTGTGAGCTGAAGTGTATACGTGACCGTGTCACCGATTACCGTCGTTGTTCGATCTGCCGACTTTTGAATCGTAACGTTACCCTCAACAACTTGCGTCGTGACCGTGTTAGATAGCACGGAGAACGGCAATAGCGGCTCCCCAGGCAGTAGCCTTGCCTCAAAACGAACGACCGCGTTATCAACAAAGCTGCCCCCACTTGGCAGCGCCAAGGCTTCAACCATATACGATACTTGCACACTTGCACCTGGACTGAGATTACTTAGATTGAATCCTGTCAGCGGATTCAAAGCTGGATTCGATACCCCATTAATTCTGACCGAGCCTGGCACAAAATTAATTTGTGGTGGCTCACTCGCATTATCTTGAAATATAATATTTTCTGCCGTTAACGTTCCCGTATTCGTTACAACAAAGCTAAATGTCAACGTCTCTCCGACCGCGATGGTCGGTCGATCACCTGACTTCGTCACTGCTAAAGTTGGCGCGATCGCATCAATTTGCAAACCAAGCCCGTTAACAACGTAAATGTCTCCTTGTGACGTAGCCTGAATAATAGCAGCCGACTGATTGTTAACGAGGAAACTAGAAACATCCACGTTCGTAATGTCCCAACCTTGACGGCACGCAAACGTATTGAAGCCGGGCTCACCATTTACCGCATTCCGGTCCCCGAATGTACCCGTTGTATTCAGCTGTCCGTTGTCCCCATTAATTTGTGAAGCAAAAAAGTTGTTCGGAAAATTGTTCGGTCCAGAAACGACAGACAGGGTATTCATGTTAGGCCCGAATAGCAGCTGATCCCCTGTTAAGTCCGCATCCCCTTCCTGTGCGCTCGCCAGCAGACGCCCCGTGATCGGGCCTACAAGCGGGGTCACAAACCCTGTAATTGGGGCTATGGATATGACGTTTGAAGCAACGATTTCCGAGCCGACAAACAAAGTCAAATTGCGAAACGGCAGCGCCGGATTCGTATAAGCAACTTGCAGCGTCCACCCCGCATGATTGGTGGAACTGCCCGTAACAATCGTACCGACAACAGACCCGCACGTATACGTCCCTGCACCGTCATGCGCAACTAAACTTGTTACATTTGCCGAACGAACGTAAATGGTTCTGTCAAAGTCAACAATAGTATTCGGATCAGGCGGTACGCTGACGGTCATGCCTGAAGGAGTTGTAAACTGCACCGGATCGTTTATGCGTGCCGACAAGTCGATAGTTGGGGTAGCAAACTGTCCCGCCCAAATGAGCTCTGCATATACAACTGAGCTGCCTAAAGGAAGTTGTAGGATTGCACTAGAGCTATTTAACGTGTAATCGCCGGTTGTGCCATTCGGATACGTACCAAACACCGAGTTCGTATTAATCGTTGTAAAGCCATTAATCGTAGTAAAATCGCCTGCTACGCCTATCGTACCTGTTCCTGACAAGCCTAATGTATTCCCCGTAAACGTAAGCGCTCCCCGAAGAGTTGTATTAAAACGTAAAATATAAGGCATCTTGTCCCCCCTTCTCACCACTATGAGCTGAATCACTCGTTATACGACTTTATGTGCGAGTGCTTGAACACTATGTCTAATCCCTACACCATCAAGCACCCACATGCAAAAAAAACCCTAGACGGCATTCGATCTAATGACCGGTTGCCGTCTAGAGCCTACGTTCTCGGGTCTGACAAACACATCAAGCATATGTGTGGCCGCCATTATTGGGGCCGTATCTTAGTTGTGGGGCAACTTGTCCGCCTTGCAGCGACAGGTGTAACATATATCAAATTTATCAAAAATAGTATGCACAACTACGGTGACGACGTGCAACATGCTTATCCACGCTCGAACTTAATGCTCCTTCCCAGTCCCAGTCCCTCCAGTCCCAGGACCTAAGGGAACTATTTCACCTCGAGCATCGCTCTCAGAAATCTGTTGAACAACAGGCTTAGAATCTACATCACGAACTGGTGATTGATCCACCGTTATAACTTCGCTAAATGCGGATACCGGATTCAACACAGAAAAAGATAACGCCAAAGTCAACAGCAAAAAGGACAACTTGCGTTTCATATTTACACCTCCTCACAAGCAATAGCCTCACCCCCTAAAAACGTTGCCAGTCAAAAATAAGCGCTGCCGCAATACGCTTTGCATCTGGGACGCTCAACTTATACCTGCCCGTTTCTATAGTAGAGTAGGAACAACGCTCTTTAGAGACTATTTATGCAACCTCCGTTTGTGTACTTTCCTCATGACAAGGCATCAAACATTTACTTCGATCATTTACGTGTTCAAATCAAAGAGAGTCACTTGCTGTGTGGATGAGCTATTTTTAGCGCGATTATGGATGTTGACGTGCTGTAGATTAGGAGAGGGATTATCAACGAAAGGATATCAAAATACAGATGAAAGAGTAACCGGGAGAGCGGACGACACTCCTGTCTACCCTCCCTTCCTTACAAAGCAGCGATAAGCACGCCCGTCGTCGCGACCACGAAGGCAATCTCGCCTAAGCCTACTTGCCTAACCGTCACTTTCATATTCGGCATCCATACCGCACGCAAAAACAGCACTCCGTAAGGTACAGCTACCCAAGGTGAAATCATTAGTCCAGCAGCGATAGCCGCGATCAAATGCACGCTTAATGAAGCAGCGTAATAGGTGGGGCTGCCTTTTTCCCGAATCATCGTCTTGACGTATAGAACGGCTCCGACAAAATAAAGCATGCACACCGCAAAGGCGCGCCACGCCAAGCCCCAATCCGTTCCACCTCCCACTTCAAAGGCAATAATAAGCATCCAGCAAAATTGGGCTACCGCAATGATGTCATTGCCGAGATGACGCTCTTCCTTACGCTTCGCGTACCACATGTTCACGCGAAATAGCGGCAGCATAACCGCTCCCATCCACCATACGTCCGGACGTAAAAATAGTAGGATAGCTGCAAATAGGACAAAGGCACGTCCGTATATGAGACACGGCTGTTTATACACCCACTCTTTGCCTGTCTTTACCCATTGCAAGACCGCAAAGGATGTACAATAAGCAGCAAACCAAGCTAGTGCCAACCACAGATGCGTCCAATTAGGCTTGGCTGCAAACATACCGATAAGGAAAGGAACGATAAGCATCGCCCACGCTCCGTGTTGATTCGGAAAACTGGCACGCAGCATCCGCATATAGCGATCAACATCAGAGTTGCAAATTGTATAACGAGACAGCATAGACAACGAAGCTCCTTCTTCTCTATTATTTCTTATGTCTCTCGTATTTCTATATCGATATCGTACCACACATTTCCAAGCTCGGATGCATCTGCACACAATAAAAAGGGGGCCCGCAGTCAGTGACGTATGACTGTGGGCCCCCCTTTATTCTAGTGGTTGCCATAGGCGCTATTTCTACAGATGAGAACCCATTTGGATTGTAACGGTTCTGGTAGCGCTTATTGCCATGAAAATGACTAAATAAATACGTCAAATCGTGAAATAAGCGCTCTGATATCCGTTAAAAATTGAAACTGTGTAAATCTGGCCACATAGCTTCTGTGGCATCCGTTAACCCTTGAACCTCGTTATCCTGTAACAAGCTTGCGTTGGAACTTGGCAATCGCCTTATATTCATCCTTTAACTGACGCGAGACCGAAATATAAATCGGCAGCAACTCATCGTATATGCGTGAATGCTCTGCGATTGGCTTATGGTGATGAGAAGCCCCCACCATATCCGCCACGATTTCCAAGCGATCCGTCTTACCGATCGCATACAGGCCAAGCACGACCGCACCTAGACAAGAACTCTCGTAGCTTTCTGGAATGGCGACTTCTTGATTGAAAATGTCGGCCATCATTTGGCGCCATAACGCCGAACGTGCGAACCCGCCAGTCGCGTGAATTTTGCTCGGCTGCCCAATCTGCTCCTGCATCGCTAGCAATACCGTGTACAGGTTGAAAATAACCCCTTCAAGCACCGCACGAATCATATGCTCTTTACGATGGTGCATCGTCAAACCGAAGAAAGACCCTCGCGCATCCGCAGTCCATAGCGGTGCGCGTTCACCTGTCATATACGGATGGAACAACAATCCGTCTGAGCCCGGACTTACTCGCTCCGCGATTTGCGTTAACACATCGTACGGGTCCATGCCGAGCCGCTTCGCGGTTTCAACTTCCGAAGCAGCAAGCTCATCCCGTACCCAACGGAACAGCATGCCCCCATTGTTGACCGGGCCGCCGATGACCCAATGTTTATCCGTCAACGCATAACAAAAGATTCGGCCCTTCGGGTCAGTTACCGGACGATCCACGACCGTCCGAATCGCCCCGCTTGTCCCAATTGTGCACGCGACCACACCGGGTTCAATCGCGTTAACACCCAGATTCGACAGCACGCCATCGCTGGCGCCCACGATAAACGGTGTGCTCGGTGCAAGCGCCATCGCACGCGCATATTCCGCGACCAAGCCGTGCATTTGATGCGTAGTCGGAACGATCGTGGAAAGCTGATTTCGCGTAATGCCCGCGATTTGCAACGCCTCTTCGTCCCAATCGAGCGATTTCAAATTGAGCAGTCCAGTCGCCGATGCGATCGAGTAGTCCACCACATACTCGTTAAAGAGCTTGGTGAATACATACTCCTTAATCGAAATAAATTTGGCTGCTTGCTGGAAAGTCTGAGCATCTTCCTCGCGCATCCACATTAATTTCGTCAGCGGTGACATCGGATGAATCGGTGTCCCCGTTCGCAAGTACAGCTCGTGTCCGTTCATGTCCCGACTCAATCGCTCGGCCTGTTCACTGCTGCGATTATCCGCCCACGTCATACATGGCGTAAGCGGTTTGCCTGCGGCATCAACCGCAATGACACTGTGCATCGCCGAACTGAACGAAACGAACATGATGTCATCAGGACGAACTCCACTGTGATCCATGGCTTGCTTGACCGATTGGATAACCGCATGAAAGATCTGCTCAGGATCTTGCTCCGCAATGGTCGAACTCGGTGTGTATAATGGATACTCCACATTACCTTTAGCAACAATCGTCCCATTCTGTTCGAACAGAACTGCTTTAGTACTCGTCGTTCCAATATCGACACCGATCATGTACGTTAACCTGCTCATAACTAAACCTTCTTTCTGGATTATCTACGACTCCTATACAAACGTACTGAGGAGAAGAATGAAAGCCAATGCGACGACCGACAACAGCGTTTCCATCACCGTCCACGACTTCAACGTTTGTGACACGGACATGTTAAAAAACTCTTTAACCATCCAGAACCCTGCGTCATTCACGTGTGACAAGACGATAGAACCTGCACCAGTTGCCAAGACGACGAGCTCCACATTCGCTCCCGGATTCAATGCCAGCACAGGTGCCACAATGCCTGCTGCTGTCGTCATCGCGACAGTCGCAGATCCCGTTGCTACGCGAATCAAGGCTGCCACAAACCATGCAAACAAAATCAAGTTTACATCTGCTTGCGTCGCAATCTCCGCAATTGCACCACCAACACCGCTCGTAATTAAGACTTGTTTGAACGCACCGCCGCCACCAATAATCAAAATAATCGTTGCCGTTGGCGCCAAGCATTCACTCGAGAAGCGAGAAATATCTTCCTTCGTAAAGCCTCTTGCAAACCCAAGGGAGAAAAATGAGAAAATAACTGCAATTAACAACGCAATAATTTCGTGACCTATAAACTCAAAAAATACAGTTAAGCTGCTTAGCCCTTCTGGATCCACAATGATCGCTGCCGAGCCGCTCAACATTAGAATAACAGGCAATAAAATCGTAAACAACGTAATCCCAAAGCCAGGTAGCTCACGATTGCCCTTCAATGCAAACTGTGCAGCCAAATCAGCTGGCGGCTCTACTTGAATGCGCTTACCGATATACTTGCCGAAAATCGGCCCTGCAATAATAGCTGCCGGTAAACCGACTAAAATCGAATACATAATGGTAAGTCCTAAATCGGCATTAAAAGCATCAATCGCAATCATAGGTGCCGGATGCGGTGGCACCAGACCGTGCACGATGGACAGACCTGCCAAGATCGGAATTCCGATTTTCAACAACGACATGTTCGTCTTGCGTGCAACTGTAAATACGATTGGAATTAATAAAATAAGTCCAACTTCAAAAAAGACCGGAATACCTACAATAAATCCGACAAACATCATCGACCAATGAACCCGTTTTTCCCCGAACTTATCGACCAACGTCGTTGCGATTCGTTCCGCGCCGCCGGATTCAGCCATCATTTTACCGAGCATTGTTCCGAGACCGATTACGATCGCGATTTTCCCAAGCGTTCCACCAACACCACCAATAACGGCGTTCACGACATCGAGTGGCTTCATTCCTGCCAATAGCCCGAGCATCAATGCCGACATGAGCAAAGTAACAAACGGATTCCATTTGAACTTTGCAATAAACACAATCAGAAACACAATTGATACGAATGTCCAAATTAATAGCGTCGCATTATGACTAAGACCAAATATAGTGTCCATAGGGTTATCCTCCCTGAGATTGGGTATTGGCTATATGTAATTGTATACTTGTCGACAAGTTTGCGTAACGTACATGGATGCTGGGAGCTTACGCTTAAAATTGGGGCAAGCTCGTATGCAACGTCTGCATCGAATCCGCAAAATATTCACGCACCACTTGTTGAACCACTTCTGGATTTTTGGATTGCAAGCCTTTCAAAATCGTGCGATGCTTGTCAATCACCGAGCCTAAACGCTGCTCGCCTTTCGAAAATATTTCCTCGGTCGTAATGAGCATCACCGTCATAACGATATGACGAATACTCGTCCACAGATGCATAATTCGTTTATGTTCTGTTGCCGCGATGATCGCCTCATGGAAAGATAAGTCCTGATAAGCAAAATCAACGACATCGTTATATTTGACAGCAAGCTCCATTTTGTCGAGAATTTGATTCAGCTTCGTAATAAGCCGCTCCTGATCCATATGGGCAAGTCGCTGCTGCACAAAGCTTTCAATTAAATACCGGACATCGTACAACTCCTCGACATCCTTTACACTTAAACCGAGTACGACAGCGCCCATGCGCTCTAATCGGATCAGCCCTTCGTTCGATAACGCTTTCAACGCTTCTCGAACCGGTGATCGACTCGTGCCGAAATCGGCAGCAACTCTATTTTCAGAGATCACTTCTCCAGGTTTGATCGTTCCTTTAATAATTTGTAACCGTAATTCACAAGCAATCGCTTCCCCACGGGAAACACCTTGCAGCCACGCGGATGGATAATGCATCAACATTCAACTCTCCTAATGAAAATGGGTAAGATGCCGTTATAGTGGCAGATCGCTCCATTCTAACATACATTCCCCCGACAATTCCATTAGAGCGTACCGATGCAACCGTACCTTTATTTGCTCTCCACTACCCCATGACCACCGAATTCATTGCGCAATGCGGCTACAATTTTTCCATGAAACGTATCGGATTCAAGTGACCGATATCTCATAAACAACGACATCGCGATAACTGGCGCGCTCGCTTGCAGATCAAGCGCCGTCTCCACCGTCCACTTGCCTTCACCAGAGCTTTGCATGACTCCCCGAATTTGAGACAACTTCGGATCTTTCGCAAACGCGTTCTGTGTCAGCTCCATCAGCCAACTGCGAATGACAGAACCGTTCGACCATACCTGAGCCACATGCTCATAATTGTAGTCAAAATCACTCTTATCCAGCAGCTCAAATCCTTCTGCAATGGATTGCATCATACCGTACTCAATGCCATTATGAATCATTTTCAAAAAATGGCCGCTGCCGTTCTTACCCGCATATAAATATCCGTTCGTCACCGCAATATCCGCAAATAGTGGTTCAATCGTGGGGAACACGGACTCGTTACCGCCAATCATAAAGCAACCGCCTTGCGCAGCGCCCTCAGTACCACCCGAAGTACCTACATCGAAAAAGTGAATGCCATGTACTTGTAGCTTCTCATTCCGCGCCTGCGATTGTTTGTAATGAGAGTTGCCACCATCCATCACGATATCCCCTGGTGAAAGCAGCGGAATCAGGGTGTCAATGACACTATCTACAATCCCACCTGCCGGCACCATGATCCATACGATGCGCGGAGCTTCCAATTGCGCAACGAGCTGCTCGATCGACGGTGCTGCAACTGCGCCATGAGCCTTCAGCTTCTGTCCTGGCTCTGGATTCACATCGTACACGATGACTTGATGCTCATGACGAAGCATATTTTCTGCTAGATTAAATCCCATTTTACCGAGTCCGATCAACCCTAATTTCATGCCTTCACTCCTTAAGAAAAACTACAAGTATACTTGTATACAAGTTGATGAAACTTATGTTACCGCTTTCTTTTTTGTTTGTAAAGAGAAATTTGAAAGCGACTTCATTGTGAAATATAAACATTTCAGGTGCGAGGAGCCTGTGGGTTTGCTCGACAAAGACCTTACCCAAAAGAAGCTCAGAAACCGTTGAGCTTCTTTTGGAATTGCATCCGTCCGTATTGCTAGAGCTAGGCGGGTACGACCGTGATCCTTGCGTGGTATTTAACAAGAAACGCACTTATTTCAACCAGTGCGACACCAGGCTTTAACCCTGTTACTATACATCGCGGAACACGAATGTTTTCTACCTTAACGACGTCAGATCCACTAAGCGTTTTACTGCACCAAGTAAACCCTTTTCTCTCCCCGACTTTAATGGTGTGTTCAACGACTGGATACTGATAAGTTGATGGAGCTGGCAGCGTGTTGTTCTGTACAGCAGCAGACACCCCGCCTGCTCCAACTGAGAAGGATAAACATACAGCTAAACCTAACATCATACCTTTTTTAAACACATTCAAACCTCCCAGCACTTTTAATTGAATGAACCATTTAAAAGACGTCACTGTTTCTGGGAAACAGGGCTCCAATCTATAAAATGATCAACCTTCCCTCAAGGTAGCTGATAGATTAAGGAATATCTAGACATTTTATGTTAATAAATTGAATTTTTTAAATTAATTTATACGAGTGTTAATATAACCACAAAAACAACCCTACTCAACCAGCCATCGAATTTACAGGGTAGACCGTAACATCTATTTTCAAATCTTCTCTCCCCTGCTTTTCGTCCATTCCACACGGACTTTCCATTCCCTTTTCTCTGTTCTAGCAGCGCTTTAACTTAATAGAAAGAAGGCTGTCGAAGTTGGTAGAAAAAGTGAAGCAGTTATGATAGACTCTATAGAAATACCAAAAAACGTGCATTTGGATACGGAGGTTCATCACTAATGACTGCCAAGAAAATGCGTTCAGACATGATTAAGAAAGGCTTTGACCGAGCACCGCACCGCAGCTTGCTGCGCGCTGCCGGAGTAAAGGAAGAAGATTTCGATAAGCCGTTTATTGCGGTGTGTAACTCCTATATTGACATTGTCCCAGGTCACGTTCATTTGCAAGAGTTTGGAAAAATCGTAAAAGAGGCTATCCGCGAAGCTGGCGGCGTGCCATTCGAATTCAACACAATCGGTGTTGATGACGGTATTGCCATGGGGCATATCGGAATGCGCTATTCATTGCCGAGCCGTGAGATTATTGCAGACTCACTGGAGACGGTCGTTTCCGCGCACTGGTTCGATGGGATGGTATGTATCCCGAACTGTGATAAGATTACACCTGGTATGATGATGGGCGCACTGCGTGTCAACATCCCAACCTTGTTCGTAAGTGGCGGACCGATGAAGGCAGGTAAAGACTCTACGGGTCGTTCCATCTCGCTGTCCAGTGTATTTGAAGGCGTCGGTGCCTTTCAAGCAGGCAAAATTGATGAAAAAAGTTTGACAGAATTAGAACAGTACGGCTGTCCAACATGCGGCTCTTGTTCCGGTATGTTTACAGCTAATTCGATGAACTGCTTAGCCGAAGGCTTAGGATTAGCATTACCAGGCAACGGTACGATCTTAGCGGTTGCGCCAGAGCGTCGTGAGTTCGTTAAACGTTCTGCGACGCAGTTGATGGAACTGATTAAGCTCGATATTAAACCGCGCGATATCGTTACCGAGAAAGCAATCGACAACGCCTTCGCCCTTGATATGGCGTTGGGCGGCTCTACGAATACGGTGCTGCATACGTTAGCGTTAGCGCACGAAGCAGGATTTGACTACCCGATAGAGCGCATTAATGAGGTTGCTAAACGCGTTCCTCATTTGGCAAAGATTGCTCCGGCTTCGGATTATCATATTGAAGATGTGCATAACGCAGGTGGCGTTAGCGCAGTATTGAACGAATTGTTCAAAAAAGAAGGCGCGCTGCACGAGGACTGTATAACGGTAACCGCGAAGACGCTGCGCGAAAATGTAGCTGGCTGTGAAATTCAAGATACGGACGTCATCCGTCCGTTGGATAACCCGCACAGTGAGCAAGGCGGCTTGTCCGTGCTATTCGGCAACTTGGCGCCGCAAGGCTCTATTATTAAAGTTGGCGCAGTTGATGCTTCTGTAGGCGGCCGTCACATTGGCCCGGCTATTTGCTTCGACTCGCAAGACGAGGCACTAGCAGGCATCGCGAATGGCAAAGTAAAAGAAGGTCACGTTGTCGTCATTCGTTACGAAGGACCTAAAGGTGGGCCAGGTATGCCAGAAATGTTGGCACCAACCTCGCAAATTACCGGTATGGGCCTAGGCGCGAAAGTAGGACTCATTACGGACGGACGCTTCTCCGGCGCTTCTCGTGGTATTAGTATCGGCCACATTTCGCCTGAAGCAGCAGAAGGTGGACCTATCGCTTTCGTTGAAGATGGTGACATCATCGACCTGGATCTCGTCAATCGTAAGATTGAGCTGCAAGTTTCGGATGAAGAACTGGATCGTCGTCGTGCGAATTGGAAAGGTTTCGAGCCAAAAGTAAAAACAGGCTACTTGGCACGTTACTCCAAGCTCGTTACGAATGCTAGCCAAGGCGGTGTTTTGACTATCTAGTCGCTGACTTAAAGCGCACGAAGGTATTCATTATCTATCATTTGTATCGCACAGCCATTCAAATGATTTATCTTATATGTACGAAAAGCCCCTTTAGAGGCCATTTTTGCTTCTGCAACCTTGATGTTGCAGGCATGAATGCTTCTAGATGGGCTTTTTTTTCATATGCCGTCCAATCGTTTTGCTGAACGAAAAAATAGTATATCCCATCACTTCAAGCAGTTACACCGAAGCCTACATCGTAAGAAAGGGTTGATGGGATGAGCATACAAGCAGATGATGATAACCAGCCATTTGCCGCTGAAATTACCCTTACTGCCATTAACGGTAATGTTGAAGGTACCGTCACCGACATCGAAATCAGATATCGTCCTAATTCAGTCCTCGCTCTGGGCAGTGTCGTATTCACGCTCCCTGTGGGGTTTACCGCCACCACGAATGATATACTCAACGGCTTCCCTCTATCTAGCACACAAATCACCAATAACGGTCGTTCCATTATGGTCCCCTTGTCATTGGATTTGATAGGTTTAGCAACGTTTGAATTACAACTGCTGAACAAGACATTACCAGCCGCAGGAACCTATCGTTTTTCAGGGGAAAACACGTTAATTATTATCGGTTCACAATTTTACGCTGCCACCGAACTCGTCATAAAGGCTCTTCCACGCTATGCGTACGTCACGAATTCAGATAGTAATAACGTATCCGTAATTGACTTATCCACCAGCTTGGTCACACATACGATTGCAGTTGGCAACTATCCTACTGACGTTGCCATCGCTCCGAACGGCGAATTTGCTTATGTAGTCAATCACTCGAGCAACAACGTGTCCGTTATTCATACGGCAACCCACACCGTATCCCAGACGATTGCTACTGGAAACGGACCGGTTGAAACCGCGATTGCACCGAACAGTACGATCGCGTATGTCACCAATGCAAATGATAACACCGTATCCGTCATTAACACTTCGTCCCATACCATTGTTCATACGATACCAGTAGGCGTGTTTCCTAACGGAATTGCGCTGGCACCTAACGGCACGTTCGCCTATGTTGCTAATTATGGCAGCAACAATGTTACTATTATTGACACGGCTACCTATGCGGTCGTGCAGACGATCCCCGTCGGTTTTTCACCTTCCGGCATTACCGTCACACCGAACGGAAGATACGTCTATGTTACGAATCGAAACGATAATAACGTTTCGGTCATTGATACCACGACGAATGTAGTCGTGATCTCCATCCCTGTTGGCATTTTGCCTAAAGGCGTTACCGTGTCGCCGAACAGCGACATTGTCTACGTTGCCAACAGTTTAAGCAATGCCATTGCGGCCATCCGCACGAGTACGAATACGGTTATCCAACTCACTTCTGTTGGCGTATACCCATATGAAGTCGCCTTCAACAGAACCGGATCATTAGCCTATGTTACGAATCGAAACAGTAACAGCGTGTCCGTTATCCAAACCTCAACCAACGCTGTCATTCAAATTATTATCGTTGGTGGTGGCCCGCTCGGCATTGCCATTTCACCTTAAAGCGCTAACTCCGAAAAAAGGAGCAGGGAATCGCTTCCCCGCTCCTTTTCCGCTATTATCATTTCACTATGTTATTAAAATGTATTTACGTCGCTTCCGTCCAATCCTCCTACGACGTGGACACCGTTCTTTCAAAAGCAATATCCGGATTGTCGGTCTGATGCCAGTTTAGCCATTGTTTAAAATCACCTTCATACGCAACCTTACCGTTATGGAGCATAATAAAGTGACAATCCAAATGTAAAAGCTCTTGGAGCTGGTGCGTCGACACGATGCACCACTTATTTTGCTCCAATAGTCGTTGTATGCGATTCATAATTTTCATACGTGAAGAAGGATCGACACCGCTCGTAGGCTCATCAAAAATGTACAGTTTACGCTCAACTTGAGTGAGCATCGTAACGAACAACCATTTTTTCTCGCCGACCGACATCATGCCAATTTTGCTGTTCCACAGCTTAACGAACAATTCACGCTCCCGCTCATCCATCTGCTCGGTATAGTCTATAGCGTTATGGCTTGCGCGCTTATTGCTTAATTCAGCTATAAACTTCACAAAGTCCTTCCCTTTAATCGTAGAAGAGAAAAAAATCGTTTGCGTCAAATACAAGATCTCGGATATGGAAGGCAACTCAAGCTGTCCCGAAGAGACCTTCAAGATTCCAGTCATACAATCAAACAATGTCGTTTTGCCCGCTCCGTTTAATCCAGCAAGCACGTTTATTTTATGAGGCTGCAGTTCAAAATGAATATCTGTTAAAACGTTTGTATCCGCTTTAGGATAGGCAAAGCTTACATGTTTAACGTACAACCTGAATCCCCCTCACCGTGTTAATAGAGAGCATATGAGCTACCTTTGAACAAGGGATAATAAGCTCAACTTTTTGTATGAGAATAAGCCAATTACAAAATAAAGGCCTAACATAATAAATAAAATAGGCTGTAAGGTAAGCGACGTTAGCATGGAAAATAAAGACATCAGCACATCAATTAGGTGACGCATAATCGTAAACGGGTTAACCCAATTCACCATGGGTGGAACATTCAGGTTGTTCAAGGACACCAAAAATAACGGGTACAAGGCAATGTTAATAAATGTGGTTACGCTGCTCAACTTCAATGGCAATACAGCAAATAATAGTGTCGCCATTCCGATAGGAATAGCCATAAACCATAGTAGCAACGGTAAAATGAAGTTAAGAAGTGTAAACTGACCAACTATACTCGATAAAATGGTCGTAAATAGCAGATTACTTACAGCAACGAAAATACATTGGGTAATAAATACCGAGATGACATACGGATGCTTGGCACCTGCGATCAGCACGTACGTTTTTAATAAGTTGTATTCTCGCAATCTAGCAATTTGCAAGCCAATTCCGTTCACAAAGCTGGCAATAATAATAAAAATCCAGAACCAAGATAAATAATATGTAAATTGCTCTTCCGATGAAATCGATTCTAGAAATTTGCCCTGAAACACGAGTGCAATCACGACTGGCAGGGCAACCGACCAAGCCAGTGCAACTTTTTCTGTGAACAAAATTTTCAAATCAAGAATGACATGAGCTTTAACTTGTCTAATCATCGTTTCACCATACTCGTCTACGTTTTATTAGAGGCAATAATGGAGCAAGCTGGTTTTTCTTTAAAAATCTCATTCACGATTCTATTCATATCATCTAGCGTCAACGCCTCAATATCTGCAATATGTTGAGCGAACGGGTCCGTATTGAATGTCTCGTCATACGGTGCATACAGTACACGCTTACCAAGCTCAATCATTCGCGCTTGATTGCTCTCCGTACCGAACACAATTTTGCTAATTGTCATTTGTTTCGCTCTTTCTAGATTCCGTTCGTCCACTCCCAGTGTATAAATACATTTCATTAATGTATGAAAAGAATGGCGCAACTGGTTCACATCGTTGGAAATAGGGGTCGACATATTTACAACCAGCACACCACCTTCCCTGTATGACAAAGGCGTCATATAAATGGAGTACACGAGTCCTTCCGTCTCACGAAGCTGCTTAGAAAGCATCGATCTTGTTCCACCCCCCACTAATTGAACCATCGTCATGAACGTGGTCATGTTAGGGGAGAGATAAGACATGGATGGGTAGCCAAATGATAGTACGTGCTGGAAAGCCTCACTTTCCTTCACAATCGATGAGCGATTGTAAGTTAGCTCACCTACGTTAATTTCGTCTTTGTGCACCGTACTCATGCTACTTAATATCGAAATAGCATCTTGCGCCTCACTCTCTGTAAATGCACCTGATATGCAGCACACGAGCTTATTCGTCGCAAAATGCTTATCATAAAACGATATCAACTGCTCCTTATTGTACGATCGAATCCCCGCTTCAGTTCCAAGAATTTCTTGCGTCAAAGGATGCTTCTGCAACATCAATTTAAGTAGATTTAGCTGAACCTGTTCATACTGATTATCTCTGAATCTACTAATTTCGCTTAGTATCACTTTTTTCTCTATCTCAACGGCTTCATCTGTAACTTGAAAATCGGTTAACATGTCGACTAATGCTGTTAATACGTATCTCACATGAGTAGGCAGCGCCTTTACATAAACGCAAATCAGTTCCTTCGTTGTAAACGCATTAATCGTCGCCCCAACTGATTCCAAATGTTCGATGATTCCATCATGCTGATCACATTTTTTGTTTTTGAACAATAAATGCTCAATAAAATGCGTCATCCCATTTTCAGATTCCACTTCGTACTTCGAACCTATCTTTAAAAAAATTCCGATAGAGACCGTAGTACAGTTGCTCATCGGATCGGTTACCAGCTGTATTCCATTGCTAAGCTTCAAGATAGCCATGTTAATCTCCTTCATCCTTATGGAAAAGGTATTTGTCGATAAGCGTTAGGAAATTCGGATGTACCTTTGTTAAAACATAACTTCGTTTGACGCTCATTAAATAGTACCGGATACATATGCGGATAACCGTTAGGAGACAAAATTTTAATAATTTTAGTCTTAAATCCATCATATAAACACGGTACGAACGCTGAGTAAGGAATTAAATTTAAATCATCCGCTACCTGCTTCATGACTTTCGGAAGAGATTGTATACTTTCCTTCTGAATGAACTCTTCAAAAGAACAACAATCAGTCATACCTTCCCATAAATACGAAAACTCATCTTTCATTTCCAGTGGTGATAATGATTCATAATATTTCAGATACATATCCGCTTGTTTATCTTGTCCATACTGCTCATAGTTGTTAACATTATTTTTCGTCCAATGATTCGCGAACGTTTGCTGTAATTCCTCTATAGCACCATATATAGCGTCCTCCGCCTTCAAACTCGCCTTTAAACCTAGAGATTTATACTTCTCTCCAAAACCGAGTGCAAATACGACATAGATAGAGTTATGCAATGAAATATTAAACAAGTAAAGCTCATCAATAAAATGATGCACCTTATTCATGATGTTGTTTATTCTCTCATTTTTAACATGTGTACAATCAATTTGAATCCCATTGGATTTTGTAAGCCAATTATATATAAGACTGTGTCTTTCGAAAAATTCCATATAACTTGCTTCAATTACATCCTTAGAGTTTAAATGGGAAGCAAGTCCACAAGAATCGTTAAAGCTACTTCCATCAATAAAATATACTGTATCTGAATCAACTTGAATCGTTTCCCCACTAATTAAATTTAGCGCCTCGAGCTTATCATTTTTGTGAAAATTTCTCGTTATCGTACTTCTTTCGATCCATTCTCCAATCGCAGATTTCAACACACCAGAAAAGTTAAAATGAGAATTATGTCCATAAGCTGCAAGAATATTGCTTGATGTAAGAAACACTTGGCTGTGTGAATTCGTAAATATAGAGCGATCTACGACCCAGTCCTTACCTATAAATGGAGTAACATTTGAGTAATTTTTTATAATCAACTTTAAATCACTTCCCTATGTGATAATATGGAAATATTTCAATTAATTACTCACCTTGCCAAACCATTGTACTAGGGTAACTGGACATGTCCTTGGGTTTAAGCCAGATAAATATGTGAAAGCATGATCGTCAAATCCAGACCAGCAAAAATCGCCAAGTTGCAAATGATTCACTTCCACAATCGTCTCTCGAAAGGCTTGAGCCATTAATCCAATTTCAATTAGCGAGTGCCTGTATCCGCGTCTTTTATACTTTGCAACAGAACGTCGTATATCAATCGCATAGCCGATCATGTAATTAGAATACTTCCTAATATCACCCGCATTTAAAAAATTCAACACTTTTTGAGCTTCACGGTCATCCCAAGCTTTAATTTGCTTCAAAGAATTTTTTTCATAATCATAGATGTAAGTTCCTTTTTTATGTGCGGTATGCAGTATGATATTGTCTTCTAATAAATAAAGAACAGGAATTACCGGATACAACCCTCCACCAGATGGATATCTTTTTGAGGTTCCATGTTCACTTCTGCCAAATGCAAGATACATAATTTCGCTTAACAACTCCGGCGCTATGTTATAATCCAGCTCGAATTCACGTTTACTGCCCACATGATTGACTTTCTTAACTTCAGGCAACAATATTTCGGATTCATAATAGTTAGGTATAATATCAGTAAGCTCAACTTGACTTAACCACTCGTAAGTATCTGAGTTAAACGGAGTTACATCGTATCCGTGCAAAATGGTGGTGCAGCTTTGATGAAATTTCACAACCTCATTTAAAATATCATTATCAAGAATTTTATACATGGCATGATCCCAGTAACCAGATTGATTGCTTCTATTATTCATAACAATCACACAACTCCCAATGTATACTAACATCTCTTGATATTTTGTTTGTACTTAAATCTAACATGAAGGTGTGGTTAATATCTTCTAATGATTCATTCGAGTATAGTACTCTGCCTTTTGTTCGAAAAACAAATTTATCAAGTTGATTCAAAATCATCGTCATCATATTGTAAGTTTCAACAACTGAGATTGGCGCTTCAACTTTGAACGTCGCATCCTCATGATACAAAATATCGATTAAGCCTTGATAAGATAAATCAGCGTACTGATTAACTCGGAGCTGAGTCTCGATAAACCCAACATGACATAAGTGACATGGCTTTTTCCAATCGACATTGTACAAAGAATCCATATAGAACTTGTTGTTATAAATGTACGTCATCATTAATAATGCGCTTTCATATTCTTGTATTTTACTAACGATCTTCTTTGCCAGTAACTTATCGTATGGATTTAAAAATACAATTAGCAACTTGTTATTAAAATTAAAATCACTAACCGTAGTAATCGTGGAAAATGGTAGTTTTGACTCTGCGAAGTAAGGGGCTAGATGTAAATTAAAATGTTCACTAATTGTATCGTTATTAGACAGGAGTACTATCTCCTCAATGTCGAAACAGATTTTCTGTTTTAATTTTACTATTCCATATTTTAAGAGAAACTGTAATGCCACATCTGAATGTTCTCCAAAGGAGTTAGACAGCGAATTCATACTAATCGTTTGTTTTGTTTTAACATCCAAGCTTTTTACATAATGAGCCATAGTAGCATTATTAATTTTAACTATACCTCTATAATTTTGAACAACGACGTCCCCGTTATGAAGTTCATGATAAACAAAATTACTAATCTCGTATTCAACAGCGGCATTCATCTCGTGTTCCTCCTTAAAGTTAGATTGACCTGAAGAACGTTTCATTCTTCAAGTCAATCTGAGGTGAAACCTGTATTAATTTTAGTAATTTAGTCCCTTCAAACAACTCATTTGCCGCCGCCAAGAGAGCAGCTACTACAACTGCTGCTGCTACAAGAACCAGTAACTTCTTGAGCAAGTCGCAATTCCTGTTCAGCGCTTGTAATCCCGATTCCAAACATCGAAGTATTTCGTAGTTGTTCATTCTCTTCCTGTAGGTTTTCCGATATCATAAATTCACCTCCTAAAATTTAACTTCTCAACACCCCTACATAATAATACAAAAAACAGCCTATTACAATAACCACTAGCACCTACCTAAAAATATAATTTGCCCCATTAATAAAGGAATCTACCACCTTCCCATATCAAACAATATACAACAAATAATGAATAATTATTCATTCATGTATTAATATTTGATCATTGGGTAGCTTTTGTAGGCAGCGATGTATGCTATTAGATCCTTTAGTAGCTGCCGCAATTTAAATGAAAATAAATAAAAAACAACCTTAGCCTAGTAACATACTAGACTAAGGTTGTTTCGATAGCGGCTCTAACTCATTACACCAAATGACAAGCAACTTGGTGCCCGCCACCTACGTCGCGGAATTGTGGGATTTCGTGCTTGCAAATATCTTTTACAAACGGGCAGCGAGTATGGAACTTGCAGCCAGACGGCGGATTCGCTGGGCTCGGAATATCACCTTGCAGCACGATACGTTCCGGTCTGCGAGTTGGGTCCGGCACAGGAACAGCCGATAACAAAGCTTGCGTGTAGGGATGCAACGGCTTTGTGAACAATTCATCACGTGGAGCCATCTCCACAAGTGAACCGAGATACATAACGCCGATGCGGTTACACAAATGCTCAACGACAGACAAGTCATGTGAAATGAACAAGTACGTTAAGTTCTTTTGCTCTTGCAAATCGCTAAGCAAGTTAATAATTTGCGCTTGAATCGATACGTCAAGCGCCGATACCGGCTCATCGGCTACGATAAATTCCGGATTCATAATAAGTGCACGCGCAATTCCGATCCGTTGACGCTGTCCGCCTGAGAACTCGTGCGGATAACGATCAATATGATACGGTGCCAAACCACAAATCGTCAAAATTTCTTTAACGCGATCGCGGATTTCAGACTTCGAAACGATGCCGTGGTCCACTAACGCCTCACCGATTGCTTCCCCGATGTTAATACGCGGATTCAAGGAGCTGTATGGGTCTTGGAATACAAGCTGCATCTTCGGACGCATGCTGCGAAGCTCTTTTTTCGACAAATCATGCAGCTCGACGCCATTAAAAAGAACCTTGCCAGCTGTTTTGTCTAACAAACGCAAAATCGTGCGTCCTGTTGTTGATTTACCACAGCCGGATTCCCCTACTAGACCTAGTGACTCACCCTTTTGCAACGTAAAGGAAACATCATCAACCGCTTTAACATTACCTATGGTACGGCCAAGGAAACCGCCTTGGATGGGGAAGTATTTTTTAAGGTTTTCTACTTGTAACAGTGGTGCTTGACTCATTTCGCTTCCCCCTCCTTCTCATATAACCAGCATGCAGCTTTATGACCTTCACCATAAGTGTTCAATGTCGGTTGAGTTTCTGTACAAATCGCCATGCAGTGCTCGCAACGGTCATTGAAATAGCAGTTATTACCTAGTTCAACCGGGTTCGGTACTTGTCCCGGAATCGTGTATAAACGCTTCTGACGTTGATTGATTACCGGCTTCGCACGCAACAAACCTTGCGTGTAAGGATGCTTCGGATTTTTGAACAACTCCATAACCGGAGCTTCTTCAATGACTTTGCCGGCATACATAACGACAACATAATCGGCCATTTCTGCTACGACACCAAGGTCGTGTGTAATCATCATAATCGAAGTATTAAATTCCTTCTTAATGTTACGCATCAAATCCAAAATTTGCGCCTGAATCGTAACATCAAGTGCAGTCGTAGGCTCATCTGCTACTAACAGCTTCGGTTCACAGCTTAACGACATCGCGATCATAATACGTTGACGCATACCGCCACTCAACTCATGCGGATAAGCGTTGAAAATTTGCTCGGCACGCGGAATGCCAACCATATCAATCAGTTCAATCGCGCGTTTTTTCGCTGCTTGCTTGGACATTCCTTTATGCAAAATAAGCGGCTCTGTCAATTGTTCGCCGATTTTCAATACCGGGTTCAATGACGTCATCGGCTCTTGGAAAATCATCGCGATTTCGTTACCACGAATGTGACGCATTTCGCGCTCTTTTATTTTCAATAAATCTTGGCCTTTATATAAAATTTCTCCGCCTTCAACTTTACCAGGCGCTCCAACAAGACGCATCAACGACATGGCCGTAACGCTCTTGCCACAACCTGATTCACCGACGACACATACCGTTTCACCTTCACGAATTGAGAAGCTGACATCGTTAACCGCTTTCACGACTCCGGCTCCGGTATAGAAGTTTGTGCGCAGATTGCGAAATTCGATTAAGTTATTTGCCATATCGTTTCTCCTACCTCTTCATTTTCGGATCAAGTGCATCACGCAAAGCATCGCCGATAATGTTAATAGATACTACAGTTAAGAAAATACATACTCCTGGTGGTACCCATAACCACGGACGTGTCTTAAAATCATACATGTTATTCGCCGCTGAAATCATGTTACCCCACGATGGAGTAGGTGGAACAACACCTAAACCCAAGTAGCTCAATACGGATTCGGACAAAATGGAGCCACCGACAAGCAATGTACCTACAACGATAATAAGTGGGAACGTGTTTGGCAGCAAATGCTTGAAAATTTTGCGGCTATCACGAATACCTAGTACTTCTGCTGCTTGCATAAACTCTTGCTCACGCAACATCAAGATTTGTCCGCGTATAAGGCGGGCAAGACTCGGCCACGATAGCAGCCCGAGCAAAAACATAACGATGTAAATACGTTGGTCTGGTGGAACTTTTAAATCCGATAACAAGGCACCTAATATAATTAGAAGTGGTAGCGATGGTATAGACATCATGATATCTGTAAATCTCATTACAATTGTGTCTACCCAGCCTTTATAAAATCCTGATATCGCTCCCAAAATACTCCCGATACTTACAGCTACGACCATCGCTACTAGACCAACAAGCAAAGATACTTGTCCAGCTAGCATAACTCGTAGGAAGATGTCGCGTCCTAGCGCATCTGTCCCCATCCAATGATCCATACTTGGCGCTTTATATCGATTAGCAATGTTTCTCGTTTCTAGGTCATAGGGCGACAAGCTCGGACCGATAAAACAAACGATGAACATCAAAGTAAGAACAATAAATCCACCCATTGCGAATTTATTCTTACGCACTTGCTTAAAAGCCAACCTCCATGGGGAAGCAGGTTTCGTTTGCGGCACCTTAGCACCTGCTGTAATTGGATTAGCTACAGTTTGCGACACACTAAACTCCCCTTTCTATTTCAAGCGTACGCGCGGATCTGCAACGCGGTACAACAAGTCTGCAATGTAGTTACCAAACACGGTCAAGAGAGCAATAAACATTGTATAACCCATCGCTAAGAAGTAATCACGCGTGTTTATCGCAGCCAAGTTAATTTGACCAATGCCCGGCCAGTTGAAGATTTTCTCTGTGATCATCGCACCTGCAAACAATCCCGGCAGTTCAATACCAAGAAGCGTAATTGCAGGCAGCATTGCATTGCGAAGTGCGTGTTTGAAAATAACTTTCCACTCTGACAATCCTTTTGCTCTTGCTGTACGAATATAGTCTTGGCGAATTACTTCCAGCATGCTCGTTCTGAAATAGCGTGTAAGACTTCCCACATTAAGCGCTGTTAATACAATAACAGGAAGCATAAGGTGATGTGTCAAATCTACAAATTTCCCCCATCCTGTAGCCTCGGAACCTGATGTATACATTCCGCCGATCGGGAAGATGGTATTGTCTACGGCCAATAATTTTATCGCAAACAATCCGACGAAAAATGATGGTAATGACATTAGTGCAAATACGATAAAGGTAACAGCCCCATCAAAGAAGGAATACTGCTTAATCGCTGTGAACACCCCAACTACTATGGCTATGGCCCAACTGAGAACTAATACGATGGCTGCAATCATAAACGAATTCCACATGTAACGGTCAAGGACAGTCGTCACATCTTGTTTATGCTGCAAGGACATACCCAAGTCACCTTTTAAAGTATTCGTAGCCCAAATAACGTAACGCTCAGGCAATGGCTTGTTTAAGCCATGCAATTCTTTTAACTCTTCTGCGCGCTCTTTGGAGATGGTTGGGTTGGCATCGATAAAGTTTCCGGGTGCCAATGCAAATACGGTAAATAGAACAATTGATATACCGATTAGCGTCGGAATTAGTTGCAACAGCCGCCGCAAGGCGTATTGTGTCATAAATATTCCTCCTATGTTTATATAAACCCAAATGCCCAGCCTGCGGCTGAGCATTTGGTATACAGCATGTTACCAAGATTACTGAATTGTGATCGTTTGTAAATCAAATGTGAAATCTTTGTATGGCGAGATGTCAAATCCTTTAAGACGATCGCTGATCGGCCACATGTCACGACGTTGGTACATGAAGATGTATGGCAAATCTTTGTTCAATTCTTGATACAACTCATGGAAGATTAGCTTGCGCTTCTCTGGATCAATCTCTTTACCCGCTTTTGTAAACAACTCGTCTACTTTTTTGTTGGAGTAGCCGTCATCATTTTGCGAGCCACCAGTACCGAACACGTTTTGTCCAACTTGTGGATCTGGAGTCAAGGACCAAGCCATAAACGCCATATCGAAGTCGCCTTTTTTACGCTTATCTTTAACAGCGTTGAAATCCATTACTTCAGCTACAAAGTCGATGCCGAGTTGCTTGTAGTTGTCTTGTGCAACCGGAATAATCGCATCGTTGACTTCACTTTCAGCTGCTGCGGAGAAGATGATCTTGAATTTCTCGCCATTCTTCTCGCGGATACCGTCAGCGCCAACTTTCCAGCCAGCTTCTTCAAGTAGTTGTTTCGCTTTTTCAAGATCGAAGTTATACTTCGTAACTTCATCTGTGTATGACCATGAAAGCTTCGATTGTGGAACATCAATCACATCTGCATATCCTTGGAACACCGCATCAACGATCTCTTGACGGTTCAAGCCATAAGCCAATGCTTGACGTACCTTCTGGTCTTTAAACTTGTCTTTTTTGTGGTTAAAGGCAATGTAGCCATAGCCATTCGTAGGATACAAGTTAACATTCAAGAATCCTAAATCTTTCAATTGAGTAACAGCATCTACAGAAACTGTAATGTCATCCAAATCCGTTTCGCCTGTTTGGAGCAACTGGATATTTGTATCTTTGTTCGTAAACTTGTAGATTAACTTGTTTACTTTTGGTTTACCGCCATGGTAATGCTCGTTTGCAACCAAGACAGCTTCTTGGCCTGCTGTAAACTTCTCAAGCTTGTAACGACCATTTCCAAGTGGATTTGTATAGAAATTTGTAAAATCTAAGCTACCTTGTTTGTAGTCCTTACCATAGTAAGCTTTAGAAAGAATACCTAGTTGTCCGAGTGTATTCAGAGCTGTAGCCTTCTGTTCTGTTGTTGTAATGCTAATCGTACGAGGATCAACAACCTTAACTCCTGAAATGGACGTTGCTTTACCTGCTTTATAATCTACGCCGCCTTTAATTGGCGCATAAAGTTCGATGTCACTTGGTCCATCATAAGCTTTGTCATAGTAAACATGCATCGAGAAGGCAACATCCTCTGCTGTAAGAGCAGTACCGTCACTAAACTTCAAGCCTTCTTTAAGCTTAAACGTATACGTCAGCTTATCGTCAGAAATCGTGTAGCTCTCCGCCAAGTCCTCGGAATACGAGCCGTCTTTTTGAATTTCAAACAGATAGTTGAACATGGAATCTGCAACATATCTGTCGTATTGTGACTCTGCATGCGTAGGCAAGAATATGCCTGATGGAGCACCTATACCGAGAATCATTGAATCTTTGCGCGCCTTTGCAACGTCAGGAACTGCTGCTGGGTTCGAGGCAGGGATAACACCCTCGGATACGAGTTCTTCTTTAGCAGCTCCAGATTCAGCAGGTGTTTGTGTCGACTGACTTGCATCTTTCTTGTCGCCCTCAGATTTGGAACCACCGCATGCAGACAACACTAGCGTGAGTGCCATAGTCAAACTAAGTAGCATTAGCAATTTCTTCTTCATAACGTTCGCCCCCTATTAATATCTAAGATGTTATATGAACATTTTATTACTACTAACTACATTATATTTAATCAAAAAAATGTATAACTATGATTATTATGATAGATGAAAAGTTTCGTTTTATTTTTATAGAACGGTGGTCAAATAAACTCCATACGACAAGGTTCCATAAGCAGGAAACGAATGATTTTTCACTATATTACTTGATAGTGAGCCTTTTGTAAATGCCTATGTAAGCTTTATATTAAAAGATTTTAATATTTTCTCGATAACTTTTTTTTATCAAATTCAGACAACATTCGTATAAGTAGAGAGAAAATATGACAATTGTATTGATATTATCATGTATTTCGCTTGAAATGTCCTCTATTAGAAAATTTTTTGCGACTCTGTCCTTCTATTAAGAGCATTCTTCCATGACATGTTACTTGCATAAAATTTGCATAAAACTTGCATTCCTTTTTCATAGCATTTACATGATGTGATTTTCTGCATAGCTACACGGCCTTGAACGCAAAAAAGTCTCGTTCGCAGGCTTATAGGGCCTACGACGAGACTTTACATATATTGGTTAATAGTTACAATATATTAGGCGTTTTTCCAACTCTATTACTCGGATTTATTAATAAGCAGTCTGACGAATTGGAATCGAACGCATAATCGGTATGTTTTCCATAGCGCGCAAACAGCGTCTCTAATGACATTGCGGTAAGCTTCGGAACCAATTGCTCTTTATTTTGCCGTAGCCTGCGCTTCCCATGCGGATGAATAACACTCATAAGTAAGCGCAAATATTTACGCGATAACCAAGAAAATAGCCCTGGTGGTAAATCACGTACAGTAAAGCCAAACTGTTCAGGTCCACGATGGATCATACTAACTCCATACAATGCCTTTACATTCGAACATAGCTCTGGCCGCTCCGCCAAATATTCAGCCAACTCAGGCAATGCTTTTTCCGTTGCTCTAATCATTTGGATCGCAATCTGCATTTCTGAGCGTGCATGCCTACCAATTTCAAATAGACGTTTATTATCGAAATGAAGCTCCAACACTTGATCGTCCCGTTTCAACTCTACCCCGTCATCGAGTAATAGTGATTCGCCATAATAAGGACGAACCCGAAAATGAAACACCGGATCGCTTACATTTGTCGTTTTCATTCCGAACAGAAGATGGAAACCTTGCTCATAAGCTAGCCATATGCGAATAACGGATCGCTTCAACCACGTCGGGTGAAGCGCACGGTATCGATCAGACGATTTGATTAATTCGTCAATCCGTACACATTTCAATTCACGCTCTTCCGCCCGCTGTAAAAATTGTTCCAGCGCGATCAGCATATTGGCCGGCGCTTCACGATCCGCACCTAGAGTGAGGCCACAATCATGCAGCAGTAGCACTTCTCCTCCACGGCATTTATGCATCATACGATTGTATAACCGTTCAACCCCAACCTTTTTACGCCAATCATTAAACATGCCGGACCATAATATAATTTGCAAGTGGCCAAGATTACTAAAATCAAATAAATTCACGATTCCCCAAGGAGGACGATAATAAACCGGCCGTTTCCCTGTAGTATGTTCAATAATATCTGACGTTTTACGAATTTGACGTTTAACCGTCCTCGGACGCATGAGCCAATTTGTCTTATGCACGTAGTTATGAATACCGATCACATGACCTTCATCGTGCATGCGTTGTAACAATTCTGGATGCTTTTCTGCATAAACCCCGAGAACAAAAAATGTAGCCTTCGCATTATATTTGTTCAAAAGATCGAGTAACATCGGCGTATATACAGGATCTGGACCATCATCGAATGTCAGAGCGAGCTCGTGGTCGCTGCGACCTTTTTTAAACACCCTAAAACCGAACAAGCGACTCACGATACCTGGGAGAAACGCATAAAACGTCAGGATGTAAAATCCCCACAATAAAATGAATTCCATCCTACTTCCCCGTTTCGTTTTGTATCTTTTTCGTACTCTTTATTGTAACATATGGTGTGACAAAATAGGCATATCATTTCGTTTTGTTGTAAAATAGAAGCAGTACTTTATATGGAAATGAAGGAGTCTGATCAATGCTCACTTTTTATCGAAAATATTGGCGGACCGCTTTTGACATTGCACTGATCATTTTAACGGTCTATCTCATCATGTACGGCTTTAGCTATTTATATGCGATCGCTGCACCGATCTTTTTAGCTTTGCTCGTGTTTGTGATGATTGAACCGTTGGCCCGCTTTTTGGCGCGGCGCGGGATGAACAAAGCAGCCGCATCCGCGATTTCGGTGCTTGTGTTCACATTAATCATTTTAAGCTCCATGTTCGGAGCAGGCTTAATCTTTATTAGTCAGATGAGTGAATTGCAAAACGCACTGCCTCAATATGGAGAAGCGTTGCAAAAGCAGGTTGTTAATTTAGCGGCCTATTTGCAAACGAAGTACGAAGCACTCCCTAATGATGTATCGTTGAAAATTAAAGAATACGTCGGCGTCATTACACAAAAGGGCTCTGCGCTTGCTGTCACTTTTCTCGGATGGCTAGTCGGCAACCTTAAATCGTTCTCTACCTTTATTATGAATTTTGGTATCGCCATTATTTTAGCTTATTTTTTAAGCATTGAAATTGGCGATTGGAAACGGATTACGAAAGAAAAAACACCCCGTACTTTCAAAAATGCGTTTCATTTTTTGAAAGTAAACGTGTTTCGTGGCATAGGCGCTTACTTAAAAGCACAACTTAAACTGATATCGATTACGTTTACGCTTGTGTTTGTATCGCTGCTTGGCTTAGGCGTGAACAACGCCTTCTCGATTGCGTTGCTGTCCGCCTTGTTTGATATTTTGCCGTTGTTAGGCATTCCGGTCATTTTCATTCCTTGGATTGTATACTTGTTGTTCATCGGGAATACATGGCTAGCCGTTTCACTAACCATTGTACTCGTCGTGGTCATGTTAACACGCCAGTTCTTGGAACCTAAGATCACAGGAAATACGCTTGGTGTGTCTGCCTTTACGATGCTGTCTTTTATGATGATTTCGTTGTCTTTGTTCGGCGTTATGGGCTTAATTATGTCACCGATCTTGCTCATTCTCGTTAAGGCGCTTTACGATCAAGGATATTTGAAAAAATGGATTCGTATGCCTGCTGAGGAATTTGATGCTGATCCTTCTTCTAATGAGGCGAACACGGTTCAGGCTGTTGAGCAAACAGACGAGCAAGACCGCGGTACCGATCATCCCATAAAATAATATATGAAATAGAGCCGCTCGTTGTCCCCGAGCGGCTCTATTTATGTGGCTGTTGCTCGTTGTCCGCGTTATGATGCTGTGCGAGCACATCCATCACCGCGCGAAATAGCGCTGTTGCTCGATGCGAATGTGATCCCGGCTCATCCATGGCAACAACGGATACGGCATAGCGGGGAACTTTATTGGCTGACACCCCTTGTAAATGGGTAGGGCCGTAGCCGACAAACCAAGTATGAACCTTGGAAGTTCCATGTGATTCTGCTTGCGCCGTGCCGCTTTTGCCTGCAAGCGGCCAGCGCGCGCTTGTTAAGGCAGTACCTGTGCCATGCTGCACGGTGTCGGCCATCCATTGAAGCAATGTATGCGCTGTGCGCGGCTGTATAACGCGTACAATTCGTGCTTGGGGCGCAAATTGCGCAAAGGGACGACCTTGCGCGTACTGGACTTCGCGCACTAAACGAGGATGTCCACCATAACCATCATTTAGCAAGGTAGCGACAAGGTTGGCCGCTGCGAGCGGCGTCACGCGCACATCACGCTGCCCGATGCCAACTTGAGCCTTTACGCCGCCGTCTACATGTAATATCTCAGCTGAACTTTGCGATTCAGATTCAGATTTAGATTTAGGATTAGACTTAGACTTAGGCTCAGATTTATGCTCAGGCACAAAAACACGTCCACGCTCTTCACCATCAAAATGCTTAAGCTGCGTATGTCCTACTCCGTCATCTGAAATCATACCGACCGTATCGCCTACACCCAGTCGATGAGCGTAGGCTTGAATGGTACTTGCATCAAGACGTTCTCCTAATGCAGCAAAAGTAACATTGCATGACTTCGCGAACGCTTCACGCAGGGATAGACGACCATGCCCGTCAGACTTCCAGCAAAGCAATCCATATTTTCCATACTTCCCATTGCAATGAAACGATTCATCAATAGAAGTCACACCACTCTCTAGAGCTGCGGCCGCAATGACTAGCTTAAAGACCGAGCCAGGAACAATCGCCTTTAGCGCTTGATTATTCCAATCCGTTCGTTGTGGCTCTACATGATTCGGGTTGTAACTCGGACGTGACACCATCGCAACAACATCACGTGTACTGGCATCTAGTACAACAATTGCCCCTTTTTTCAAACCGACACGATCGACTGCTTCTTCTACATCACGCTGCAATTGGATGTCTGTCGTCGTAACAACCTTCAACGGATAATTAGGATTATCCGGTCGTCGCAATCTCACATCTAGCCCATGCAGGGGGCGATGTGCTACATCGGTATAATGAACAAACGTCGTCTCTCCTAAGCCCCGCAGAAGCGGCTCAAAAGAACGCTCTAGCCCAGCTGCACCTTGTACACTTTGCACTCCATGCTTAGAGGTGTTAGCCCCTCTTTCGATAACTACATCCTGAGGACGAACAGCAGATACGTAGCCAACCCAATGCGGCGTCTGTTGCCCTAGCGGATAAGCTAACTGTAGAGGGAGAATACGAACACCGTCCCATTTAGCGCGAATCATGTATTGCGCTTGATCTGCTGGCAACAGATAGGGCAGCTTCTTGTCTTCGGCTGACGGCCACAACAGCGGCACCGTTGCGGACGACCATTTTTGGATAAGTTCACTTTGTTGTACGTTCAGCGCTGCTGCTAGTTGTTGCGTCACAGCCGATGTCATAACGGACGGATGTACAGGAAATAATACAAGACCGTACCTCTTTTCACCTCGGATTGGGCGACCTTTTCGGTCAACAATACTGCCGCGTCCGTCCTCCAGCACAATCGCTCGCTCTCGTTGAATAATCGATTGTTGCAGCAACGTATACTCATCGGCTGGATGTTTATTTGAATATTCACGCTCAGTATGCTCATGGGCATTCACTGCGCGATAAGTCTGAACAGACCGATGAGGTTGAATAAACTGCAACCAACCAAGCCGCATCGTGTAACAGATGAGAATGAATGTTATGAATAATGCTGCCGCCGCGATACGGGAACGGATATGAATTGGACGTGACAATGTTAACTCTCCCTTCATTTTAAGATACAACAGTAACATCCTATCAGAACGTAAAACGAATTATTTATTCCTTTTAACCGCTTATTATTTCCAAGCGAATCTCATTTCATACATGTCCACTATAACTAGATGAAATACACACCATACAAAAAAGGCTGCCTCCACCAAAAAGGGGAAAGCAACCTTCTTCATACTCATCCAATAAAATTTAAGCGCTATGCATATTGGTTCAATGTTCATTCAATATTAATTCGATATTCGTTCAATTTGATTTTAATTTGAGTTCACTTTGAGTTCAATATCGGTTCAAACCTTGCCCTTAATTCGCTAAGTCATTAAGATTCAACCTTTTCCCCTACGTCAGCGGACAGTTGCTCAAAGGTAAACCGAGACTTGCCCTTAATTCGCTAAGTCATTAAGATTCAACCTTTTCCCCTACGTCAGCGGACAGTTGCTCAAAGGTAAACCGAGACAGACGCTCCTGCAAATCAAGCGATACTTGCTCCAACTCGTTAGACAAGTTCACAAGCCTCGCAGACACCGACATTTGCTCGGAGCTAAGTGATGCAACCTCTTCAGAAGTAGCTGATGATTGTTCTGCAACGGCACTTACATTTGCTATCGCCTCATTTAGCGCACTCTGGGTTTCAGACAAATCATGGACCGCAGATGTAGCACCATCTAGCTTCGTCATCAGCGTCCCCATTTGCACATGGACAGCTCGAAAAATAATGTCTGCTTCCTTAACGGCGTCCGCTTGCTCACGAAAAATCGGATTAGCGTCACCTAACATCCTAACGGTTTCGTTCACTTCACGCTGAATATTTTCGGTAATGGAGCCGACAATCTCAATCGATTGCTTGGATTGATCCGCAAGCTTACGAATCTCATCAGCGACGACCATGAATCCTTTGCCCGCTGCTCCAGCTCGCGCTGCTTCGATAGCCGCATTCAGTGACAAGATGTTCGTCTGTTTAGCCAACTGAGTCAACACATCCAAAATATTGCGCGCAGACGACGTGCTATCTTTAAGCGCATCAACTTTACTAACGAGCGAATGGACGATTTGTTCAGTCGCAGCCGTCTTGTCATTTAATTCATCCATATAACTCGTGCCGCGTTTACTGGCATTTTCCACTTCCGTCGCAGCCTGGAACATAGCTGCATTTAGCTGTACGACTTGCGCTACTTGATTTGCTGTATGATCCGTCCATTCATTTCCTCGTTCTGCTTCCGCTGCCAATCCTGTCGCACCACTCGCAATTTCTTCCGTCGCTAACGCAATGTCACGCGCCGCTTGCGCCGTTTGCCGCGATGCGTCGCTAAGCTTGCTCGCACTTGTCATAACGGATTGCGCTGAACTTCCCGTGCGCTGTACTAAATCGCCGATGCGACTCATCATAGTGTTAAAGCTTGCGGCCACCTCACCGATCTCATCTTTGGATTGCACAGCCATTCGCAATCCGAGTTGGCCTTGCGCTCCTTCTTCCATTAAGTCACGCATTCGCTTAAGCGGTCTGCCAATGCTGCGCATGACGTACCAGCCCATCAAAATAGCAATAAGTAGAGCCACACCAATACTAAGCAGGGTCATATTTCGAATAGCCGCTGTCCCAGCAAGAAGTTCATCAACAGGAATAAAGCCATTTAAGGTCCAATTCGTAATACTCGACTTATAATATACACCGAGCAATTCCTGACCTTCTTTGTTAGTCACAGACTGTCTACCCGTCTTTTCTCCATCTGCCACTAATTGCACTGGCGGCGCTTGACCAATCAGCTCTTTATTGTGCGAGATCACCAGATTCCCCTCAGCACTGACTAGCTGCGCAAATCCACCTACACCTGTCTTCCACTCCATATGCTCTTGCAAAGAATCCGCGTATATTTCAGTAACGAGCATATACGTATTGCCTGAGCTAACGTTTTTAACAGTGCGTGCCAACGCAAATGTCTCCTTAGGGCCTTGCTGGGATAACCCTTTCTCTGATGTCGGGACCCACACGACACTGCCCTCTTTTTGCACCGCTTGTTTAAACCAAGATTCGTTCCGAAGACTACCCAGCATAGAGTGAGCCAAGCCACTCGTATAAATCGGTCCATATGACTCTTCAACCGGTATCAGCAGCAGACTGAATACGGAATCGTTCCCAAATACAAGCGCTTTTAAATTTTTCTCGACATCCGTCATCCTTTGTAACTTTTCATACTCTGTAATTGCTGTATTCGTCTTCGTAAGCGATAGCGCCTTCTGTAAATCTTGATCAAACAAAATTTGATTCGAAAGATCAACATAGTTGTTGAACATAATATCCAACTTATCGCCTAACTGTGTGATCGCCGCTTCCTCCAGCATAGACATTTCTTGCTCAATAATCGTTCTAGACTGGTTGAAAGAAAATAGACCTATACTTCCGACAAGCACGGTAATACCGATAAAAAACAACAAAAATAATCTTGTTCCTACTGAACGAGCAGGATGCCATTGCAGGTTCCTCACCTTAAATTTATTGTTGTTCAAGGGTGAATTGCTCTGCTTCCGAAGTAACACCCAACGCATATGCCTCCCCCTTAATTAAAAGTCTTATGCACGATACCTTGTTGAACTAGTGAACCATTTTTATCATTCGACACAAGACGACTAATCCCTCTATTTTCCTGAACATAAAAAAACCCCCTCGGCACATCCAAGGGGGTCAACTATCGTTTAGCGTTATTTTCTTTTGCGCATCATATCGAAATAAGCAACAGGCTGGGCTACTTTCATGCGTACATGCTGCAAAGGATGACGAGCAACATCTAGCTCGTTTCCTTCTGTATCCCAAATGCACTCTACTGTCTGCTTAAAGAACTTGCCATTTGGTCCAAAGAACTCAATTTCAGTGCCCACTTTGAAATGGTTGCGCTGCTGTATAGTAGCAATACCTGTCTCAGCATCGTAATCCATAACAAGGCCCGCAAAATCAAACGGCACCGCTTTATCTTCCGGCTCATAAATATGATCTTCATGATCCGGATCTTCAATGAAGAAGCCTGTATTAACAGGGCGGTTAGCTGCTTTGTTCATTTCCTCAATCCACTCTGGCTTCACCACATAGTTGTCTGGGTCTGCTAAGTAAGAATCGATTGCCTGACGGTATACATTGATGACCGTTGCCACATAGTGAATGGACTTCATCCGGCCTTCAACTTTGAAGCTGTCTACGCCTACTTCGATGAGTTCAGGCAAATGATCGATCATGCACAAATCTTTTGCACTCATCGCAAAATGGTTATCTTCCTCTTTAAACAACGGTAATTGCGTGATACCGACCTTGAACTGCTCCAAAGCAGAGGATTCTGCTGCTTCCTCCGCAGACACCAATTCGTCCAAGTTAGGACGTCCGTCCTCAAACAAATCGTATTTCCAACGGCAAGATTGGCAGCAACCTCCACGATTGGAATCGCGGTCTGTGAAGTGATTCGACAACACGCAGCGTCCAGAATACGAAGAACACATAGCACCATGAATAAAGGCTTCGATTTCAACATCGACGCGACTCTTCATCTCTGCAATTTCTTCCAGACTCGTTTCACGAGCAAGAACGACACGCGGCGCGCCTTCTTCTTTCCAAAATTGCACCGTTTGCCAGTTGGCAATCGACTGCTGTGTACTCACGTGTACTTCCACGCCTGGCGCAACGCGCTGAGCGGTCTCAATAATAGCTGGGTCAGCCACAATAATAGCGCTAATCCCTACTTCTTCAAGCTTGCGCAAATAAGCTTCTATACCTTCAATATCTTCATTATGAGCGTAAATGTTCGTTGCAACGAATACTTTGGCTCCATACTTGTTAGCGAATTCCACGCCTTCGCGCATTTCTTCAAAGCTAAAATTGTCCGCGTTCGAACGCAAACCGTACTTTTGACCGCCAATATATACAGCATCTGCTCCGTAATGGACGGCGAATTTCAGCTTTTCCAGATTGCCAGCGGGAGCTAGCAGTTCCGGTTTATCTAGGCGGTACCGCTTACCTGTAAACTTAGGCTTTACCTTCGTTGTCATTGCTGTGCTCCCTTCATCCTCGGTAAATCTTATTTATCTCGTGCATTTAGTACATCTGTTCTTTATAGAAAAATCCGAATGACAGCTCGCGTTCAGGGTCTTGAACGCTGCGAATGCGCTCCAGCCACTCTTCCTTAAATTCATACTGCTCAGGGTTCGCCACATACGCATCGATCGCTTCGCGATAAACACGAACGACCATTTCATTATAGGTCGTCGATTTTAGCAAGCCTTCTATTTTAAAGCTGTCGATACGTGCATCCAGCAAAAACTTAAAGTCTTCGATGATGCACACATCATCCGAACTCATAATGTGCGTACCATTTATATCTTCGTACAACGGATACTTTTCATCTTGACGCTCTTGTTCAATTAAGAACATTTTGCGATCCAAGCCAACATTGTTCGCCTGTTCATCATCGCCGATATGATGAAAATAATGCTGCACCAAATTACGCTTCGAATGATAAATGTTCGTCATGCCGTGTATTTGAACTTCAACTTCCATATCCGGAAGTTGTCGCTTCATTTCTTGAATCTCTTCCATGTTAAGCTCACGCGCAGCAACGATACGCTTAGAGCCACGCTTCTGCCAATACCGCGCTGTCATATAGTTTGTGGACGTCATCTCAGCATTCCAATGCAGCTTTAATGATGGCGCTGCTTGTCTTACGCTCATCAGAATAGCCGGGTCACCGAATATTACCGCGTCTACGCCAAGCGCTTCAAGCTGCTGCAAGTATGCAGGCAAATCGTTTAACACATCGTTATGCAAAATGTTGTTTGCTGACACATACAGCTTTGCACCGTACTTGCGGACGATAGGTATGCATAACGCGATGTCTGCTAGCGTCACATCACCCGGCAGACGCATGCCGTATTTTTGCTCCCCGACGATAACCGCGCTTGCTCCAGCTTCCAGCATACGCTCTACTTCTGCGACGCTACCAGCCGTAACTAGCAATTCAGGTTGATATGTCATCCTAGTCACCACTTTCATATATGCCTTACAAGCGAACAATGAGCAACTTAAACGTCGTACGGTGTCCATTTGCAATCACCGAATCGAACCGCCTTCGCTGCTGTTTCGCAACATGTTGTTATTTCGCCTGCTGTTTACTTTTCTCGATATTACGCTCATGTTCCGCGAACGTTTTTGCGAATAAATGTCCACTCGTGCCGTCTTTTTTCGTCACATAAAATAAATACTCGGACGCCTCGGGCTGCAAAGCAGCCTTAATTGACGCTACACTCGGGCTTGCAATCGGCCCTGGAGGTAAACCTTCAATTTTGTACGTATTATAAGGGCTGTCAATACCCAAATCTTTATAATACAAGCGTTCCTTAGGTTTGTCTAGCGCGTACTGTACCGTCGCGTCGATCTGCAATCTCATGCCTTTTTTAATGCGGTTATAGATAACACCTGCAACGAGTGGGCGTTCTTCATCCACAACGACTTCCCGTTCGATCAGAGATGCGATTGTAAGCAGTTCATGCAAATCAAGACCTTGTTTCTTCATATCTGCTTGCCATTGCGGAGATGCATCATCCAGACGTTTCTCGGTCTCCTTGATCATCCGGAGCACGATATCCTCTGCCGCACTTTCTTTTTTCAACTCGTACGTTTCGGGGAACAAATAACCTTCAAGCTGGTGCATAATCAAGTTGCTGTCAGGTATAGCATCAAATAAAGTCGTGCGTCCCTTCAACCATGCTTTATCGTTAACGAGCTGCAAAAAATGGCTTCGTTCTACATATCCTTCTTTGCTAAGCTTGTCCGCCATTTGCGTAACCGTATATCCTTCTGGAACCGTAAACCGGATCATTTCATCTTTCAAGACGTCACCTGCGTTAAGCTTGCGAATGATCTCATCTAACGTAACACCAGGTTGAAAGGCATACGTGCCGGCTTGAAAACGAGCACCTTCGTTGTTCATTTTCAAATACGATTTAAATAAGAACGAATTGCGAATGATTCCTGCTTGCTCTAACTGAGAAGCAATGACAGAAGGCCCACTACCTCGTTCAATAGTAAGCTTTACTTGGCTTTCTTGTGCTGGCATCGGCTTTAATCCGTTCCATGCGTACCACACGCCAACTCCCGCAAGCAAAGCAACCATCACCAATAGCGCTAAAGACACTTTAGCCCAAGACTTCATTCTTACACCTCTCCAACATGGCAAAAAAGAGCGGTTAAGCCGCCCTTTTCACCAAAATATTGTTCGTTACGTTGCTGGAATTCACTTACTTATCGTTACTTCTCTGCTTCAAACTCGTCCGCATATGCATGCTCGTCATAAAGCTCCATAACTTCTTCCCACTCTTCGTCATCCGTGATGCTCTCAAGCTCAAAGCCGCCATCGCCATCCGCAACGACCTGGAATAAATCCGGCTCTGCGTCCTTCGCACCTGTCGGCAACAACACGGCATACGCTTTGTCGCGAAGCTTAAACTCAGCTACTAATGTATATTCGCGGCCTTTTCCCTGTTCATCTGTCATTTCGACAGATTGTCCGTATAGGCTTCGCAATTGATCGATAAATTGAATTTGCTCTTGACTCACGCTTTATTACCTACATCCGCAGCGGAGTCCTCTTCTTCGTCGTCATATCCAGCTAATGTATTGAATGTTTCTTCAACGATATTCCACTCTTCTTCGTCTTCAATCGTGAACAGTTTCAAATCGTCGCCATCTTCTTCATAGCGGAATGCGTATACTTCTTCTTCCTCATCGTCCGTGCCTTCTACAGGCACGACCATCATATACTTTTTGTCAGAGCCGTCGACATCAAACTTCATGATGACTTCGAACTCTTCCTCGTTGCCTTCGTCGTCCGGAATATAAATAATTTCCGCTTCTTCTTGCAGTTCTTTATTATTCGTCATAATAAACCCCTCACCTTCTTGATTCAAAGTCAAGATACGTTTGTAAAATAATCGTCGCCGCCATCTTATCGACGACTTGCTTACGCTTTTTGCGACTGACGTCGGCTTCGATTAGCGTGCGTTCCGCCGACACCGTGCTCAAGCGCTCATCCCAAAGGTGAACGGGAAGTCCGAACAATTGCTTCAGCGTTTCAGCAAAAGCAAGGCTTATTTCGCCGCGCGGACCTATAGTACCATTCATATTTTTCGGCAGTCCGAGCACGATAGCTTCAACGCCGTGCTCCTTAATGATGGCTTCCAAGCGCTGCAAATCAGCATCATCATTGCGACGTGTAATTACTTCTAAACCTTGAGCTGTCCAACCGAATGCGTCGCTAACTGCAACACCGATTCTACGATCCCCATAATCCAAGCCAAGAATTTTCATCTTATCTCCTACGATTTGTTTCTTCTATACATGTTATTCATGATGCCGGTACACAGAATCATCATCGATAAATGATTATCGATGATGATTCAAGTAAAAGCGAACCAACTCTTCGATAAGTTCGTCCCGTTCCTTCTTGCGTACTAGGCTTCGAGCGTTGTTATGACGGGGGACATATGCGGGATCCCCGGACAGTAAGTAGCCAACGATTTGGTTGATAGGATTGTATTCCTTCTCCAAAAGCGCATCATACACGGATAACAAAATTTCTTTGCTGGACGCTTCTTGCTCTTCTGCTTTGACATTGAACTTCATCGTTTTATCCATGGAATTCATCGCCGTCACCTCGCTTTACTCTTATCATAACACATACCCAATCAAACTAGAAAATATTCCGCCTACACGCGAAACCGTGTAAGCGGAATTACGAATTCATTACGCGCCAGCTTGCGCTGCAACCAGCTTATCGACTAACGCTAATGCCTCATCTAGTTTGCTTGCGTCTTTACCACCAGCTTGCGCCATATCTGGTCGGCCGCCACCGCCGCCGCCACATACTGCTGCAAGCTCTTTAATTAATTTACCCGCGTGCAAGCCTTGCTTAACGAGTTCAGGTGCTACCGCCACCACGAAGTTGACCTTATCGTCATTAGCTGCGCCAAGGACAACAAGCGTTTGTGGCAGCTTCACTTTAAGCTCGTCCGCTGTCGTGCGGAGAGCATCCATGTCGCTTGCATTCACTTTCGCTGCCAGCACTTGTACGCCAGCAATTGTGCGTACTTGATCCGTAAGCTGACCTGCCTCGATGCTGCTCAGCTTCGCTTTCAATGATTCGTTCTCACGTGCAAGCTCTTTTTCACGAGCAAACATCGCTTCCACACGCTTCGGCACATCGGCTACGTTAGCCTTGAACAAACCTGCCGCTTGCTTCAACAACTCTAATTGCTGCTCCATATATTGATACGCATGACGACCTGTTACGGCTTCAATTCTACGTACGCCGGAGCCGATTCCGCTCTCGCTCACGATTTTGAACAAGCCGATTTCGGATGTATTGCTGACGTGACAGCCGCCGCACAGCTCAATGCTGTAATTGCCGACTTGTACAACGCGCACGATGTCGCCGTACTTTTCCCCGAACAGCGCCATTGCGCCCATCGCTTTCGCTTCGTCAATTGATTTTAATTCAATGTTAAGTGCCGTACCCTGCCAAATTTGCTCATTCACACGACGCTCAATTTGTGCCATTTCATCCGCGTTGATGCTGCCTAAGTGCGAGAAGTCAAAGCGCAGACGCTCTTCTTCTACTAATGAACCTGCTTGATTGACATGCTCGCCCAACACTTCTTTCAGTGCTTTGTGTAGCAAGTGTGTAGCTGTATGATGTTTAATAACATCTTCACGCACAGCACGATCTACAGCTGCTTGCAACGTCATGCCCACACGAAGCGTGCCTTGTTCCACCTTAACGATGTGAACGTGTTGACCTTGTGGTGCCTTCGTCACGCCTTCAACGATCGCTTTCAAGCCAGCGCCCGTAAATACGCCACCGTCGCTCACTTGACCGCCGCTTTCCGCATAGAACGGTGTACGATCAAGTACAACTTGGTACGTAGAGCCTGCTGCCGCTTCCTCGACCATTTCGTCGCCAGACACGATCGCAAGCACCTTGGATTCAGTTACCAATTCATTATATCCAACGAATTCGCTTTTAGTCGTAAGTTCCGCAAGCGCTCCACCTTGCACTTTCATGCTTTCGGACTCTTGACGCGCCGAGCGTGCACGTGTACGCTGCTCCTGCATCGCCGCATCAAAGCCTTCACGGTCAACCGTCAGCCCATGCTCTGCTGCATAGTCTTCTGTCAAATCGAACGGGAACCCGTACGTATCGTACAATTTGAACGCTTCGCCGCCCGTAATTTGCGTACGGCCTTCCTTCTTCGCTTGACCCGCCATATCTGCCAAGATCGCCAGACCGTCTGTCAACGTTTCGTGGAAGCGCTCCTCTTCGTTTTTAATTACTTTTTCAATAAACTCACGCTTCTCAATCACTTCTGGGTAGTGAACGCCCATTACGTCGCCGACTGTCTTCACGAGCTCGACCATGAATGGACGATCGATGCCGAGCATTTTACCGTAACGCACTGCACGACGCAGCAAGCGGCGCAGGACATAGCCACGACCTTCATTAGAAGGAAGTACGCCGTCGCCAACCGCAAATGCTACCGTACGGATATGGTCAGCGATAACTTTAAATGCGACATCAAGCTCTGCATTTTCATTGTATTTGACGCCCGCAATACGGGACGTTTCTTGAATAATTGGTACGAACAAGTCTGTATCGAAGTTCGATTCCACGTCTTGCAAAATGGAAGCAAAGCGCTCCAAACCAGCGCCTGTATCGATATTTTTGTTCGGAAGCGGCGTGTAGCTGCCGTCTTTATTATGGTTGAACTGTGTAAATACGAGGTTCCATACTTCCAAGTAACGCTCGTTTTCACCGCTCGGGTAGCATTCTGGATCGTTCGGGTCGCCGTATTTTTCACCACGGTCATAAAAGATTTCGGTACATGGTCCACAAGGGCCTTCGCCGATATCCCAGAAGTTGTCCTCTGTCTTAATGATGCGATCAGCAGGCAAGCCGATTTTTTCGTTCCACAGCTTGAACGCTTCCTCATCATCTGGATATATCGTTACGTACAAACGGTTCGCGTCAAAGCCGATCCATTTCTTGTCCGTCAAAAACTCCCACGCCCACTCGATCGCTCCTTCTTTAAAGTAGTCGCCGATTGAGAAGTTGCCTAGCATTTCGAAAAATGTATGGTGACGACGCGTCTTCCCTACATTTTCGATATCGTTCGTACGGATACACTTTTGCGAGTTCGTAATGCGCGGGTTGTCCGGCTTTACACGTCCGTCAAAATACGGTTTCAACGGCGCCATGCCTGCGTTAATCCACAATAGGGATGGATCATTGTGCGGAACGAGCGATGCGCTCGGTTCGATTTGGTGTCCTTTGCTTTGGAAAAATTCAAGCCATTTTGCGCGAATGTCACTAGCTTTCATTGTTAAACGCCTCCCGTTTATCCCCTTAGTTATTTATAAAAAACAAAAAACGCCCCTGTAAAAACAGGGACGATTGTCATATCGCGGTACCACCCTGGTTATCGCCTTGTCACAAATAGGAGCTAACCCGCAGCTGCGTATGCAGTCATGGATAGGTCACTCTTTGTGCTAAAAATAGCGATCGCCTCGTCGTCGTTAACGGAACGACCCGGTGAAGTTAATTCACACTCCGAAACTAGCGTTCAGCGGCTCTTCTTAGTGAAGATTTTTACAGCCCCGTATGCAACAGCTGAATAGCTGGTTGGCGCACACTTCGAAATCTTCTCTCTGGCCCAAGGGCTGCGGCTTACTTGGTTTCTTCAACGTTTTCATTCCATATTCGTATTCGATATACAATATCGTATATTCAATAACGTATATCCGATAATTTAGTATAGATATTGGATGAATAATTGTCAATTAGCGGTCAATTAACGATCCATTAACGGCGAGCCCCTCTCCGTTGAAAGACTAAGCTTAATAAGCCGATTGATCGTGCTAGCGAAGAGGGGTGTACTGGTACAACGTTTAACTTTCCTACGAACTAGCCTAAATAACCGATCTTCTTCAACATACGCGTTAAAATCGTTGCTGCTTCCGCTCGCGTCGCTTTTTTCTGTGGTCCGAACATATTGCCCATTAATCCTTGCACCACACCTGACGACACGGCCTTAGCCACACCTTGCTCCGCATATCCGTGAATAGCTTTGCGGTCTTTGAACGCATTTAACGCTGAATTGTCAGCCGATACCGGACGACCTGCGTACTCCATCGCCCGCACAATCATCAATGACATATGCTCACGTGTAATCAGATCATTTGGACGGAACGTATGATCTAAATATCCTTTAATAATACCCGCGTCAGAAGCTGCTTTAATGTAAGGAGCCATTGGGCTATTTGCTCCTACATCACTATATCCTGTGCCGCCGCTTGCATCCGCCTGCAAGCCAAGCGCTCGTGCTATCATGATCGCGAACTGGGCTCTCGTCACCGGCGCATCTGGCGAGAAGGTGTCTGGAGTTGTGCCTTCGATAATAAACTTAGCAGCAAGTTCATGGATAGCGTCTCGTCCCCAATGATTTTTCGTGTCATTAAAGGCGCGATTCCGGTCTACCATCGCGACCGCGTCGTTGCCTTGCAATTGGAACGAGAACACGGAAACGCCGCCTTCTTGAGACATCACAGTAGGCACGAAGCTAAGCTTCTGCAAGCCGGAATCGTAGCGAACGGCTGTTGCTTGGTCACGCTGCACGCTACCTGTCGTACGAACCTTGTATGGCAATTTCACGCCCAATGCCCGTGGACTAGACGAGCCTGCATAAGTAGACGCATAGAAGTCATGTGCCTGCACGCGCACGTTAGCACCTTTTTGTTTGAGCTCACGTTCGAGCGCTCCCGCGTTCGAACCGGACACCCGTTCTATCTGCAGCAGCAAGTAGGCTGGACTGCTCCCCCACTCGCGTTCCAATTGGCTAAAGTTCAATTGCTTTAGCGGTATGCTGTACAATACATCTCCGTACCGAACAGCAAATGTGGCCTCGTTTGCTTTGCCATACACCTCTTTTAACGTGTACAGCGGTACGGATACCATTGCTGCCCGCTCTGAGGACGGCACCTCATACATGAGATACGGTTGGTTCGTGTGACGCACAACGTAGTCAAAGGCTGCTCTTAATTTACTTTCCGTGAGCGTATATCGACGGATCGACTCACCGAAGCGCGAGCGGTCTGATGTTGCTTCAGCCGCGGTAGTTGCAAGTACATGCCAGCCCGAGCTTAAAAACGTATTATACGTGATGGGCTGAATTTCTTGTGGACGGGAATTGTTGCTGTCCGTCTGATTCGTTACTGAGAAATTAGAGAGCGTCAGCACGCTGTTTCCTTGCAAATCTTGCAGCAGATTTGTACCCGCTGCACCCGCTACGTATGACAGCGTAATGCTATCACTTGCATGTACTGCCCGTTCCAGCACGATAACGACCGTGTCGTCATCCACCGATACACTTCTTACTTGCTGCAAAGCAGTACGTGTCCGCACCGTAAATTGATGTGCAGCAGGTGCAGGCGACTCTCGTAAGTGCGCAGAGAACCTCAACGTGAGCGTCGCGCCTTTCATGGTAGCTGAGCGCAAATAGGGCGCTTGCTGGTCCGTTTGGTTATTGGCACGAACCTGCGAGAAGCTAGAGACTGCGTTGCCGCTTAAATCAACGAGCCGCGGCTCGCCAGGCACATACGACACCGTCACATTATCATTCACTCCGATGCTTGACGAGAGCGTCAACTCAACGACGTTGCCTTTGATCTCCACTTTGTCAACATTTCGTGCGACATGATTCACTAACACTGAATAATGGCTGCGCAACGGCACCTGTTCGGAACGAAGTGCGCCTTGATAACTCAATGTCACGATATTCCCTTTGACTCGTGTAGCTTGTAGCACAGGCACTTGACGGTCGCTCAGATTGCGCACAACCATATCCGTAAACGATTGAACAGAGTTGCCGGCACGATCTTTAAGCGGATATTGGCTGGCCCTGTAAGACAACTTGACGCCTTGATTGTCAGTTACGCGACCGCTCAGATGCAATGTCAGCTTATTGCCGGATCGAGATGCATGAGTCATGCTACGTCTACTGCCATCTACATAAACACGGAATTGCTCAAAAGCGTCAGCCACAGATTCCAGCTCTTCGTTAAATTCCAGTGTGATAATCGAGCCTTGAACCGTAGCTTGAACGACTCGAGGCAATGTCGTATCAGTATTGTTTACGACTTGATGACGTTCCAAAGCAGCAACACGATTGCCAGCTGCATCTTGAATCACTTTGCTGCCAGATGTCGCCGCATACGTCAGTTGCACAACTTGCCCAGCATCAACCCCGCTACGAAGCTTAAGCAGTACATGCTCACCGTTTACCTCCACATCATAAATATCATGAGCAGCTCCATTTACCGTCACGAAATAACTGATAATCGGAGGTACCGAATGTTTATCAAGATTTTCGTTGTACGTCAACCGAATCGTCCTCGTGTTCAACATGGCAGCAGCTTGCAACACAGGGGCACTAACATCCGACTTATCCGACCTACTCGTTGTAAAGCGCCATGTTTGAGCATCATCCAACCCCTCCATTAGCTGGTTCGCTTCATTGCGGAAGGCTCCCCTTGGAACTTCTATCACATACTCCGTATTAGGCTTCAAATCACGCGTGGTATCGATCACTATCGTCTTCGTGCCATCGCCTGTTACCTGTGGAGAGCGAACAGGCACATATAGCACGTGTTCGTCTTTAGCCGCACGAATGGCAATTCTGCCACTGTACCCCCACACATTTTCGTTAAATTGGAGCGTTAAATGCGTATCTGTAGGTACATCCTGCTGTCCCCTAGCAGGCTGCAATTGCACGACACTCGGAATTGCCACTGTCGTAAACGACCATAGTGTAGGGTCATAAATCCCAGCAAAAACCGCATCCTTTGTCTTAAACGCACCCGCCTCCACTTGCACATAGTAGGCCTGATCAGGCTCTAGCGGCTTATCCGGCTTGAAGTAGACGTACTGGCGGTTACTACTTAACCGGACCCGATCACTATTGACTGCAATCGTATCGACGATTTCTCCCGATTTTTTGGCGATTACAATCGAGCCGCCATTTTTTTTAATCGCTTCATTGAACGATATTTTTAAATAGGGCTGTAATCCTACTTCTGTCGTATTTGTACTTGGAGAGAGCGACTGCTCCCTAAGTGGATTCAATATTTTCGTATCCGTATGCTCTATTTTTATAACGGAATGCGTCTCTATATTTGCCATAGCACCTGCTGTTCCGACAGCCAGTTCCGCTGCCAACACAAAGGTAAGCCCGATCGCGATCAATCGTTTCACAGTCTGTTTCCCCCTTCAAAATGGATATCTGCATTCGTGCAGTATACAGCTACACTTACCTAAACGTGGAAACGAATCAATTTGTTACAATCCGCGTACCGTCTATCGTCATTGTTGTCGACATCGTTGTCGTTGTCGCGCTATATGTACCCGGTAATCGTTTTTTTGAAACGCTGTTAAGCTAAAATTGAGCAGAAAAAAATCCGCACCAGCGCATGCTGATACGGACTTCCTTACCCATCATTATTTCGGTTACGTCGTCTTGCGCCGAATATAATACGTAAACACATGTTGAAGCACAACTTTCATCGCAGCGAAAAAAGGCACGGCCAAAATTAACCCAACAACGCCAGCCAACTCGCCACCAACGAGCAGGGCAAAAATGATAACGAGCGGGTGCATATGCAGCGTCCGCCCCACGACTTGAGGGGAAATAATATTCCCCTCCATGATTTGACATAGCGTATTGACGATAGCTACAAATATGAGCATTTTCAACGAAATCGTTGAGGCAACGATAAGCGCTGGAGCCGCACCAAAGTACGGGCCCAAATACGGAATGATGTTGAAAATCGCCACAAACAACGCCAGCAACAACGCGTAGGGCATTCCAATCATCCAATAACCGATGTACGCGAGTACGCCGATAATGACACAGACGAGAAATTGACCGCGAATATAATTGCCAAGTGCAAAATCAATGTCCTTCAGCATCATAACCATATGTTTGCGGTGCGATTTTGGCACGTAAGCAATAATCGTGCGCTCAAACACGTCGAAATCTTTAAGGATGTAAAAAATAAGAAACGGCACGATCATCGCAATAAACAACATATTAATCGTCGCCCCGATATTGTCCATAAAATCGGCAATGCCTCGTGCCATCTTCTCTTCGAACGCGTAAATCCAGTTGTTTAGCCCAGAACGAACCGACTGTGGCATGATAGATGAATCGTTGAGACCATCCACTAACTTCTCTGCTTTGACCGTCAAGTTCGGCATTTGCGAATTGAGTTCCTGAAGCTGCTTTAACAGCATCGGAATCATATTCATTAAAATGACCGTTATCGAAGCGATAAATACGGCATAAATGAGCAGCACAGCCATCGTGCGCGGCACTTTTCGTTCATTGAGCAGCGTAACGACAGGATTTAAGACGTAAGCGATAATCATCGCAATAAAAAAGGGGGCGAGCACCGTTTTCATAAACAAATAAACTTGACTGAGCAACGGCTTTAACTGAAACAGAAAGTAAACGATGATTAGACCAAGCAATACATATATGCCATAAATGAATAGTTTATTTTTAAATAAGCGCTCCACTGCACTCCACACTCCGTTCGGACGAGCTTCATACAGTAAAGTATATGTAGGCTAAGAAAAAATTAACCCGCTTGGTTTACCTTCTTGCAACATCCATATCCGTTGATTGTCACTGCCGCGAAATCGTAAGCCTGGAACTTTGCGCTCCAGCCGAAATGGCCCGTCCACCAGCACATCTATATAGCGAAGCAGCTCTTGCTGGTGCACTGTGCCTGATAATAATTGCTCCACCGTGTAGCCGCTATACGCCCAAATATGCTTACCCGCTTGCTTGAGACGCTGTGCGAGTACTTTAACCTGCTTAGCTTGCATAAATGGCTCTCCGCCAGATAGCGTAACCTCACACAGCGGATTGGACATAAGCGCTTGGAACACCTCTTCTACCGTCATCGCGGTTCCTTGTTCAAACCGCCAAGATTGTGGGTTGTGACAACAGAAGCAGCGATGCGGGCAGCCGCTAAAAAAGACAACGCTGCGTAAGCCCTCACCGTCCACAACGCTATCATGTACGATCGAGAGGACGCGCAAGGCGGTTAAGCTCATCCGTGCTTCACCCGCTCTGCTTCTTCTGCGCGCTTGGCAGAGTTCCATTTGTTCATATCGCCAACTAAGTAACCAGTAATGCGGCGGATGCGCTCGATCTCGTGCTCTCCGGCTCCACAGACGGGGCAGCGCTGCTCGATCGTATCGTGGTGGCCGCATGCGCGGCAGCGATCGATCGGATGATTGATTGAGCCGTAGCCGATGCCGTGAGCTGCCATCGTGCGCACAAGTTTGTCCAGCGCTTGCGGGTTCGCCTTGGCGCTGCCGTCCAGCTCGACATACGTAATGTGTCCCGCATTGCACAGCTCGTGAAACGGTGCTTCCAACCGAATTTTGTCGTAGGCGAGTGATTTAGCGTAGACCGGAATATGAAACGAATTCGTGTAATAGTCGCGGTCGGTGACATTCATAATCGTTCCGAAATCACGACGATCCCGCTTCGTAAACTTACCAGACAACCCTTCCGCGGGAGTCGCGATTAACGAAAAGTTCATTCCTGTCGCATGCATCGCCTCATCCATGCGGCGTCTCATATGTTGAACGATGCGCATGCCTAGTTGCCAAGCATCATCTGACTGGCCGTGATGTTTACCGGTCAGCACGACAAGCGCTTCCGCGAGCCCGATAAAGCCAACGCTAAGCGTGCCCTGCTTTAATATCTCACGCAGCTCATCTTCTGGCCGCAACTGCTCGCCACCACGCCACACCCCCTGCTGCATCAAAAACGAAAAGTCACGTGCCCGCTTGCTAGCTTGATACTCATAGCGCGTCAGCAATTGACGCACGGCGATGCTGAGCAGCTCATCCAAGCGGAGGAAAAAGCCCGCCTCGCTACCCGTGAGCAGCGCAAGTCGAACTAGATTCAGCGAGGTGAAAGACAGGTTGCCTCTGCCGAGTGGTGTTTCTTTGCCGTTTACATTTCCCATGACACGGGTACGGCAGCCCATATAGCAAGCTTCGCTCTCTGGTGTACCGTCATCGTACTGCGCATTGAATGGTGCGTCGAGAAATGCGAAGTTCGGAAACAACCTTTCGGCTGTCGTTTCTAGCGCGAGTAAATATAGATCGTAATTCGGGTCTTCAGGTTGAAAATTGACTCCGTCCTTCAGCTTAAAGATTTGAATCGGAAATATCGGTGTCTCCCCTTTGCCAAGACCCGCCTGCGTCGCAAGCAGCAGTTGACGGACAAGCATCCGTCCTTCAACTGACGTGTCGGTGCCGTAATTAATCGAAATAAACGGCACCTGACCACCACCGCGCGAGTGCATCGAGTTAGCGTTGTGGATAAATGCCTCGCACGCCTGATAGACGTCGCGCTCGGTCAATTTCCAAGCCTCCTGCTCGACAGCAAATTGTGCGCCTAGCGGCAACCCGCTTAAGTAGCGTCTATGACGCTCAAACGTGCGCCGCACATACGGCGCCACATCATAATCAAACGTCGGGTAAGCCTGACCGCCGTGCTGCTGATTTTGATTCGCCTGTAAAATAATCGAGGCGAGTGCAAGCGCACTCTTGATGTCTTGCGGCTGACGCATATGCCCATGACCTGTGTTAAAGCCGCTCGCGAGCAGCTTGGCGAGCGAAATCTGGCAGCAAGTCGTCGTGCCGGAAGCGTAAAAATCGAGATCGTGCGGATACATTATATTTTGCTCGATGGCTTCACGTGCTTCAGGCGTAAGCAAGTGCTGCACGGCATACCAGCGCGCACTTTCACTAGCCATTTTGCCCATCATTCCCATTGGCGACCTGCTGTCAACGTTTGCGTTTTCCTGCATCACATCATGGTTGTCGCCTACGACAATTTCGTCCAACGATGCAGTCAACTGCTCTAATGGCTGGATCGGTATTAATGACACATTGCCCACCTCTTTATCTTATGAAACACTACATATAGTGTTTATTATTCAACATCCCACTACATGTATTATGAATTACAAAATAAACTCGCAATATGATATTGCTCACACTTTTCAGGAAACACAAAAAACGCCTGAACTAAAACCTTATCGGTTAAAGTTCAGGCGCTGTTACACCGCAAACGTATGCCTATATGCTAAAATGTAAAGTCCGCTATCGTACGTGTACGCGACTACGTCGAAGCTTGCGCCTCTGGGAAAGAAGGCGGCATAAGGTCATCGCCAAAAAACAAATCGTCCAGCGAGCTTAATGAACCATCTTCCTCCACTTGAAATACGGACATTTTTTCTCCGTTCACAGTCAATTCAATAAAACATCCCCAGCAATAAAACTGGTGGGAGCCTATTTTTCCGATGTCTTTCGAGTTGCAATTTGGGCATCGAATCATCGTCTTCACCATTCCGTCCATACGTAAATTTGTTCCTATCTCGCCTCTGTCAGCCTTCTTGCACGACGATAGCATCTTCACCCCAAGTCATTTGACTGGTCCAATCTATGCGTCGTCTACCTTCCAGAAGGTCGGATAGCAACCCGTCTGTAATTTCTAGACTTATTAACTGGTTACCCATATTTGGCTGAAAATAAACATCTGCTACCCATCCCACTTGAATGCCTTCCGTTGTGACGACAGGCAAATCTTTCAAATGCTGACCACCATGGAGGAACTTTCGTTCGTGAAATACCTCTGCTGAATGTTGGACAGCTTCGTTGTCCACGATCATGATGGCATCCTCTCCACAGCCCGTCACATCTTCCCAAGCTACATACCGTATGACGCGCTCAAAACGGGACACCCCTTCAAGCTCAATATGGGTGATGCAATGTTGTTCTGACAACCAAATATCTTTCACCTTGGACACCCGCTTGCCAGTCACAATATCGTAAACAGGCAAACCAATTAATTCTAGCAGCTTCATGTCGGGGCCTCCTATAGCTAGCGTTACGGCTATGTATGCCTTACTAATTTCAGCACGGTAACTTGCCGTCCACGCTAAGCCCCTCCAATCACGCTAATTCATGTCCTTATCGTCTAGTACGAACGCGTGTTACGATGGTTGCAATTTGGTGAGCGGCAAATTGTGCCTGTTCTATAGTATTGCCCAAACCGAAGCTGAATCGAACAGCCGTGCGAGCACGTTCATGATCAAGTCGCATCGCTTGCAGCACGTGCGACACTTCAAGCGATCCTGACGTACACGCTGAGCCGCTTGCCGCCAATATGCCTTCCATGTCCAAATTCATAAGTAGCGATTCGGTCGGCACACCGCTAAAGCTAACGTTTAAAATGTGCGGCAAGCCTTGCTCGGGGTGCCCGTTCAGCACGACATGAGCACCGAGCTGTGCACATAGTTCCGTCCAGAGCGTATGGCGAATTTGGCCCAGCAGCTCTATTTTCGCTGCGGACTCGGCATCACTAGTTGCAAGCTCTACCGCCTCTGCGAAGCCGACGATGCCCGCTACATTTTCCGTGCCCGCGCGGCGCTTGCGCTCTTGATTTCCACCGTACAAATACGGGTCCCACGCAGCACCCGTACGTGCATATAACAGGCCCACACCTTTAGGGCCGTTAATTTTGTGTGCAGAGAAGCTGGCAAAATCAATAGGCAGTGACGCAAGATGCAAAGGCACCAACCCTAAAGCTTGTACCGCGTCCGTATGCATAAGGACGCCACGCTCACGAACGCGTGCCCCGATCTGCTCAATCGGCTGCAAGGTTCCAACTTCGTTGTTCCCATACATGACACTCACTAAGCACGTATTCGGTTGCAATGCTGCAACAATGTCGTCTGCCTGAACTTGCCCGAACTCATCCGGTGCAACGTAAGTCACTTCAAAGCCAAGACGCTCCAAGCGCTCACACGCGTGCAGCACGGCATGATGCTCGATTTGAGTCGTCACGAGATGCGGCTTCACCTGCTTGCCCGATTTGAGCCAAGCTGCCATAGCCACGCCATACAGCGCCGTATTGTCGCTTTCCGAGCCGCCACTCGTAAAAATAAGTTCCTGCGGCTTGCAGCCTAAACGCGCCGCAATTCGGTCGCGCGCCTGATTAAGCGCAAGCTTTGCTTCCCGTCCAGCCGCGTGCACGCTGGACGGATTTCCGTATACATCACGCATGCTGGCTACCATCACGTCGATGACAGCTGGATGAAGCGGTGTCGTCGCTGCATGGTCAAAGTTGATCCGTTCCATTTTGCCAATCTCCTTTAAATATAGAACATGTAGCTATTAAGGCTGCCTTCGCCTTTAAAATGAATCAGGTCTGCCAACGTCGTCGTATCCAGCACTTGCGCAATGCTGTCACGAATACGCAGCCACAAATCGCGCTTTGCCGGATCATCCTCTTCGGTAAAGTCAACTGGTGAGATCGGCCCTTCAAGCACGCGAATCACGTCGCCTGCGGATACAGTTTCCGGCTCGCGAGCCAAAATATAACCGCCGTAAGCGCCGCGAATACTTTTTACAAGCCCTGCGTTACGCAGCGGAGCGATAAGTTGCTCCAAATAATGCTCAGATAAGTTGTTACGCTCGGCAATACTTTTCAAAGAAGTCGGTCCTTCACCAAAGCTCCTTGCCAATTCCATCATAATCGTTAAGCCGTAACGGCCTTTCGTTGAAATCTTCATGTTTACACCTCATTATTGGTTTCGTAAGTTTGTAGGTTTCATAGGCTTTGTAGGTTGTAATTATTCATTTTACCAGTATAACTACCTAGCGTCTTGTTCACGAATATTGTGTTGTCATGACTTTATCACCATTGTATAATTTTATGCAATTAAAACAATGTATTCCGATTAAGGCACCCTGTATATCGTAACACAACTATACTCGTTATGGGCAACAATCTAGCAACCTATTCACAGAAATGGACATACACTTGACAAAAGTTCAGCATTTCGTTATAAAAGCGCCATATGTTACAATTATAAATGATTACGCGGGCCAAACAATACTCGCAGCAAAGATGGTGATTCTAAATGACAAAATCGAACGCAGACACTCGCGTCGTCGTCGGCATGTCAGGCGGTGTCGATTCTTCCGTTACCGCGCTCCTGCTGAAGCAACAGGGCTATGACGTGATCGGCATCTTTATGAAAAACTGGGATGATACAGACGAATTCGGCCACTGTACAGCAGAGGAAGATGCAGAAGACGTACGTCGCGTATGCGAGCATATCGGCATTCCTTATTATACGGTTAATTTCGAGAAGGAATATTTTGATAAAGTGTTCTCTTACTTCTTAGACGAATACCGTCGCGGACGCACACCGAACCCGGATGTCATGTGCAATCGCGAAATCAAGTTCGGTGAATTTTTGCAAAAAGCGCTTGATCTCGGCGCCGATTACTTGGCGACAGGACATTATGCGCGGGTAACGAGCGACAATGGAGCTTTCAAGCTTTTACGCGGGATTGACCAGAATAAAGACCAGACGTATTTCCTAAACGCGCTCAATCAGGAACAATTGTCCAAAGCCATGTTCCCGATCGGCCATTTGCCGAAGCCGGAAGTGCGTCGTATTGCAGAAGAAGCTGGATTGCCTACGGCGAAGAAAAAAGACAGCACAGGCGTATGCTTTATCGGCGAGCGCAACTTCAAGCAATTTTTGAGTCAGTTCTTGCCTGCACAGCCGGGCAATATGGTTGACATTCGTTCAGGCGAAGTGAAGGGCCGTCACGACGGACTGATGTACTATACGCTAGGACAGCGTCAAGGCTTGGGCATCGGCGGCTCTGGCACAGGCGAGCCGTGGTTCGTGGTCGATAAGGACTTGACGGACAACGTGTTGCACGTGGTCCAAGGCGACGACCACCCGAGCATTTATTCCACGGGCTTGCTTGCTGGCCGTATGAATTGGATTGCAGGCGAGATGCCAGCAGGCCCGATTCGCTGCACAGCGAAGTTCCGCTATCGTCAGCCTGATCAAGGCGTGACGCTGCAACGCAACGCCGACGGTACGGTTGAAGTCACGTTTGACGTCAATCAGCGTGCGGTGACGCCAGGTCAAGCGGTCGTATTTTACGACGGCGAAACATGCTTAGGCGGCGGCACTATTGATGCCGTGCGTAAATTGCAAGCTTAGTCGCTTGGATATACATCCGAGTTCGACTTGAATAGGTAACTAAGATCCCTCATTAGAAGCTCGTACAAGCTTAGGTTGTACGCAGTTGTCTAGTGAGGGATTTTTTTATAGGATACGAGGGCTTATTTACGTCTGATTATGGAATTACATGTAACATGAAAGCAGGATAATTGTACCATTCCGTTGAATAAATATGATGGATAACATCATCTAGGAGGTACATCATGCAATTTTTCACTTTCAGCAAAGATAGCGGTAAACCTGTTACCCGTTATGATTCCCAATTTGTTATGTCTCGTATTGTTCGAACGGATGCTGCAACGCATATTGGATGTATGCATTTAGATGCGAACGACATCATTGGTTATCACCAAGCCGTCGTCCCTCAACTTCTGTTAGTCATGAATGGCGAAGGATACGTAAGGGGCGAAAAGGAAGAGTACGTTCATGTACAGGCTGGAGACGCCGTCTTTTGGGATAAAGACGAATGGCATGAAACGAAGACCAGTCATGGACTAACTGCCATCGTTATTGAAAGTGAACAATTAACACCCTCTGTATTTATGCCTGTAAAAAAGTAAACGCTCCTAATCAAAAAAAATCGGCCTGTGTCTATGACCAGGCCGATTTCGCATATTTCATGTTACTATAACGTTATAACATCGCTGATGAGACCGCAACTTCATCTAATCTAAAATGACTCAAGCGCTGTACTTGCAAGCGCACAATGCGCAAATGATCGGTTTCTTCCACAACAAATTCATAATCATCACTTACCCGTACGCGTTGACCAATTTTAGGCGCAGCGTCTAAGCGTGCATATATCCAACCACCAATTGTATCATAATCTTCGGTTACAATCGCTGTGCCGAAGTAAGCATTCAATTCCTCAATAAGCAACATGCCGTCAATGGAGTAATTCCTGTCATCTCGCTTCTCAATTTGCAATCGATCCTCATCGAATTCGTCTTGTATTTCACCGACGATTTCCTCGATAATGTCTTCCAGCGTAACTAGTCCTGCCGTACCGCCATATTCATCAATGAGAATGGCCATTTGCATCTTCTTTTTTTGCATTAATTTAAGCAATGCGCTAATTGACATCGAATCCGGAACACTCATAATCGGACGGATAATATCACGAACGTCCATTATATCTGGGGATGTCTTCACAAGGTCCTTAATATGGACAAAACCGAGAATATGATCTTTGTCCGACTCACACACAGGAAATCGAGTATGCATTTCCCGAAACGCTTTTTGCTTGATCGCCTCAATCGAATCAATAGCGTACAAACATACCATATCGGTGCGTGGAATCATAATTTCATGCGCGTGTGTCTCCGAAAATTCAAATATGTTATCCATTAATGCTAGTTCAGTGTTATCAATTAATCCGCTCTTGTGGCTTTCTTTCACCAAGCTGCGTATTTCTGCTTCTGTATGCGCGGACTCATGATCCCCAGCGTGTTTCACGCCAGTCCTGCGCAAAATGAGATTGGCCATACTATTCAGCAACCAAATAAACGGATACATCAGTTTATAGAACAACATAAGTGGCACAACAGTCCACATCGCGGTTGCTTCTGCACGTCGCCCCGCTAACGTCTTGGGTGCAAGCTCTCCCAGCACAATATGCAGCGCAGCAATAATAATAATTGCGATAGCTACCGATATCGTGTGTACGACAGCCCAGTCCGCTTCTAACGCAGATAATGGATCATGCAGCCATAACGACAGCATACGCGCTCCAATCCATCCTAAGCCAAGTGACGCCAACGTTATTCCTAACTGACAAGCTAATAAATAACCGTCTACATTGTTTGTTACGCGTTGTGCCAATTTAGCTCTCAGATCTCCCTCTTGAGCAAGAGCTTCGATGCGGCTGCCGCGAACTTTGACTAATGCGTACTCAGCTGCCACAAAAAAGCTATTCATAAGCACAAATAACACGATGAACAGTAGGCCCCAGCCTATCGGTAACGGATCACCACTACTCAAACAATTGCCCCATCTGCCCCACACAAACTAGACGCAGACAGGTCCACCTCCCCATTTTTGAATAATAAAATCCTTCCATCTTATTATATAACAGATAACATAACCGTCAAACTCACACCGCGTAGCACTGCTTCACTAAACATCTTTTGCCTAATATATTCATCGGCAGCAACGTCCTATACTAAAAAAATTCGTAATATTTAGACGCCTTAAACGCCTTCCTCTTCTGCATGACGAATCGCTTCGGATAACAGTCCGATTATGTGTAAGTCATCACAAGCGTACAAAATGTTCTGCCCTTCTCGACGATAACGTACAAAGCGATACGCACGGAGCGTTTTCAATTGATGTGACACCGCAGACTGCGACAATTGCAAGGTTTCAGCAATTTGATTAACCGCACACTCTTCCCGTGCCAGCAAAGTTAAAATTCGGATTCTCGTCGGATCACCCAACGCTTTAAACGTTTGTGACACCCGCTCAAGCACGTCAGCCTCCAAGTTTTTTCCCATAAAATCATTCATTTCTACATTCACTCCTTCGTCTTAAGCATCCGTCTTCGTCCGAAGATGAACATATCGACATATGTACCGCATGCTGATGCCTGTAGGATATGACAAAGGACCTCATAATAATCATGGCTGCAACAGGAAACGTTCGGAAACGTCAAAAAACTCGTTGCCTACACTTTTGGGAATGGCGTCGGCGTTGGCTTCGCAAAGCCCTCATTGTATTTGTTGTCGATAATCTTACGAATGTCGGATGCCGATTTCCCATCCCGTTTCAACTTTGAAGCTTCGACTGCAATATCCAAACAAACGCCACATCTCGTCCCATGGTCATCCCATTCGATTTCGTTCTTCTCGTTAATTTGAGCCACAAAGCAGTTCAAATTACTCTTATGTCCAGCACTATCTCCGCAACCGCAATAGCACGGCATCGATTGTAACAATTCAGCTTCTTGTGCAGCCAAACGATAAATCAACTTAATTTCATCCCGTTGCTCGTCTAAAAAGGAGGGTAGCTCGTCCTTAGATGCTGTCCATTGTCGGAGATCCCCATTTGTCATCAGCTGATCTTGGTGATGGCCATGCGCTGATTCTGTTGATGTTGATTCATTTGTGGATTCATTTTGCGACGATTGGCAGGCAGATAGAAATACGATACTTATTCCGAGCAAAAATACGCAGACTAGCTTAGAAGTACGTGCTTGAGTTGCCATAACAAACATCTCTCCTTTTCGATTAGCAAATCTTATTACCCATCACAAGAGTCGATCTAACCGCTTACCGTGTAGGTAATATAAGCCACACCAAATCCAATAATCGTACTGCTTCCGACATATAAAAAGGCGACCTTTGCTTTTCCACGCTGGATCAGCACTACCGCTTCGTAACAAAAGGTAGAGAAGGTCGTAAAGGCACCGCAAAAACCTATGCCCATTAGTAGATATATAGATTGAGGTAATGAAAGTTGTACAGTAAACATAAAACCTAGCAACGCAGAACCCAACATATTAATGATCCAAGTACCCCAAGGAAAGTCACCGTTCCAACGTCTTAGGGCAACGATGCCTATATAATAACGACACCACGCACCGACAGCCCCACCTAGTCCAACCCATAGCCAGCTCATCGGGTTTCTCCCTTGTTTTTTGACGTAGAACGGCTAGTTCGTCTAGAACCACACAGAAAGCCTATCCAAGCACATAGAAGCCCTCCTAGAAGACTCGCAGCTACGTACAACAATGCGATATCCACTAGCCCCTGTTCAACGAGCAATACCGATTCCATTGAAAAGGTAGAAAAGGTCGTAAATGCGCCAGCTACCCCAGTCCCTAACAACGACTTCCATACAGGTGCTACATCTGGGCGCATATGCAACCAAGCATACAACCAGCTTAGGAAACCACTGCCCACCATGTTCACGATCCAAGTGCTCCACGGAAATCCCGCTGTCGCTTCCCACGGCATCATAAGTGAAATGCCGTAACGCAGCACAGCTCCGAGAAACCCGCCGATTACAACGAGCAGACCGAGCGGCACTCTAGCCGCACGATCTGCACCATTTAAATCTTGCTCAACTGGAGGCCGGACGGAACTACGCATCGGACCGATCGGTTCGCTGTTTGCGGCGAATTTCTTGGTTGATGCGCATTTTGGCTTCCATTCCTTGTTCGCTGGCCATAAAGAACACACGTTTTTTAAGCGGATCGGGCAAATACTGCTGATCCACGTAGTGCCCAGCATAATCATGTGGATATTGGTACCCTTTATGCCCGAGCTTATCTGCACCTTTGTAATGCGTATCGCGCAGATGAAGCGGCACTTCAGCCGACTTGACGTCTTCAAACGCTTGCATCACGCGCTGAATCGCCAGCGGAATCGAATTGGACTTCGGACTTTCTACCGCGAACAAAATCGCTTGCGCAATCACGTATTTGGATTCCGGCCAGCCAATGCGCTGGTACGCCTCCAAGGCGCTTACAGCCTGCACCATCGCCTGCGGATTGGCCAGGCCAATATCTTCGCTGCACGCTACGGTCAGCCGACGTATAAACGTCATCGGGTCCATGCCAAGCTGTTCGACCGCATAGAAGAACCAGAACAGTGCGGCATCACTTGAGCCGCGCACGCTCTTGTGGAAGGCGGACAGCACGTCGTATTGCGTAGACTCGTCCGCCTGTATCGTCGGACGGCGCACCGACTCCTCCGCCTCTTCAAGCGTAATACGCACCGTGCCGTCAGGCTCCGGTATCGTCGTCATCGCCGCTAGCTCCAAAGCGTTCAGCGCGCGCCGAATATCGCCATTTGCCATGGCAGCAATATGAGCAAGCGCTTGCTCATCGGCCTGAATCGGCATAAAGCCGAGTCCACGCTCCTTATCAGCAAGCGCTCGCTGCATCGCGATTAGCGAATGCTCCTTCGTCAGCGGCTTCAATTGAAACAGCGTCGAACGGCTCATTAAAGCCCCATTCACATGATGGAATGGGTTCTCTGTCGTTGCGCCGATGAACACGATCGTCCCCTTTTCAACCGCGGGCAGCAAGGCATCCTGCTGCGAACGGTTGAAGCGATGAACTTCGTCCAAGAACAAAATCGTCTTCGTCCCATATAAGGACTTGTTCGATACCGCCTTCTCAATGACTGCACGCACATCTTTAACGGATGCATCAACCGCATTTAAGCGGACGAACTCGCCTTGCGTCTGCTCTGACACGATATTGGCAAGTGTCGTCTTGCCACAGCCTGGTGGTCCATAGAGCAGAATGGACGATACTTTGTCCGCTTCGATGGCTCGGCGAAGTAGCCTTCCCGGGCCAACGATATGCTCCTGACCGATATATTCATCCAACGTGCGCGGACGTATGCGGTCTGCTAACAGCCGCATACTCCCCGCTTCCTGCTCTTCTTCACGAAAAGAAAATAAGTCCATAGTGGCACCGTTACTCTACGTCTTGCAACAGATCACGAACGACGACGCTTACCATAATCAGCCCAGCTACTGGCGGTACGAACGAGTTACTCGCTGGCGGCTGCTTCGCTTTACGAATTTCCGGCGCATTCGGCGAAACGATCTTTTCCGTTACATCACCACGTGGTTTGATCGGCTCTTCTGTCGAGAATACGACTTTAACGCCTTTGCGAATGCCTTCTTTGCGCAGCTTCTGACGAATAACGCGCGCCATCGGATCATAGGTCGTCTTCGAAATGTCGGCCACCTGAAAACGAGTCGGGTCCATCTTATTCGCTGCACCCATACTTGATATAATTGGAATTTTACGACGCAAGCATTCTTTAATCAAATGTATTTTGTATGAAATCGTATCCGATGCGTCCACGACGTAATCGAGGTCATATTTAAACAGCTCTTCATACGTTTCTTCCGTGTAGAACATATTAAGTGCAATCGCTTCACACTCTGGGTTGATAAGCTTAATGCGCTCCTGCATTAACTCTGCTTTCTTTTGCCCAACCGTCGTCGTCAATGCATGAATTTGACGGTTAATGTTCGTAATATCGACGACATCTTTATCAATCATAATGATGCGTCCGATGCCTGTACGCGCAAGCGCTTCTGCGGCAATACCACCCACACCGCCAATACCAAGTACAGCAACTGTGCTGCCTTTCATTTTCTCTAAGCCTTCAGGGCCGAAAGCTAATTCTGTACGGGAAAATTGATGCAACATTGGATAAAAAGCCTCCCTGAAATTCGATTAAAATGGGTTCCTGAACATGTTCACCCTTAAATAGCCGCAACGCCCCAAGCGCAAACTTCTGCGAAGTCAAGCGAGGGGCGTCGGACATATGTTGCTTAACTATTCAGCTACGCTATCCGTTCATTTGACCATATGGGCCCATGAGCATTTACGCGAATCGATTATAGCAATTGTGCAACTTATTGTTCTTCTTTTTTCTCTTTTTTCTTGATCGCTGTCTTAATATGCAACTGTTCCAATTGTACAGGCTCTACCATACTAGGCGCGTCACAGAGCAAGTCTGTCGCACTCGCCGTTTTAGGGAAGGCGATCGTTTCACGCAAGTTTGTACGTCCTGTAAGCAACATCACAAGTCGGTCGAAACCGAATGCGATACCACCGTGTGGAGGCGTGCCGTACTCGAATGCGTTCAAGAGGAAGCCAAATTGCTCTTGTGCTTCTTCTGGTGAGAAACCGAGTGCTTGGAACATTTTCTCCTGCACGTCACGCTCGTAAATACGCATCGAACCGCCACCTACTTCGTAACCGTTCAAGACCAAGTCGTACGCTTGCGCACGAATTTGACCTGGGTCTGTATCGAAGAACTCGACGTCTTCTGTACGAGGACGTGTGAACGGATGGTGTTCTGCTACATAACGCTTCGCTTCTTCGTCGTAGCCGAGCAATGGGAAATCAACAACCCAAGCAAATTTGAACTTGCTGTCGTCGATCAAGTTCAAGCGACGGCCAACGAGCAGACGCAAGTTGCCGAGCACGTCTGCAACGACTTTACGGTTGTCAGCGGAGAAGAGCAACAAGTCGCCTTCTTCTGCACCTGTACGCTCACGCAATGCTTCGATCTCTTGCTCAGAGAAGAACTTCACGATCGGACCGCGGAATTCGCCGTCTTTCACTTGAACCCACGCCAAGCCTTTTGCTCCGTAGCGAGCTGCGAATGGAGCAAGATCGTCGATCTCTTTACGGCTCCATGTGCCACAGCCTTTCGCGTTCAATACTTTAACAACGCCGCCTTTTTCGATAACAGACGCGAACACTTTAACGCCGCACGTCGACACGATGTCGCATACGTCAACAAGCTCCAAGCCAAAACGCAAGTCCGGCTTATCGGAACCGTACTTCTCCATTGCATCTTTATACGTGATGCGTTGGAACGGAGTTGGAATTTCAGCACCAACTGTTTCACGGAACAAGCGAACCATCAATTGCTCCATCATGTCATGCAATTGATCTTGGGACAAGAACGAAGTCTCGATGTCCACTTGTGTAAATTCAGGCTGACGGTCAGCGCGTAAGTCTTCATCGCGGAAACAACGTGCGATTTGGTAGTAGCGCTCCAAACCGGATACCATCAACAATTGCTTGAAAATTTGCGGCGATTGCGGCAATGCGAAGAACTCGCCTGGATGTACACGGCTCGGTACGAGATAGTCGCGTGCACCTTCTGGTGTGCTCTTAGTCAAGATTGGTGTTTCTACTTCGATAAACTCGTTATCGTCCAAGAAGTCACGGAAAATTTTCGCCGCTTTCGAGCGCAACATCAACGTCTTCTGCATTTCAGGACGACGCAAATCCAAATAACGATATTTCAAACGAAGGGATTCGTCGATTTCGATGCCGTCTTCGATAAAGAATGGCGGGTTTTTTGCTCCGTTCAATACTTCGATTTCAGTAATGCGAACTTCGATTTGGCCTGTTGGCAAGTTTGCGTTAACTGTTTCTGCGTCACGCGCTACGACTTGTCCTTTAACTGCCAATACAAATTCGTTGCGGGCACGGTCAGCAATCGTAAGTGCCTCAGCAGAAAATTCCGGGTTAAATACAACTTGCACGAGACCGCTGCGGTCACGAAGGTCGATAAACAATACCCCGCCCAAGTCGCGGCGACGTTGAACCCAACCGTTAAGTGTTACTGTTTCACCAATGTGTGCGGATGTTAAGCTTCCGCAATGATGAGTCTTATACATCATGTGATGACTCCCCTATCTCACTCAATTTTATGTTTATATATACCTTAACCTCTGTGTACAGAGTTAGCATAAGTTAACCAATTGTCAGCATACAGTCGCTAAGCTTAGCCCTGCTTTACCGCCTGTGCCAGCTCTTCCAGCTTCACAAAACGCTGCTCACCCGTTGCCAGGTCCTTGAGCGCAATTTCACCACGCGCCAACTCATCGTCGCCGAGAATTGCGGCAAAGCGTGCTTGCATGCGGTCAGCCGATTTCATTTGCGCCTTCATTTTGCGGCATTGGTAATCCTTCTCGGCTACAACGCCCGCTGTACGCAAATTAAAGAGCAGCTTCGTCACTTCGTCCTCTGCTTGCTCACCAAGCGCAATCAAATAAATATCCAATGGCGGTTGGTTGTTCGCATTAACACCTTGCTTTTCAAGTAGCAGCGCAATGCGCTCCATACCGATACCAAAGCCGATACCTGGCTGGTCTGGTCCGCCAATTGCCGACACAAGGCCGTTATAGCGACCGCCGCCACCGATTGTATCGATAGCGCCAATGCCTTGCGCTTTATACTCAAATGCTGTGTGCGTGTAATAATCCAAACCACGCACGAGGCGGGAGTTCACTTCGTATTCCACGCCCATCGCATCCAAATGCTGCTTCACTTTTGTAAAGTGAGTCGTGCACTCTTCATCCAAGCTATCCAAAATAGATGGCGCACCACCGAATTTATCCTGATCCACTTTGCAGTCAAGCACGCGCAACGGATTGCGTTCCATACGGGATTGGCAATCTTTGCACAACGTTTCCTTCATCGGCATCAAGAAGTCTAGCAAAGTTTGACGGTATGATGCACGTACATCCGCATTACCGATGGAGTTAATTTCAACACGAACACCGCTCAAGCCAACTTCTTTCATAAACAAGTAGCCAAGTGCGATTACTTCTGCATCAATGCTCGGGTCTGTAGCGCCAAACGCTTCCACGCCAAATTGATGGAATTGACGCTGGCGGCCTGCTTGCGGACGCTCGTAGCGAAACATCGGACCAATGTAGTACAACTTGGAAATGTCCGGTTCGCCGTACAATTTGTTCTCCACATAGGCGCGTACGACACCAGCCGTTCCTTCTGGACGAAGGGTCATGCTGCGCTCGCCGCGATCAAGAAACGTATACATCTCTTTTTCCACAACGTCTGTCGTCTCACCTACACCGCGTTTGAACAGTTCTGTCTGTTCAAAGATTGGTGTGCGGATTTCTTTATAATTGAAGCGTCGGCTCAAGTCGCGCGCCTTCTGCTCGACAGTCTGCCACGTTTCTACCGTGCCTGGCAGTAAGTCTTGTGTTCCTGTCGGTTTTTGAAATGCCATCATGCTCATCCTCCTTAACAAATAAAAAACTCCCGTCCCGCGAAACAAGTTCGCTAAGGGACGAGAGATCGTTAGTAATCACCCGTGGTGCCACCCACATTCCGCAATGCTTGCTATGCATCACTCTAGAACACCATATAGGCGGTTCATCAAGTCACATAAAAGCTCAAGCTTTGCGCTTCAGTTGCGTGTAACGTACGCCTTACGCCGTTCGGCTACTGCGTTACCATATAAAAGCCCATACCTACTAATCGGCATGACGATTACGGTTCGCCGTCGGTTCTCGAGGATGTCATTCACTCGTCCATCGCAAAAGCCCTTCCAGCCATAGGGACTTCTCTCTGCATACGTGGGGCAAGTTACTTCTTCCCGTCATCAAATCACAATATATCAATCACAAATTAGGATTCATGTAAGCAAATCCTTTAAGGAATATAAAGAATATTGTAAGGATCTCACGCCATAAAGTCAAGAACAAGGATATGCAAATAATGTGCAAATCGTACACAAAACAAAAAACCTACATCAGAAATGTAGGTTCAAATAAAAGTATATTTTAAAAAAGGGGGTCATGCCAATTATTATAGGCAACAAACATTAAAGAAACATGAAGCGCATATTACAAACAGATTACGAAAAAGAAAGCGTTTCAAAAAGACACTGTTATGCATTTATCCTTTAACGCATTTATCCGTACATCTATCCCGCTTCTCGCATTCATGTACGCGCTTGTCCCTTCCATCCTTCACGGCGACTATTCTGCTCCTGCACCGTTTCAACACCTGCCATCGCAATCGCCTCACGAAACGATTGCGCAGATGCCACTTGACCGTACTGCACACTTAACTGCTGCAACGATTGCCGCATACGATAATCACTCCTTGCCCCCGACACGTACACTTGTACTCCGTCATGCCGTCATGGGATAGTTGATTGTAGTATGCATCGTTTAACGTCATTTTAACCCTGGCTATCCAGCGTAATCGTAACCGGTCCCCAATTCGTTAGAGAGACGTCCATCATTGCACCAAAACGTCCTGTTTCAACGTGCAGTCCATGCGCACGCAGCTTGTCATTAAACTGCTCGTACAGCTTCTCTGCCTGTTCTGGTCGGGCAGCAGCCATAAAGTTAGGCCGCTTTCCTTTGCGGCAATCGCCATATAACGTAAATTGAGACACCGACAAAATGTGTCCCCCAATGTCCTGTACGGACAAGTTCATTTTTTCAGACTCGTCTTCGAAAATGCGCAAGCCTGCTACCTTATCAGCTAGCCAAGTGACGTCCCGCTCTGTATCCTCATGTGTCACGCCAACGAGCAGCATGAGACCTTTTTCAATTTGACCTACCGTCTCTTCGTTTACTGTGACCTGCGCTCGCTTGCATCGCTGTACGATAACTCGCATAAAGCGATCGCCCCCTTTGCTAAATGGTTATTTGATTACAAAAGCTCAAAAATGACCACAACAGTCCCTACGTGTTCATGAATGTTTATAAGTTCCCTGTAAATACCTAGCGCAAATGCCTGACGTAAATATCTGATAATTCCTAGTAAGTACCTAGTAGATGCCTATATAAAAAAAGGAACAGCGAATTATTGCATAATTCGCTGCACCGTATACACGTCTTTCACGCGCTTTATTTTTTCCACGACCGACTGTAAATGTTCGGTGTTGCGGATGAGTATCGTCATATGAATAAGTGCCAGCTTGTTGCGGTCAGAACGACCTGACACAGCCGCAATATTCGTCTTGCTCTCGGATACAGCCTGTAACACCTCATTTAAGAAGCCACGTCGATCCATACCTGTTATTTCAATATCGACGCTATAATTCGCCTCAATCGCTTCTTCCCAAGCGACCTCGATGAGACGCTCTGCCTCTTCACCTTCCGTCGTCGTAGGCAAGTTCAAACAATCGTCGCGGTGAACAGAAACTCCCCGACCGCGTGTCACGTAACCGACAATCACATCACCTGGCACCGGATTGCAACAGCGGGCGAAACGAACGAGCAAGTTGTCGATTCCACGAACACGAACGCCGTTCGTCGGACGCGATTTGCGCTCCGAATCCTTCTTCACTTCTTTGATTTCATTCGTCAATTGAAGCTGATTCGCTTCTTCCGCTTCCTTGCGAAGCTTCTCCGTCAGCCGCGTGCAAATTTGCGCAGCGGTAATACCGCTAAAGCCAATCGCAGCCATCATATCTTCTACATCGTTGAATGTGAACTTCTTGGCTACTTCTTGCAGCTTATCTTCCGACAACCATGCAGATGGTTCAAGTCCAAGTCGCTTTAGCTCACGCTCCAACATTTCGCGACCTTTTTGCACGTTCTCTTCACGCTTTTCCTTCTTAAACCACTGTTTAATTTTGGAGCGTGCATGGGAAGATTGTGCGATCTTAATCCAGTCAGGACTAGGGCCGTACGAATGTTTGGAAGTCAAAATCTCAACAATGTCGCCTGTTTTGAGCTTATGATCCAGCGGAACAATCCGACCGTTCACCTTAGCGCCAATCGTGCGGTTTCCGACCTCTGTATGAATACGGAACGCAAAATCCAACGGGACGGAGCCTGCTGGCAGCTCGATGACTTCTCCCTTTGGCGTGAATACAAACACAAGATCAGAGAAGAAGTCCATTTTGAGCATTTCCATAAACTCGGATGCATCTTTCGTTTCTTGCTGCAAATCAAGAATACCACGCAAGAAGGTCATCTTGTCTTCAAAGCTACCAGCCGCAGCACTTGCAGCAGCGTGACCGTCCTTATACACCCAGTGCGCCGCGATACCATACTCCGCTGTACGATGCATGTCCCAAGTGCGGATTTGCACTTCTGTCGGCTCCCCAGTCGGTCCAATAACCGTCGTGTGAAGGGACTGGTACATGTTCGTTTTCGGCATGGCAATATAATCTTTAAAGCGACCTGGCATCGGTTTCCACAACGTGTGGATAATGCCCAAAGTCGCATAGCAATCTTTAATGTTCTCGACAATGATGCGAATCGCAAGCAAATCGTAAATTTCGTTAAACTGCTTGTTTTTCATCGACATTTTCTTATACACACTGTAAATGTGCTTCGGACGACCAGACAAATCGGCGTTAATGCCCATCTCATCCAGCTTTTCCTTGATGCTGTCGCTAACGTCGGTAATGTACTGTTCGCGCTCTGCCCGCTTTTTGTGCATCAGATTAGCGATCCGGTAATACTGCTGCGGGTTCAAGTAACGAAGCGCGATGTCTTCCATTTCCCACTTGATCGCGGAAATACCGAGTCGATGTGCAATCGGACAAAAAATTTCCAACGTCTCATATGCGATACGACGCTGGCTTTCTTCCGATTGATACTTCAGCGTACGCATATTGTGCAGCCGGTCTGCAAGCTTAATCACGATCACACGAATGTCGTTAGCCATAGCGACGAACATTTTACGATAGTTCTCGTTCTGTTGCTCTTCCTTCGAACGGAACTGCATGCGTTCCAACTTCGTCAAACCGTCGACGAGCATGGCAATGGTATCGCCAAACTTGGCCCTTATCTCTTCCAGTGTAATGGAAGTGTCCTCCACCACATCATGCAGCAGCGCAGCAACAATAGACGTCGGGTCCATTTGCATTTCGACGACCATATCCGCTACAGCTAGCGGATGTAATATATACGGTTCTCCAGACTTTCGCACTTGGCCAGAATGAGCCTGTTCCGCAAAAAGATACGCGTCATGAATGCGTTGTAAGTCGGGCTCTTTAATATAACTCGATGCTTTCTTTAATAATTGCTCGATGCCCATAGGACTCGCTCCGGTTCCTTTCTTTCATCTTGGGTATACCCCTAGACTACAGATTATCCTATCATTATGCCTTTGAACCGTGTCTCTCGTCAATGGCATTTCCGACGAAACGTCCACTCTTCGTGTCAATTGTTGTCGAATTACATCACTTTTCGTTTGTTATAAAAAGAAAAATGTCGTTTTTTCGAGAAACAGATAAAAATATGGTTGATAAAACGGGTCGGTCGCGTGTAAATTATATAGTTAGGTTTGAGACTTCGACTCGTCACTAATAAAATTCCCTATTTATGAAGGAGTGTATTCGCTTTGCAACGCGAAATTCAAGTACACGAGAAGCCCGGCTTCATGCCCGGCCTGCTGTTGAGCGTCCAGCATTTGTTTGCGATGTTTGGCTCTACTGTACTCGTACCTAATTTGTTCAATGTTGACCCGGCAATCGTACTGTTAATGAACGGGCTAGGCACGCTGTTCTACCTCGTATTGTGCCGCGGTCTCATTCCGGCTTACCTCGGTTCCAGCTTTGCATTTATTTCTCCAGTTATGGTCGTCTTGGCAGGTCAAACAGATAATTACGCGCAGGCACTAGGCGGATTTATTGTAACAGGTATCATTTTTATAGCGGTCGCACTCCTTGTAAAATGGGTCGGCACAAGCTGGTTAGACGCATTGTTCCCTCCAGCAGCGATGGGTGCCATCGTTGCAGTTATCGGGCTTGAACTTGTACCTATCGCAGCAAATATGTCCGGTTTTATCCCAGCATCACCAGGCGCACCGCTTAATTCAACTAGCATTATGCTTTCTGTCCTTACATTAGGTGTTACGATTATCGGTACCGTTATGTTTCGCGGGTTCTTCAAAATTATTCCTGTGCTTATCGGAATCGTAACCGGTTACGTCGCTGCCGTGCTTATGGGTGTCGTTAACCTTAGCAGCATTTCAGAAGCAAACTTTATCGCCTTGCCAACAATCATATATCCAGAGTGGAATATTACGGCGATTGCCATTATTGTTCCAGCGGCACTTGTCGTTGTCGTCGAGCATATCGGCCATCTCATGGTAACAAGCAATATCGTCGGAAAAGACTTATCCAAAGATCCGGGATTACATCGTTCCTTACTCGGAAACGGAATTTCAACCGTTATATCCGGTTTTGTTGGTTCAACTCCGAATACGACATATGGCGAAAATATCGGCGTTATGGCTCTAACGCGCGTGTACTCCGTATTTGTAGTCGGCGGAGCAGCCGTAATCGCTATTTTGCTGTCATTCTTCGGCAAAGTGTCCGCTCTTATTTCCAGTATTCCGGTGCCTGTTATGGGCGGCGTATCCTTGCTGCTATTCGGTGTTATCGCGGCTTCCGGTCTACGCGTGCTGGTGGACGCTAAAGTTGATTTTGGCAAGCCAAAAAACTTGCTGCTTACGACGCTCGTCATCGTGGTCGGCATTAGCGGCGCTTCGCTGAAGCTTGGCGCAGTTGAGCTGAGAGGAATGGCGCTTGCGACGGTACTCGCCATCGTGTTGAATTTGTTCTTTATCGTCATTGAGAAGCTTGGCTTATCCAACGAGAAGGCGTAGTCCTCTTATAAGTCCATTCAGTCTTGTATAGACTTCCTATAGACTCTTATAAGTATATCCATCTTAAACTAAAACCCCTTGCTACCGAACAATCGCATTGTTCGTGTAGCAAGGGGTTTCATGTATTTGCTATTAGTATGTTACTAACGAGAATGTGTCAATGCCATCGAGCTTCTCACGGCCATTCAAGTAGCTAAGCTCGATCAAGAATACAGCGCCGACAACTTCACCGCCCAATTGGCGAATCAAATCGATCGAAGTAGCAATCGTGCCACCTGTTGCTAACAAATCGTCAGCGATCAATACTTTTTGCCCTGGTTGAATCGCATCTTTATGCATAGCCAGACGGTCTTTACCGTATTCCAAGTCATAAGCTGCCTCGATTGTGTCACCAGGAAGCTTTCCGCTCTTACGAATAGGAGCAAAGCCTGCGCCGATTGACAATGCCAAAGGAGCACCTACAACGAATCCACGTGCTTCTGGACCCGCCACGATGTCGATTTGCTTGTCTTTGATAAGTTCCTTCATTGCATCAATGGAAGCTTGATAAGCAACTGGATCTTTCAGTAATGTCGTAATATCTTTAAAACGGATTCCCGGTTGCGGGAAATCAGGAACGACGCGAATATATTGTTTAAAATCCATGGTTAATATCCTCCTAGTTTGTAGCGCGATGCGCAGGCGCTTCCCATAACGACCATAGCCACGTTGCCAACGATTCCGTAGAGCTGTCATACCAACGATGTTCCCATGAATAAGCCATAGCCCAATCTTGATAGCGCTGCGATGCGTCAAGAGATGTTTTTTGTGGTTGTAGTACCATTTGGTATGTCTTTTCGTTGTGTGAACGCGTGCAAGTAACAAATTGCAGTTCTTCGAACACATCTAACAATAGTAAAAATTCACGCGGTGACATGCGACAACGAGACGACATGGACTGAATAAAAGTAGCATCGCTCTTCCATTCCTGTAGTCTCCGCAACTCACCAAAGATCGCTTTAATACGGTCACGATTCGGTTCCAGCAGTCGTCCACCTTCAGGCTGCCGTGGCAGTGTAACGTGAACACGTTCTGTCTGGCTAAACTGTTGTGCAATACGCTTTGCCTCATCTAATGACGGCGGTATACCGCATATAATTAAGTCGGTCACAGCGGCAGAAAGCTGCTCCTCTAAACTATCGTCTGCATCCCATACACGTTGAGCTGGTCTTGCAACAGGACCAGTTATCTCATCACTGTACAGCCACACGAACGGCTCGGCAGCGAATACGCCTGCTTGCTCGCGTGTCATCAGCAGCGCACAGCGGTTTGGTTCGGCCATGCGCCGTGCCTGCTCCACTGCCGTTTTCAAGGCGTCTTGAGCGCCGCGCAAATCGAACAGTTGTTGATGAGCAATGTGCATATCTTGCAGCATAAGCTGTGCTTTACGGTTTCCGTTCCATTCATTAATGGACAGTTCTCCTAGAACATCTACCACAGACGACAAAGCGATACGCTCTGACCATGCTCCACGTTGAAAAGCCACCGCATCCAATGTAGCACGGTCTTGGGCTAACATCAACTTTAAATGTTGTCCATCTTTGCCCATTGTGCGTTTATCTTGCACAATTGCCCCTCGAATAACGATGCGTGGACTCGGATTACCCATCCCGAACGGCGCCAATCTTCCGAGCTGCTCAATGACATCTAGCGGAACTTCTGACATACTACACTCCGCGTCGACTTCTATACGTGGAACATAATGCTCCGCGGTTAATGTTCGTTGAGCAATTTCGTTGAGCTGTGCTTCTAGTTGAAGAAGCTGATCGCGATGCAATGTCATTCCAGCCGCAGCCTGATGGCCACCGAAATGTTCGAACAAGTCCGAGCATTCCGTCATCGCTTCATATAAGTCAAAGCCAGCTATCGAGCGAGCCGAACCTTTACACTTCCCGGTTTCAGCATCGATCCCGAGCACAAAAGTCGGCCGGTAGTAGCGCTCCAAAATTTTGGACGCCACGATGCCGATTACACCTACGTTCCAGCCTTCTGCGGCTAACACGATAACGTCAGGTACTCCTTGTTGCTCGATTTTAGCTTGCAACTGCGCTTCCGCTTCTTTAACGATCGTTTCCACGATTTTTTGCCGCTCGCGGTTTAACCGATCCAACTCCTCTGCACACGTGCGAGCAGTTGCAGCATCATTTGTCGTCAGTAACTCGACGGCAATGTTTGCATGATCGAGTCGGCCGCTTGCGTTAATACGCGGAGCCATCGAAAAAGCAATATGCGTAGATGTCAATTCGCTTAAATTAACATTTCCGATTTCAAGCAGCGCGCGGATGCCCGCATAGCGCGATTGTTTCATATGTTCGAGCGCAGCACGCACGATAATCCGATTTTCGTCGACAAGCGGCATCAAATCGGCAACCGTACCGATAGCTGCAAGTTCAAGTAGCTCTTCGGGCAATCTTCCCAGCAACGCATGTGCCAGCTTAAACGCAACGCCTACGCCCGCTAATCCTTTAAACGGATACGTGCAGTACGACAGCTTCGGATTCACTATGACGTATGCTTCAGGCAAGTGCTCAGGTGGTTCATGATGATCGGTTACGACCACGTCGATGCCGAGTTCGCGGGCATAAGCAATTTGTTCTACCGCACTTATTCCCGTATCGACCGTGATTATAAGGTTAGTCCCACACGACTTCGCATCATCAATAGCAGCATTATTCAATCCGTATCCCTCTTTAGATCGATGAGGAATATAGTAATCAAACTTTGCACCAAGCATACGCATGAGATGTATCATGAGCGATGTGCTTGATACGCCGTCAGCATCGTAATCTCCATAGATGCGAATATGTTCCTGCTCTGCAATGGCAGTCTGAATTCGCGCTACAGCAGATTCCATTCCAGCCAGCAAATACGGATCGTGCAGCTCATTTGTATCCGCGTATAAAAAGCGATGCACTTGATCCTTATCTCGTATACCGCGCACGACTAACATTTTTGCAAGCAAAGGCGAGATGTTAGCCTGCTCAGCAAGCTGCTGGGCAACGGTATCTGACGACTCAGCGCAAATCCATCGCGTTCGTGGTTGAAGCATCGCCCTCACCCTCTCCTTCTCGCACATTCACGATATCGTATTTATTCCATTCCATGTACAAACACAGACGTTAAATATCCGCAGCCCCATTACAGCGACATTGCAGCCATAGCGCAGACACATTGCGGCAACACAATCATTTGTTTCCCATTTATGAGCTTAGATAAACACGTGAAAACCGCGTCACGATGGACGCGGCTTGTTCACTCTATAAACATCAGTGTTGGACTTACCAATTGCAAATGCCAATTGGACCAACAAATGAGTTCATTATTGAGCTTCTTGTGTTTTCGCTTTTGGCTTTCCTAGCTTCTCTTTGCTCTTTAATACAACCCACAATGGGCTCGCAATAAAGATCGAAGAGTATGCACCGAACGCCAAGCCAATAATAATCGCAAGTGAGAACATACTGATGGACTCGCTACCGAAGATGTACAAGCACAACGCTGCAATAAGTACGGTCAGTACCGTATTAATGGAGCGTGTCAGCGTCTGATAAATACTCTCATTAACGAGCTTCGCAATGTCGCCAATGTTTTTAATTTTAGCAAAACGCAAGTTCTCACGAATTCGGTCAAAAATAACGATTGTATCGTTAATCGAGTAACCGATAATCGTCAAGATCGCAATAATAAACGGCAAGTTGACTTCCAAACGGAAGATCGAGAACACGCTAATAACGAGAAATGCATCATGCAGCAATGCGGTGACAGCCGCGATCGCAAAGCGCCATTCAAAGCGAATGCTCACGTAAATGATGATCCCGATGCTGGCAATGAACACCGAAATAATCGCATTACGCTGCATTTCACGAGCAATCTCAACGTCAACTGTACTCACTTCAAATGAGGCACCTGCATCCAGCTTTTTAAAATCCTCTTTCAGCCGGCTCTCATTCTCTTCAGATAACACTTCTGTGAAACGAATATTCATCCGCTCACTACCTGACGTAACTACAGGTGGTTTGTCTAGTTTGTATGAGCTAATCAATTCTTCAACTTTAGCTATGTCCACTTGCTTCGTCAACTTAATATCTGCATTCGTTCCTGAACGGAAATCGACACCATAGTTAAGACCGAAAATAGCCAATGATGCGATACCTAGCAACGTAATGATGATAGATGTGATAAAGAAATATCTGCTCGTCTTTACAAAATCGAACGTTCCTTTAAAGCGCACGGATGTCACTCTCCTTTACGCCGTAATAGCTAGGCTTGTTCAATAATTTCGATTTGGCAAGCAAGAAGAGCAACAAGCGGGACAAGAATATGTTCGTGAAAATACTTACGACAACCGTCATCATTAAGCTCAAGGCAAAGCCTTTAACTTGGCTTTCACCCATGAAGTACATAACAGCGCCTGCAATGAACGTTGTAACGTTCGCATCCATAATGGTGCGGAAGGAGTGCTTTGCACCTGCTTTAAGAGCGGACGAAATCGACTTCCCGCTACGCAATTCGTCCTTAATCCGTTCATACGTAATGATATTGGCATCGACCGCCATACCCATACCGAGAATAAATGCCGCAATACCCGGCAACGTAAGCGTAAATCCCGCTAACCAGTACACAATAAGCAATATCCACGTAAACAAAATCAAAGTGAAGCTAGCTACGATGCCTGGAAGACGATAAACCACGAGCATAAAGAGCAAAATAAGCGCTGTTCCGATCAGACCCGCTTGTACCGTTTGATTCAACGACAATTGGCCTAATGTTGCAGCTACACTTTGCGAATATTTCTCAGTCAACTTCAACGGCAAAGAACCTAAGTTAATCGTGTCGCGCAAATTGTTTGCTTCTTCAGTTGATTCTTGACCTGTAATCGTCGCTTCATTTGATGCAATTTGAAAACTAACCGCCGGTGTGGAGATTACATTTTCGTCCATGTAAATCGCCAAAATGTTACGACCTTCTGGCATCAAGTTAGCAAGACGCTGTGTAATCTCAGCAAACTTGTTCGCATCTTTGAGCTTAATAGCTACAACGGGCTTGCGCAGTTCGTCAAACTGAACGCTTGCACCGCCTTCAACGAAGTCCGTTCCTTGTAGTTCGACCTTACAATAGTCTGTAGGTGTTTTACAGCCATCAGAGCTGCGGAACGTAAGTACCGCTGGTTCTTTCAGACTTTTCCGTACTTCTGCTTCATTCGCTACGCCAGCAATTTTAACCCGAATCCGATTGCTGCCCTCAATTAAAATTTCCGGCTCGCTTGTACCTGTAGCGTTAATCCGCTTCTCTAAGCTCTTTGCGGTCTGTTTCATCGCCTGTGGCGTAATCTGTCCGCCTTTGTCTAGTGGCGAAGCTTCATATAAAATCTCGAAGCCGCCCTTCAAGTCGAGCCCGAGACGAATGTTGTTGACGATCGTAGGGCTTGTCCATACAAATATCCCAAGCGATACGGCAACGATGAGCAAGAATGCTAACACTCTTTTCATATCGTCCCTATTCCCCTTTCATTTGTCAATATTCCTATTATATCGACCGTCAAAATTCGAGTCAATTTAACTTCATCATAAATGAGTCTGATGACTCACCTAGAAATGCTCTTTATTACCGTCTTATTCATGCTACATCCTGATCTTAAACGATTCCCCTTTTGATAACTAATCTTTAAAAAAATACCTTATTAGGACGTTAAAAAAGAGTCCCTCCTAAAAGGGAGACCCACGATAAGCCGCAATCGTAACGTAATTCATAAATTGGTTCGCTTTTAACGATAGAATATCGTTCACGAGGCGATGAATAGCTGGCTCTCCATCTTTTTTATATTTCGATCGCACACATTCCCACACATCTGGGCCTGTTACCTGTTCGTAGCCAATTAACCGAAACTCCTCCGCCTTGCTTTCACAAAGCAGCTCAATATTTTCTACATGCTCTTGTTCGGTCCATAGCTCTGGCATTACGTTCTCTCCTTTCATACAGCACTTCATCTATTCGCGATTAGCCCCCTATTTTCCTGCTTGAGTTCAACTACAATCATTAAAATGTTTTGTCCTATGCTTTGTTCAATGGACGAGTAATGGATCTTGGACAACTGCATATGTATGAATAAGAACGTATGCCTAAGACAAGTTCCTATTTGAAGCCCGTTTTTATTGAAAAAAAGAAGGGGGATGCATGTGAGCAAACAATCATTTTTGCAAGGTACGCTTATCTTGCTAGCTGCAGGCATCATTAATCGCATATTAGGCTTTATCCCCCGCATTACTCTTCCACGCATTATTGGTGCAGAAGGAGTTGGCATTTACCAGCTCGGTTATCCATTTCTGCTCGTCATTATTACCATTATAACAGGTGGCATACCGCTTGCGGTGTCCAAGCTCATTGCGGAGGCCGATTCAACAGGCGATGATGCACGCGTTCGGCGTATTCTTTGGTCTGCCTTGAAAATGACAACAAGTGCGGCCATTGGCCTATCTGCTGTATGCCTGCTGCTTGCACCATGGATTACGACGCATGTGCTGACAGATACACGAGTGTATTACACGTTTATCGTCATGACACCGATCATCGTGATTGTCGCGGTGTCCGCCGTGTTACGCGGCTATTTTCAAGGTAAGCATAATATGATCCCGACCGCCGCCTCGCAAGTGACCGAGACGCTAATCCGTATCGTAACCGTGATTGGCTTTGCTTACATGCTACTGCCATATGGCCTCGATTGGGCAGCAGCAGGCGCCATGCTTGGCGTCGTGATCGGAGAACTCGGCGGCTTAATCGTGCTGATGCTTGAAATGCGTTCAGCTCACAAGCATGACAATAAACAGCAGCCTGCATCATATCCGCTTGCTTCATCCCCAGCTGCGCCAACAGCGACTACAAAGCCAATTCAACAGGCGAACTCCGAATGGCGCAACCTGCTCCGGATTGCTGTTCCGGTAACAGGGGGCAAATTGATCGGTTCATTATCTTACTTATTTGAATCGATCGCGATTGCGCGCAGCTTAGCAGCCGCTGGTGTCATAACAGCCGTAGCAACAGCTCAATACGGAGCACTACAAGGCATGATCATACCGATATTACTGCTACCAGGTGCGCTTACTTACTCCTTGGCCGTATCGCTTGTCCCCTCGCTCTCGGAGGCGCATGGACGGCAAGATATGCACACGATTCATAAACGCATGCATCAGGCGCTTCGTCTAGCACTCGTGTGCGGCGCACCGTTCGCCGTCGTCATGTATGTGCTAGCAGTGCCACTATGTGCCTTGCTATACAACGATGTTACGTACGCGCCCATGTTGAAATGGATGGCGCCCGTCGCGATATTTATTTATTTGCAAGCCCCGCTGCAAGCCGCATTGCAAGCATTAGATCGACCTGGAACAGCGCTCGTCAACACGTTTATTGGGGCTGCGTTAAAGCTTGTGTTAATCGTACAGCTCGCATCACTGCCTCAATTCGGCATAACGGGAGCCATCATCGCGATTAACGTTAATATCGCCATTGTCACGATTTTGCACGGATATAGTGTGATTCGCACAATTAAGTTACATTTGCCTTGGCTCGATTTCATTAAAGTCGCTACGGCCATGATCATTACGGCAGGCTCGATTCAGGCCACCTATGCCCATCTTCCTGTTGGCGATGGCCACCTTCTATTACGCTTCACTGTTGCCTGTGGAGTAGCCGTCGTTGTGTACATCAGCTTGCTCACGGTGATGAAACTTATCGATCGCCACGATATGGTGCGAATCCCCATACTTGGCCGCTGGTTCAATTGAGCCTTGCACGTTTCGAGCAAGCAGGCTATTCAATTCTTTTTCATATGTTTTTGGTCAACAAACAATTGACCTTTATGATCAATTGTGCAAAAGAACACATTTTTAAAATCGTTTACTCCCTTAAACTGCAGTTGATTTTTTAGCCAGAAACGAGTTTTGTTTATAACTTGCAAATTGTCGTCTTGAACTTTGCCATCCATAATTAACGGAAGGGGAAGGGTCGTAAAGCGAACTTTTTCGGGATGACGCAGCCCTAGCGTTGTCCCCGTTTCAGCGCTTCTGCTCACTTGGCGTCTTTGGCTTTGGCGCTGATGAGCAGATGCGAGTAGCCCAAGCACATCCTCACGTTCACGTTCACTTTCACTTTCTAAGTCTGCGATTTCGCTGTCGCTCTTCCCGCTCACAGCTCCACCGCTTGTTACAGCGTCAGAAGGCCCCTCATTTCGCTGTTCCTCCTCGTCATCCACCGTAAACACAGTCAACTTTCCCGTCGATTCTAAAATCGCATATTGAACGTCACCTGGATTCTCGATCCCTTGCTCACGCAGCTGTAACATGAGATCGTCCAGATTGTAACGTTGTTTACGCATTTCATCACGATTGAGATGCCCGTTTGCAATAATAATGCTCGGTCCACCATCAAATAAATGACGAAGTTTACGGCTTTTGAGAGTCAAATGCGCCAGCGAAATTTGAATAACGACCAGCACCGCAATCGGCACAAACCCTTCCCACAGCGGCCGATCTGTCTCATCAATAACGAACACCGCAATCTCGGCAATCATAATTGAAATGACGAGGTCAAAGATGGACAATTTGCCGATTTCCCGTTTCCCCATTAGCCTTAACACCACAAACACCGTGAAATACATCAATATTGTACGTAAAATGGATATCCAGACTTCCAATGGTAACGCCCTCCTCGCCTGCCGATTTCGGATTGCGGTAGTCGCTTTCATTGGTATTCTGACCGTCACTTTCATCTGCCATTCAACGTATAGGATGATGAAATGTTGCCATTAATGTTAGTTATTATTTTTATAAAATAAAAATGAGCACGTAAACCGTCGAGATAAGCAACGAAACGAGCGTAATCGGAACTCCAATTTTCAAAAATTCCATAAAACTGAACCCATGCCCTTCTCGTTGGGCCATCCCTGATACGATAACGTTCGCAGAAGCCCCGATAATCGTTCCATTGCCACCCAGACAAGCACCTAGGGCAAGCGACCACCAGAGCGGGTTGAGATCATGTGGTGACGTAATACCCATCTGATTGCCCAAATCTTGCAAGAGCGGAATCATCGTCGCGACAAACGGGATATTGTCGATAATAGCTGACGCTACACCCGATACCCACAAAATAAGCATCGCCGTCTTCGTCATATCGCCTTCCGTCACACTTAAGGTCATTTGCGCCAACTCTTTAATAACACCCACTTCAACAAGGCCTCCAACTAAAATAAACAAACCAATAAAAAATAATATCGTAATCCACTCCACCTGATGCAGCGCCTCTTCAAGCTCTTGCTCGTTTCGTAAACCGATCAACATCATGACCGTAGCCCCTGCCATCGCGACAACCGACGCTTCTACGTGGATGACCGAATGGAGAGCAAAGCCCATAATCGTAAGTAGCAGAACGATGATTGATTTACGTGCTAAGCGGATGTCGGTTAAGTACTGTGTCGCTGACAGCTCCATTAAGGCATCACGGTATTTGTCAGACACTTGCAGCTGTTTACGGTACACAAGCGCTAGGATGGCAATTATGACCATCATAATCACTATGACGACCGGGGCTAAATGGACCAAGAACATATTAAACGTCAGATGCTTGTTAGCAGAACCAATCATAATGTTAGGCGGATCGCCAATTAACGTTGCCGTCCCCCCGACGTTTGCAGCAATAATTTGAGCAATTAAAAAAGGAACCGGATTTACCTGCAACATTCGCGTAATGGAAAATGTAATCGGCACCATTAACAGTACGGTAGTTACATTATCCAGAAAAGCTGATCCGACCCCTGTCAGCAGTGACAATACAACGAGAATACGCAGTGGTTTTCCCTGTGCTTGTTGGGCAGCTTTAACAGCTACATATTGAAAAATCCCACTTTTGTTCGTGATGCCCACCAGAATCATCATCCCAACGAGTAAAAAAATCGTGTTCCATTCAATGTGATGGGTGAAGGCCACATGTACATCTACAATTTGCAAAATGAGCATAATTACAGCGCCCAACATCGCAATAATGGCCCGATTAAGTTTTTCTGAGATAATAATGGCGTATGTAATTAAAAACACAATAACCGCTATCGACACTTGCCAGTTCGATGCCATAGGCTCCATTTGTCTCATCCCTCTCATTTACGACGTAACATGTATAGCTTATATCACACCATGTGTAATAAATTTCCGCAAAATATACTGCTGGCCTCATTTTTCATCTATAACTTGTACTATTTTATAGCGCTTACCCATACTATCTTTACAAAATGGTTTAAAGGAGTTGTCAAACATGAACACCGTACAGCATGTTTCAAAATGGAAGTTCGGACATCCGATTCTCGCTGGCGTCACATACGCTTTCATATGGATGGCATTGGGAGCGCTTGCGTTGTCTGTACTTTTATTTTCCAATTCTACAAATGAAGAATCGTTAACCAAGTATACGTATATCATTCATACGTTTGCTTTGTTAATAGGCGGATGGACCGCTGGACGACGCAGCCGCTACAAAGGCTGGTACTATGGTGGCCTTACAGGTCTATTGTATGCACTGCTTATCTTTATTATTGGTTTTTTAGCAATGGACAGTGATTTTAATGGCTTACGCATGATTTTGCTTATTGCTGCATTCGGAGTCTCCGCTTTAGGAGGAATATTCGGCGTGAACACGAAGAAGCCAAACTGAACATGTAGCTGTCCGTGTCAATAACTAGAAGCACCGATGTGTTATCCCTCTGAATATGCTATAATAGAGCAGTTATTTATTGATTTGGTTTAAATATAGGGGGATAACCATGGTGTTGTTTCATTCCATGCAATCTGTAACGATGTGGACCATCGCTATCGTTATCGCTTTAGTCTGGTTCGGATCGGGTAAACAACCGATTGCGGTAGCTACTTCTTTTGCCCAAACATTGTGGCGCTCTAGACCTTTTTTAATTGCTTTTGTAGGACTCATAGGCGTATTGCTTATTAACAAATGGGAACTATCATTGGAACAGCAATTGCAAATTTCTTGGGACTTCACACCGAATATTTATGCCTTGGAAGGTCAGTTTGTGTATGCATTTCAACAGTTATTTACGCATCCCCTGCTGACGACATTCGTTGCTTTCTTTTACTTGATCGTGTTTCAAGGACTTATCGTTGCCTCCATTGGCATATACACGGCAAATGGCCATGTAAAGATGGCTCAAGCTGTTTGTTACGCAATCATCATTAATTACATTATTGCGATACCATTTTATATTTTATTCCCTGTTAACGAGGTGTGGGCGTATCCACCGGCAGGTGTAAGATTTCTAATGCTAGATGCATTTCCGCTATTTGAGGAGTCTTATCGTGCTTATTCAGGCTTGAACAATTGTCTTCCTAGCCTGCATACTTCCATATCGGTAACGGTTGCCCTACTTGCCATGCAATCAGGTAACCGCCGCTGGGCTATATTTTCGGTTATCAGCGCTGCTATAATTATTTTTTCAATCTTCTATTTGGGGATTCACTGGCTAACCGATATGCTAGCTGGGGTTGCGCTAGGCTCATTAGCAGCATGGGGTGGCATGCGATTGGCAGGTTTACAACCAGCATGGCTCGGTTCATTACCAAAACGCACTCGTCAAAAGGCACTTACGAAAGCCATTTCTGACCAATCCCATTAGCCCGCTGCTATACAACAAAAAAGCGATGCACTCCTTACAGCAGGAGCAGCATCGCTTTTTTGTTTTTGCATTATGTAGGCTCGTGCGTTCTTCTAAACTTTATTAAGAAGTAGCGCCTTCCTCTGTGCTTGCCACATGGCTGATCGAGCTACGCTCAAACGTCAGCTTTGTAACGTCATTGACACGCACTACGACTGTGTCATCAGTCATCTCTACAATCGTACCGTGCAAGCCGCCGATCGTAACAATTTTGTCGCCTTTTTTAATCGCACTCAACATCGAGTTGCGTTGCTTTTGCTTCTTCTGCTGAGGACGAATGAGCAAGAAATAAAATACTGCGAACATTGCGACGAACGGCAACACCATTCCCCAAATGCTTCCGCCAGCTGCATTTGCTGCTGCTATTAACATTGTTGTATCCCCCTTTCCACGTAGTATACATAATACTTAATAACCGAACTATAAACAGACAGCCTGTCCTACGTCAAATTCTCATCTTCTCCTTACGAGTAACCTACGAGTAACTACGAGACAAGAATTTCATATACGACAGGCGTATCTACTCTTATTAAAATCCGCTTTCGTTGCGATCCATGCCGTAATTCTCAAAGAATTCGTCTCTGAAATCGCGCAAACGATCTTCGCGGATAGCTTGTCTTACTTGTTCCATCATATTCATGAGGAAATACAAATTATGATAAGTCGTGAGACGCAAACCAAACGTTTCATCTGCTTTAATCAGATGACGAAGGTACGCTCGCGAATAATTACGGCACGTGTAGCAATCGCAATTCGGGTCAAGCGGCCCAAAATCACGTGCAAACTTAGCGTTACGTATAACTAGACGACCTTGACTCGTCATCGTCGTACCATTACGTGCGATACGTGTTGGTAACACGCAATCGAACATATCTACCCCGCGCATCGAACCTTCAATCAGCGCATCCGGTGAGCCAACGCCCATCAAATAGCGCGGCTTGTTGTCAGGAAGAAGCGGCACCGTAACATCCAACGCTTCGTACATCAAATGTTTCGGCTCTCCTACGCTCAGTCCACCAATAGCATACCCCGGGAAATCCATCGAAGTCAAATCTTTGGCACTCTGCTTGCGCAAGTCTTCATACATACCACCTTGAATAATAGCGAACAAAGCCTGATCGTGTGGACGCTCATGGCTCTGCAAGCAACGTTCTGCCCAACGAGTCGTACGCTCTAACGATTGCTTGACGTAGGCGTGGTCTGCTGGATATGGCGCACATTCATCAAATGCCATCATAATGTCCGAACCAAGCGCATTTTGAATTTCCATCGCTTTTTCTGGCGATAGAAACAGCTTGTCCCCATTCAAATGGGAGCGGAAATGCACACCCGCTTCTTCGATTTTGCGCATATCACTCAAGCTGAATACTTGAAATCCACCGCTATCCGTCAAAATCGCCCGATCCCAGTTCATAAACTTATGCAATCCACCAGCTTCACGTACAATTTCATGACCTGGACGCAAAAATAAATGATACGTATTACTTAAAATAATGCCTGCTTCCATCTCTTTCAGTTCTTCCGGACTCATCGTCTTAACCGTCGCCAACGTTCCCACAGGCATAAATGTCGGTGTATCAAATGAGCCATGCGGAGTATGAACGCGGCCTAAACGAGCACCCGTTTGCTTACACGTTTTAATAAATTCATACGTAACTGCTGCCATGTTTTTTATCTCATCCTAACATCATTGAAGTCATCGTAATTTAAGCTTTATTCGTTAACCCATTTATTCGTTAACCCACTTACTTCGTCTCGTCATAAATGAACATCGCATCACCAAAGCTAAAGAAGCGGTATTGTTCCTCAATCGCTTCCTTATAAGCAGCCATAATGTGCTCATAACCTCCAAGCGCACTCACTAACATGACCAAAGTAGACTTTGGCAGATGGAAATTAGTTAGCAACGCGTCTACCATCCGAAAACGGTAGCCTGGATAGATGAAAATATCCGTCCATCCGTCGCAGGCTTGCAACTCACCGTCAAATCGTCCAGCAGCCGTTTCCAGCGTGCGTGCCGATGTAGTGCCGACCGCGATAACGCGTCCGCCATTCGCCTTAGCTTCATTAATACATGCAGCCGTTTCCGCAGAAATCTGGTAATACTCTGCATGCATCACATGTTCGTCAACTTTATCAACCGACATTGGACGAAACGTACCTAGACCGACATGAAGTGTTACATAAGCAATCTTGACACCCCGTGCACGAATCTGATCCAACAATTGTTCTGTAAAATGCAAACCCGCTGTCGGTGCCGCAGCAGAGCCTTCATGCTTAGCATACACGGTCTGATAACGTTCGCGGTCGCTGAGCTGCTCTTTAATGTATGGCGGCAGTGGCATTTCGCCTAACCGATCTAATATTTCCTGAAAAATGCCGTTATAACGAAAACGAAGCACTCTTCCGCCCATTTCGCGTACTTCTTCAACTACAGCTTCCAGCTCATCGCCAAAGCGCACTACCGCCCCTTCGCGCAGCCTTTTACCCGGCTTCACCAACGCTTCCCAACGATCGTCGCCTTCTTGCTTTAACAACAGCACTTCAACCTTCGCTCCCGTGTCTGCTTTAACCCCAAACAGACGGGCTGGAATAACGCGCGTATCATTCAAGACGAGTACATCGCCTTCACGTAACAAAGATTCAATTGCCGTAAAAGAATGATGACCGATGTCTCCTGTTTGACGATTTAGCGTCAACAAACGAGATGATGTTCGATCAAGCAGCGGAGTTTGTGCAATCAAATGTTCTGGTAAATGAAAATCAAATAAGTCCACATTCATAGTTGTCCATCCTATCGCTTTGCAAGTTCTACATTTTTATAATAGTATTTCAAAATCGCTTCATAGTCATACCCTTTATCCGCTAGCGCCTTAGCTCCCCACTGGGACATTCCAACACCGTGTCCATTCCCTTTTCCAATAAACGTAAACGAACCAGACTGTGTGCCTGTTCCTGTAGTTCCTGCGTTTAATGCGGTCGTCTTCCCTTTACCATTGACGACAACGGTCTTAGATGACACTTTCGAAGTAGTGCCATTCTTGCCGGATACAACGTTGCTACCGCCAACTGTAACTGTCTTTGTCTTGCCTCCAGCAGTAACGGCTGTGTGCGTGGTTGCTCCCCCCGCAGGCACAACGTCAAACAACGTGCTTGGCAATCCGCCAAATGCATAGCGCAAATTGTCCGGATAGCTTACCGCAACAGGCTCACCGTTTACTTCTATTTTCGTTACGCGTCCTGATGGACCACGATCCGTTACTTCAATCGTACGAATCGGACCGTTTATTTTCGTATTTGTACGTTCTTTTAACCAACTCTCAATTTGAGACGAGGAATAAGGCCCACGCGTCCATTGCAACTCTGTAGATTCCGTCACTTCTTCCAACACAGCCAGCTCGTCGCCTTTGCCTACTTTTGCAATAGGACTAACATTCGATTGAATGCTCGGATTCGGTCGGACGTTCGTGCCATCGTCCTTCACTTTAAGCAGCGCTTGTCCAGAAGAATTACGTCGACTCGTCATCTCTACGACGTCTTCGCGTACGTATCCCGTTTTACCGTTAGCAAGCGACACTCTGTACCAAGACTTAGCGCCTGCTTGTACAGCATCATCTGGGCTATCTACGACCTGAAAATACGGATATGAACTACCGTTCCAAATTTCTTTCGGATCGGCTGTCTTGCCCCCTGCATTGGAATTGAAGATAGCTTCAATAAGCTTGCCGTTATGCAGTAGTACTTCTCCAGTAGTTGCTTCTACAGCAGCACGGATGCTTGGATGTTCTTTTTCCAAGCCATAGTAAGCTTGGCTTAAAGTCGTATCGACGACATTGGCGATTTCGAACTTCGTGCCTTGATACAGCGCAAATGTACGCGCGGCAACCGCTTGCGCCTTAAGTACTTCTGCTGGCCAACTTGAATAAACTTCACCACCAACAACCGATACTAAGTATTGTTCGAACGGTACCTCGTTGACAAGCGATAATTTACCCTTATGTGCGCCCACTTCCATAATTCCACGGTAAGTGCGTTTACTGCGTTCCGTTACTTTAATTAAATTGTCGCGACTTGACTCGACTGCCCATTTCGTTGAACCGTGAACGCGATAATGCGCACTCGAAGTTGAAGTAGCATCACCCGCCTCCTCCGTCATATGAAGGAGGGCTCCAGCAGCTCGTACAGGCTGTAGCTCCATCGAAACGCCCTTCGCATTCAACTTAGCTTGCACACCAGCTAATTGCTGCTCTGATGCACTGTGCCCTGCCCATACGGACACTTGGGTCTGACCACCCGCGTCCAATATCGCGACACTTGCATCTATATCTGCATCGAGCAAAGCGCGCAATGCGGATTGCGCACCTTGTAGCGATGGATATGTACCCGCCTGTAAATAATGCGGACCGGCTACAGACGCCGGATAGCTGCCAATAAGTGATTGCATAGTACCGTCGCCCGTGAGACGGCTCAAAGCTTGATTCGCTTCTTGGCTCGTTGCATAGCCACCTGCATAAACCGTATAAAAATCAACACCTCGGCGCTCTACGCGTTCCATATATGCTTGGCCAGACGCCTTCGCTTTTTTAAGGACAGCTTGTGCGCTCGCTTTATCTTTGTTCTCATACAGCTTGACCTTGTAGTCGTCTAGACTGAAACGAGCCTGCTTAACGCTAAGGCTTTGCGATTGAGATCCCTTGCTTGCCTGTGGCTGAACACTTAACGCCTCTGCTGCGGTCAATGTCACTTGATCCGTATTGCCTGGAGAGCGCTTCCCCAAGTTTGCAAACAAAGCCACACGAATCGTATCGTCGACCGCTAGTTTATTAGCTTGACTAACAGGGAGCTGTAGCTTGGCTTTTCCTGCACTTTTCTCCGCAGCAGCAACAGTCGAAATTGCCAGTTCACCTGTCGGTGCAAGCGCCCCGCTCCACAGCAAGGCTCCTGCTACCGTACCGATGGCTATGTTGCGGATAACGTGTCGGTTGTTGTTATTCATTCCGTAAATATCCCTCCATCATCCCACTCATCCTATTCCATTAACCCGTTCATCTTGATGTAACAAGCTAAACCATTACGGTCGCTCAGGCATCGGCAGTCCTAAATGAGCGTACGCCTGTTGCGTCACCATACGTCCGCGCGGCGTACGTTGCAAGAAGCCGATTTGCAATAAGAACGGTTCATACACATCTTCTATCGTCTGGCTTTCTTCCCCGATCGTAGCCGCAATCGTATCTAGACCGACAGGGCCACCCCTGAAATTCGTGATCATCGTGCGCAACATTTTGTGGTCGATTTGATCCAAGCCGAGCGGATCGACTTGAATAAGACGCAATGCTTCTTTCGCAATTTCCAGTGTAATGACTCCATCACCTTTTACTTGCGCAAAGTCCCGCACACGTTTAAGCAAACGGTTCGCAATACGCGGTGTTCCCCGTGACCGCATCGCGATCTCTACCGCCGCATCACCAACAAAGCTCACATTCAAAATTTCGCCCGCGCGTGTCACAATGTAAGTAAGCTCATCCGTATTATAGAACTCGAGCCGGCTTACGACACCAAAACGGTCACGCAAAGGTGCTGACAGTAATCCTGCACGCGTAGTCGCACCAATTAGCGTGAATTTAGGCAGATCAAGACGGACCGAACGTGCACTCGGACCTTTTCCAATAATAATATCGAGCGCAAAGTCTTCCATCGCTGGATAAAGAACCTCTTCAACCGTGCGATGCAAACGATGAATCTCATCTATGAATAGAACATCGCCTTCTTGCAAATTGGTCAACAACGCCGCAAGATCCCCAGGTCGCTCAATTGCGGGGCCTGAGGTCGTTCGAATATTTACGCCCAGCTCATTCGCAATAATGTTAGACAGTGTAGTCTTGCCGAGTCCTGGTGGACCGTACAGCAGGACATGATCCAACGCTTCCTTTCGCATCTTTGCCGCTTCAATAAATATTTTTAAATTTTCTTTCACTTGCGCTTGCCCGATATATTCAGATAAATAACGCGGGCGAAGACTCAATTCGACCGCTTGGTCTTCCATCATGAAATTGGCCGAAATGATCCGTTCATCCATGTAGCGATCCCGCCTCTCTAACCTTTAAACAATGCTTGTAACGCCTTTTTAATTAACGAATCAGCGCTCTCATCTGCATGTACGCGCTCCTGCAAACCGTGCCACACACGATCCAGCTCTGCGTCTGTATAGCCAAGTGCTTTCAGCGCTTCACGAGCTTCCGACCATGCTTCAACTTCTGTATCAACAGCAACAGTCGGCATATCAACAAACAACGACGCTCCAGCTGCCGTTAGATCGAGGCCGATATTGTCGAGCTTATCTTTCAAATCCAAAATAATGCGCTGAGCCGTCTTCTTACCGATACCCGGCAACTTCGTTAGAAACACGACGTTTTCTTGTTGGATTGCCATGACTAACGCCTCTGGCTTGCTGCCAGCTAACACGCCGAGCGCCACCTTTGGGCCAACTCCATTTACATCAATCAAGCGGCGAAATAGCTTCAATTGTTCACGCGAAGAAAAGCCAAACAACAACATCGCATCCTCACGCACATGGTGATGGGTGTAGACCGTGATATCCCCTTCCATCTTTGTAAACAAATACGGATTGGGCGTAAACACTCGGTATCCGACCCCTTGAACATCTATCACGATATGGTCCGTCTCAAAATGGGCAACCTGCCCGCGTAAAAAGTCGATCATGGCCGCAAAACTCCATTCAATCTGTCGTTAAGCCCAGACGAATGAGCATGACAAATCGCCACCGCGAGTGCATCGGCTACGTCATCCGGCTTTGGCACGACTCGTAATTTTAAAAACATTTTTACCATTTCTTGCACTTGCTTCTTTTCTGCCTTACCATAGCCTACAATAGCTTGCTTCACCTGCATTGGTGTATATTCTGCAACCGGGATACCACGCTTGGCCGCTGCCAAAATGATAACTCCACGTGCTTGTCCCACGGAAAAAGCGGTCGTTACGTTACGATTAAAAAATAATTTCTCAACTGCCATCGCGTCCGGTTTAAACTGATCAAGCAGTTGCTCCGTCGCTTCGTATACTTGTACAAGCCTCATTTCGGGTGCCGTTGTGGACTCCGTTTGGATACATCCGTATTGCACCGGTGTAATTCGGCTGCCTTCCTTATCGACAAATCCGAACCCAACGATAGCAATGCCCGGATCAATACCTAAAATGCGCAAAAAAAATCTCTCCCTCACCGAGGTCCGTGTCATAAGCGAACATACGTGTTCACTTCATTATAACACAGATCGGGAGGAAGAGAATGAATCATATCGTCTAGTTTGCAAGCACCTTTTCGCACTTGCAAAGCTTATTATGCTGCATAAAATGTGGCTTAAAGCCCATCTATTTCGATGTTGAAGCTGCTTTTTGAACTTCCGGCTTTTTGAAGGCAGCCTTCAGCATCGGTGGTGTTACAAGCGTCGTCAAAATAATGACAATAACGAGTGGCGTGAAATACTTCTCATCAAACAAACCACCAGCTAAACCTGTTGTTGCAATAATCAATGCGACTTCGCCGCGCGATACCATGCCCGCACCAATACCTATAGAGCTCTTGCGATCAAAGCCAGTTAAGCGTGCGCCTAAACCGCAACCTACCAATTTAGTGATAATAGCAATTATTGTAAATAATACAATGAACCACATATGCTCACCAATACCTACAAATGTAACCTTCAATCCGACGCTAACAAAGAAAATCGGGACGAAGATCGCATATGCAATTGGCTCAAGGCGGTGTTCCACCTCATGTTTGAAATTCGTTTGCGAAATGGCGATACCAGCAGCAAAAGCACCAATGATACCTGCTACACCCAGATAATGCGCTCCGTATGAGAAGAAGAAGCAAATAATGAGCGCCGCACTAATAACAGCTTCAGTTACTTGTAGCGGTGCCAACCACTTCATTACACGTGGAACTACAAAAATGCTAAGTAAAATGGCTCCAGCAAAGAACAGTACTTTTTTACCAACAATTAGACCTAAAGAAGCATCTCCACCAGCGCCAAGTAAACTAAGCATGAACGCCAGTAAAATAACGACCAAAATATCGTCTACAACAGCAGCACCTAAAATAGTCGTGCCTTCACGTGAGCTTAACTGGCCTAAATCTTTAAGCGTTTGGACCGAAATACTTACGGATGTGGCACACAATAGCAGACCAATAAACAACGAATGTTCACTGGAGAGTCCAAACAAAAGACCTCCACTATATCCACCGATAAACGGTAAAATTACGCCACCAATTGCAACAGCAAATGCTGCTTTCCAGTTACGTTTCAATTGGTCAAGATCGGTTTCAAGTCCGGCGATGAACATTAATAAGATGACCCCGATTTCAGCCATTTCAGTAATAAGTGCACCATCATTTACCCAGCCCAGTACAGCCGGACCGATAATAATCCCGATAAGTAGCTTGCCGAGAACAGATGGTTGACCAAGTCGAACCGCTAAGTCCCCCGCCAGCTTTGTCGAGACTAAAATGATGAGTAGCATGAGCACTAAAGTCATGAGCATACCCCTTTCCGGTGTTTATTTATTATGACCGTAAACCGACATTTCCTTTGGTGTCACTCGCGTTAATCCATACCATTTCTACAAAAATCGACATGTTTCGCTTAGAAACCAAAAAAAGAAGGACGTCGGTTACGGCGTCCTACCTTTTCTCATCTATACGTAATACGTTAATACGTCGAAGTTGGTTTCATAACTTTTTTCGTTTCTTCAATGGCATAGTCACTAAATGTTGAAAGCACGCTATTATATTGGTCCATATCTGAAATACGGATCCCTTTATACAACTGGTCTAACACATTTGTTGGCAGTGAACTTTCCATCGAATTAACGTCCAATTGGAAAAATGTTCGAATGGCATTCTTTTCTTTCGGTCGCCCTTCAAACAACGTCAAATTCCCGTCTTTATCCAGACTAATGTAAGCTTGCTGTTTGCACTTTTCCGAAAGGTCATTAACTTGTTCTTCAAAAACAACCTGGCCTGTAGCATCCATGGAAGCCGCCCAGTTAGGATGTTCAAGTATGTTGCGAATAATCTCTGTCGATGCCAACTTGCCAAGTATGTGTTCCGACTGCCCACAAATATACAGTTTACGGTGCACGACTTCTCGCACTTCATCATGCTGTACCAATTGATTAACAACAAATCGTGCCTTGTCATCTAATTGTGGGTAACGATCCTCTTGCAGCATCGAAAAAGTTTCCATGGCACGTGTATTTTTACCTACATTCGACAAATCACGTACCGAGTCAGACATATATACCGCAATGGAAAGCACTATTAACAATAACAGAAATCCCGCCAATGACCACAGTGGACGTCTCCATCGACGAAGCTTCTTTTTCCATAGCTTTAGCCGAAAATAAAATCTAGAAGAAGTTCGATGTTCCCTAGCCATAAAAATCCCTTCTAACCCTTTTTGACTAGTGTGTCCAAAGAGAAGGGATAAATATACGTCAAAATGAAGAATAGTAGAATATAAAATACATAAAGAAAAACCATCGGCTTATAACCGATGGTTCATCATAATATGGTCGGGACGACACGATTTGAACATGCGACCCCTTGGTCCCAAACCAAGTGCTCTACCAAGCTGAGCTACGTCCCGACAACTGGTACCGGCGAGAGGACTCGAACCTCCACGGTTTCCCTCACGATTTTGAGTCGCGCGCGTCTGCCATTCCGCCACGCCGGCATATTGATGTGATTCATAATGTTGTAAAAATGGCGCGCCCTGAGAGATTCGAACTCCCGGCCTTTTGATTCGTAGTCAAACGCTCTATCCAGCTGAGCTAAGGGCGCAAATTTGGAGCGGAAAACGGGGCTCGAACCCGCGACCTTCTCGTTGGCAACGAGATGCTCTACCACTGAGCTATTTCCGCATATGTTACTTTATTACTGAATCATTGCTTACTTTTATTCACCGCTTGTCGCGGGCACATTTATTAATATACCAGATATGATAGTGAATTGCAAATGTTTTTGCTCATATAGATGGTGGTATTTTTTTACTATAAAATCAACTTCACTTTGAACTTGATGTTTTACATTCCTTTCTTAAAGGAAGTAACATTAAGTTCATTGCTTCCAATATGAGAACTTATGTTCTATAATGAAAAAGAGTGACCACGTGAAATAAAGGCGTCATTCGCTATTGCTGGCTGATGTTTATCAGCATGAAGATTGTGGACGAATTTTGCAAATGGAATGGGGGCATTTAGGAATATGGATTTAAATGTTGTTGAACGGATGAGGCATCATCATGTATCTGGTGTAAGCATCGCGCTCATTCGTAACGGTGTAATAAGTATGACCCAAGGATTTGGAGTGTTGGACAACGAATCCCCTACTCATACGGCCACTAATATGATTGACCATCATACTATTTTTAATGCTTGCTCCATTAGTAAGTTTTTAACCTCGGTGTTAGTTCTAACACTAGTTGATCAAGGGATTCTTGATTTAGACGAAGATGTCAATCGTCGACTTGTCTCTTGGAAAGTGCCACATAATGAATTTACACATAGTAAAAAAGTAACGCTTCGAAATTTACTAAGTCATCAATCTGGAATAATGGATCCCGTAGGGAGCTTTCGTGTTCTGGATGATTCTGAAGGCATTCCTACTATGGCTATGCTGCTAGGAGGTAACACCTCGTATTGTAAAGAGCTTATTGAGGTAAAGTATGTGCCTGAAAGTGACTTTCAATATTCAGATGCAGGATTTTGTGTCATACAACTAGTGATAGAAGACGTTTGTAATCAGCCTTTTATACAAGTAATGGATGAGCTTGTTTTTAGACCGCTCAATATGAGCAATAGCACATATATACAAGCAGCGTCTGAAGTAATAAACAAGCCATTTTGTTGTGGACATGATAAAAATGGACAAGGCGTTAATGACAAATATGCCATCAATCCTTATCCTGCAGCTGCTGGGTTGTGGACAACACCCACTGATTTAGCCACATTAGTCATTGAAATGATGAATTCCTTAACAGATAATCGTCATTCAAGGCTCCCTAATCGCCTGATCAAGCAATTGCTCATCCCTCAAGGTTGTAAAGAATGGGCTGGACTTGGTCTATTTCTTGACGGTTCAGAGCATGAAATTGAAGTTTCTTCACTCGGTTGGGGTGTAGGATTTCAATGTATGATGGTGGCATATCCCTATTTAGGGACAGGTGCGGTCATTATGACCAATACGGATTTAGGTATTCATCAATTGAAAGGGATAATTGGAGAAATATTTAATTGTTTAAACCTTAAGTCCCCTTATGACTTTAGCAGTAAATGAACCATACTTACCAGAGTATACAAAAAAACCTGTAACTTAGTTACAGGTTGTTAGTTGTATGCACTGGTGAGCCATGTAGGACTCGAACCTACGACACCCTGATTAAAAGTCAGGTGCTCTACCAACTGAGCTAATGGCTCTTAAAATGGTGACCCGTAGGGGATTCGAACCCCTGTTACCTCCGTGAAAGGGAGGTGTCTTAACCCCTTGACCAACGGGCCTTAGCTATGTGTACATACATTATTTGATTAAAATGGCGGAGCTGACGGGATTCGAACCCGCGGTCTCCTGCGTGACAGGCAGGCATGTTAGGCCTCTACACCACAGCTCCACGTTATTTTATTTGGTTGCGGGGGCAGGATTTGAACCTACGACCTTCGGGTTATGAGCCCGACGAGCTACCGAACTGCTCCACCCCGCGTCATTTACAATTATATGGTGGACACTAACGGGTTCGAACCGCTGACCCCCACCCTGTCAAGATGGTGCTCTCCCAACTGAGCTAAGTGTCCATATGTGGTGACCCGTAGGGGATTCGAACCCCTGTTACCTCCGTGAAAGGGAGGTGTCTTAACCCCTTGACCAACGGGCCACAGTAAAGTCCAATCTGGCGGAGAGAGGGGGATTCGAACCCCCGAGACGCTTGTGACGCCTACACGATTTCCAATCGTGCTCCTTCGACCAGCTCGGACATCTCTCCGTAGTGGCTCCCCGAACAGGACTCGAACCTGTGACAACTCGATTAACAGTCGAGTGCTCTACCAACTGAGCTATCAGGGAATAGTAATTCACCCATATAATAAATATTACACTGCCTGGCAACGTCCTACTCTCCCGGGACCCTGCGGTCCAAGTACCATCGGCGCTGGAGGGCTTAACGGTCGTGTTCGGTATGGGAACGCGTGGAACCCCTCCGCCATCATCACCAGACAGCTTGGCTCGTTAATACTCGCCAATATTTAATTCAGAACTTGCGCCCTGAAAACTGATCGTGAAAGGTAAATCGTTATTTCGAATCATCTTGCTTATTTAGGATAAGCCCTCGACCTATTAGTATTCGTCAGCTCCATACATTACTGTACTTCCACCCCGAACCTATCAACCTCGTCGTCTTCAAGGGGTCTTACCAAAAGTGGGAAATCTCATCTTGAGGGGGGCTTCACGCTTAGATGCTTTCAGCGCTTATCCCTTCCATACTTGGCTACCCAGCGATGCTCTTGGCAGAACAACTGGTACACCAGCGGTATGTCCATCCCGGTCCTCTCGTACTAAGGACAGCTCCTCTCAAATTTCCTACGCCCGCGACAGATAGGGACCGAACTGTCTCACGACGTTCTGAACCCAGCTCGCGTACCGCTTTAATGGGCGAACAGCCCAACCCTTGGGACCTACTTCAGCCCCAGGATGCGATGAGCCGACATCGAGGTGCCAAACCTCCCCGTCGATGTGGACTCTTGGGGGAGATAAGCCTGTTATCCCCAGGGTAGCTTTTATCCGTTGAGCGATGGCCCTTCCATGCGGTACCACCGGATCACTAAGCCCGACTTTCGTCCCTGCTCGACTTGTAGGTCTCGCAGTCAAGCTCCCTTATGCCTTTGCACTCTTCGAATGATTTCCAACCATTCTGAGGGAACCTTGGGGCGCCTCCGTTACTCTTTAGGAGGCGACCGCCCCAGTCAAACTACCCACCTGACACTGTCCCCGAACCGGGTAACGGTCCTAGGTTAGAACTCCGATACGAACAGGGTGGTATCCCAACGGTGCCTCCACCTAAGCTGGCGCTCAGGTTTCTAAGGCTCCCACCTATCCTGTACAGTCCGTACCAAAGTCCAATATCAAGCTGTAGTAAAGCTCCATGGGGTCTTTCCGTCTTGTCGCGGGTAACCTGCATCTTCACAGGTATTAAAATTTCACCGGATCTCTCGTTGAGACAGCGCCCAATTCGTTACGCCATTCGTGCGGGTCAGAATTTACCTGACAAGGAATTTCGCTACCTTAGGACCGTTATAGTTACGGCCGCCGTTTACTGGGGCTTCGGTTCATAGCTTCGCCTTGCGGCTAACCACTCCCCTTAACCTTCCAGCACCGGGCAGGCGTCAGCCCGTATACTTCGCCTTGCGGCTTCGCACAGACCTGTGTTTTTGCTAAACAGTCGATTGGGCCTATTCACTGCGGCCCCCTCGGGCTATTAACCCTACCGAGGCACCCCTTCTCCCTAAGTTACGGGGTCATTTTGCCGAGTTCCTTAACGAGAGTTCTTCCGCGCGCCTTAGAATTCTCTTCTCGCCTACCTGTGTCGGTTTGCGGTACGGGCACCTTCTCCCTGGCTAGAGGCTTTTCTCGGCAGCATGAAATCAAGACCTTCGGTACTATAAATTTCCCTCCCCATCACAGCCCAGCCTTAGTGATGTGCGGATTTGCCTACACATCGGCCTCACTGCTTGGACGAACTATTCCATCAGTTCGCGTCCCTATCCTTCTGCGTCACCCCATTGCTCATAACGGTTCACGGTGGTACAGGAATTTCAACCTGTTGTCCTTCGACTACGCCTTTCGGCCTCGCCTTAGGTCCCGACTTACCCTGGGCGGACGAGCCTTCCCCAGGAACCCTTAGGCTTTCGGCGGACATGATTCTCACATGTCTTTTCGTTACTCATACCGGCATTCTCACTTGTGTACAGTCCAGCAGTCTTTACAGTCTACCTTCAACCCGGTACACAACGCTCCCCTACCCCTGCGACATACGTCGCAAGCCATATCTTCGGTGGTGTGTTTAGCCCCGTTACATTTTCGGCGCAGAGTCACTCGACCAGTGAGCTATTACGCACTCTTTAAATGGTGGCTGCTTCTAAGCCAACATCCTGGTTGTCTGTGCAACTCCACATCCTTTCCCACTTAACACACACTTTGGGACCTTAGATGATGGTCTGGGCTGTTTCCCTCTTGACAATGGATCTTAGCACTCACTGTCTGACTCCCGGATATAAGTCTATGGCATTCGGAGTTTGACTGAGCTTGGTAACCCTTGGCGGGCCCCGCACCCAATCAGTGCTCTACCTCCACGACTCTTAATTCCGAGGCTAGCCCTAAAGCTATTTCGGGGAGAACCAGCTATCTCCGAGTTCGATTGGAATTTCTCCGCTACCCCCACCTCATCCCCGAATTTTTCAACATTCGTGGGTTCGGGCCTCCAGTGCGTGTTACCGCACCTTCACCCTGGACAGGGGTAGATCACACGGTTTCGGGTCTACGACTACGTACTAACTCGCCCTATTCAGACTCGCTTTCGCTTCGGCTACGGCTTTCCACCTTAACCTTGCACGCAAACGTAACTCGCCGGTTCATTCTACAAAAGGCACGCCATCACCCATTTAACGGGCTCTGACTTCTTGTAAGCACACGGTTTCAGGTTCTATTTCACTCCCCTTCC